>CP079699.1:1287362-1609202 GCA_021383565.1 Levilactobacillus brevis | reverse complement strand
CCAACCAAATATGGTCGGGTTGGTTAGTTGTTGAAAAACTGGATAATTAAATGCGCAATCGTCTGGGCGTGGGTCTCCAGCGCAAAGTGACCGGTATCTAGCAGATCGACCTCAACGTTGGCGTCATCGCGCTTGAAGGCCTCGGCGCCAGCAGGGATGAAGGACGGATCGTTCTTACCCCAGACGGCGAGTAATTTCGGCTGGTATTCGCGAAAATACTGCTGGAATAAGGGATAGTCTTTGACGTTGTTTTGGTAATCAAAAATCAAGTCGAGCTGCCGTTCCGCGTAGTCTGGTGTGTGGGTGTAGGCAATATCGAGGGTGTAGCCGTCCGGGGCGACGCGGTTTGACTGCGTCCCAGTGAGGTATTGTCCCTTGATGGTTTCGGGGGCGAAGGCGTTGCGGTAGCTATCTCGCTTAGCCTGTGTCGGGTGATCCCAGAAGTCTTGCCGGGTCGCCCACTTGCTGCCGAGCCCCTCTTGATAGGCGTTACCATTCTGACTGACGATGCCGCGAATCCAGTCGGGATGGGCTTGAGCGATGTAGTAGCCAATCGGTGCGCCGTAATCGAAGACGTACATGTAGAAAGAATTTAGATGAAGCTTTTCCAGAAAGGCCGTCATGACTTCGCTGAGATGTTGGAAGCTGTAGATGAATTGGCTGTGATCGGGCGCACTGGATTGGCCAAAGCCGGGGAAGTCCGGGGCGATCAAGTGAAAGTGATCAGCTAGTGCTGGTATGAGATCACGGAACATGTGACTGGCCGTGGGGAAACCGTGAAGGAGCAGCATGGTTGGTTTATGCGGGTCGCCGGCTTCTCTGTAGAAAATGTGCAAGTCATTAACTTCAAGTGTTTGATAAGTGGTCATTGTAAGTCCTCCCGAATTTTTTGATTGTTAGCGGTCAATAGTGTCGTCATCGGGGCCTTGTCGGGGCCCATGAGGCGGTCAGTCGTGGCGGTGAGTTGGTCGAGACACTGATTAGCGGTGACTAGAAATGTGGCGCTTGCCGGCGTTAGATCGATGCTGGTCGCCCGGCCCTGAGCCTGCAAGTTAACTAGGCCCTTTTGTGCGAGCGTCTTGGTTAGCCGTGAAATTGTGGATCGTTCGTATCCCAGCTTAGTAGAAAGTTCTTTGATGGTCTGGGGATGGTGATCCTCCAAGGCCATCATAATATAGCTGTAGGCGGGTTTCAGGCCGGTGGGGGCAAAGATCTTATCGGTTAGTTGCTCCACGGACCGCATGTACCGCGCGGCCGTGAAGTAGGCACAGGTCTGGTAGAAATGATGAGTCATGGGTAAGCTCCTCTCTTTACTGTGTATATACACATTAAACCTATTTCAAAAGAATTACAAGTCCGAATTGACAAAAAGACGAGGTGAGTATATACTCACTTTATTGAGTAAGTGATTAATCACTCACCTTTTAAAATTTGTTTTGGGAGGTATTATCATGGGACAAACTATTATTGATTTACAACATCTCGCCAAGAAGTTTGGCGATCAAACTGTGTTAAAAGACATCAACCTCACCGTAAAACCCGGTGAAATTGTCGGATTAATCGGGCCATCTGGTGCCGGAAAGTCAACGGTCATTAAAGTGACGTTGGGGATGGAGGTCGCTAGCGGGGGTTCCGCTACAGTCTTCGATACCACCATGCCCAACCGTGAGTTGCTTGGCCGAATTGGTTACATGGCTCAAACGGATGCCTTGTATGACACTTTATCGGGAATGGAAAACTTGAAGTTCTTCGGCCTCATGAAGGGGATTGCAAAAGCGGATATGAAACAAGAAGTCATGCACGCCGCAGAGGTCGTTGATTTGACGGCTGATCTGAACAAGCGGGTTTCCGGGTACTCCGGTGGGATGATGCGGCGGTTATCACTCGCCATTGCCTTATTGGGTAATCCAGAATTGCTGATTTTAGATGAACCAACCGTAGGGATTGACCCGGCGTTACGGCGCCAGATTTGGTCAGAATTAGGGCGAATTCGTGACGAAGGACGAAGCATTCTAATTACGACTCACGTGATGGATGAAGCCGAATTAGTTGACCGCGTTGCCTTACTCTTGGGTGGTGAAGTGATGGCTTTTGACACGCCGACTACATTGAAACAGCAGTACGGGGTGACCACGATTGAAGACGTATTTTTAAAGGCGGAGGGTGTTGAACAATGAGAACAATAGGAATTATGAATCGGGTACTGAAGGAACTTTTCAGAGATAAACGGACATTAGCGCTGATGTTTATCGCTCCAATTCTAGTGATGTTATTGATGAGTGTGATTTTTAATACCAATTCTTCAACAGACGTCAGTGTGGGGACGGTCGCCGTTTCTCAGAAGCTGAATAAGGAAATGGGCGGTATCAAGCACGTCACGATCAAGTCTTATGACACCAAACGGGATGCCAAGAAGGCCATGAACGATGAAAAAGTCGATGCAATTATCAAAAAGAACGGGCATAACTACAGTCTGACGTACGCTAACACCGATTCCACTAAGACGGCAACGGTCAAGTTAGCCTTTAAAAACGCTTTGACAGCTACCAGCATTAATCAACTAAAATCGGCTTTGAAGCAGAGTACCAAGGCTACAGTCAAGTTGCAGGCGCAGTTACAGGCATTGCAAAAACAACAGGCTGCTGCCAGCACCTCAGCAACCACGACTGGCAATGCGGCTGCTGCCAAAAAAGCGGCCGCGGCCAAGGCCCAGTCAACTAATCACGCCACCAAGAGTTCCAGCCAGTCGATCCCTAAGATCACGAATCACTATGTTTATGGGGATAAGAACACCGGCTATTTTGCCAAAATGCTACCAATTCTGATGGGCTTCTTCGTCTTCTTCTTTGTCTTCCTGATTTCCGGGATGGCGCTTCTGAAGGAACGGACGACGGGAACCTTGGACCGGTTGTTAGCAACGCCGGTTAAGCGGTCGTCGATTGTCTTCGGTTACATGCTGAGCTACGGGATTCTCGCCGTGATTCAGACCATCGTGATTGTGCTGACGACCGTTTGGCTGTTGGGCATTGAAGTCGTTGGTAGTATGGCTAGTGTGGTCGTCATCAACTTAATTCTGGCGTTGGTAGCGTTGGCCTTTGGGATTTTACTATCCACGTTTGCCAACTCTGAGTTCCAGATGATGCAGTTCATTCCACTAGTCGTGATTCCCCAAGTTTTCTTCTCCGGGATTATCCCACTAGATTCCATGGCCGATTGGGTTAAAGATATTTCCTACGTGATTCCGCTGAAATACTCTGGAGATGCCGTTAATTCTGTCATCATGCGGGGGACCTCCATCTTCAACTTGGGCTTCGATATTTCCATTCTGTTGGTCTTCTTGATTGGGTTGACCATTCTAAACGTGGTTGGTTTGAAACGGTATCGGAAAGTTTAACGAAAACTACAGGCGTTTGCTGGTCAGTTCGCGTATAATAGATTAGTACAGTCGATTGCCGATTGCGGAGGTCACGGACTCACCGCGACCGGCAATCCGTATTCGTGAAAATCAACAAACAACGAGGAAAGGGTGAGCGGTGTGGAACCAAATATTTTTGTCAATTACCGCGATTGGTTGGATCAGCAGAAGATGCCGCGCGGTAAGAAGGCAGCGTTGGTGGCTGCCATGGAACTCTTTTCGGAAGAAGGCTTTGACGGTACTTCAACGGTGGATATCGCTAAGGCAGCCGGCATTAGTCAGGCAACTATCTTTAAGTATTTTCATACCAAGCAAGACTTGATGTTTGCCATCGTGCGACCGGTAATGGAGCACTTCTTTCCCGCGTATCGGGATGAGTTTTTTGCCGGAATTGCCAGACAGGAAACGCTGCCTGAAATGGTCCGCTTTATGGTGACCGACCGGTATCACTTTGTAGCTGGTAATCTTGAAGCCGTGAAAATTCTGGCGATGGAAATGATGACCAATGAAGAGCTACGACAACTCTTTGGTAAATTAGTTTCAACGAATGACTTTGACTTCTTGGGTGAGTTGCTGAAGAACTTTCGACGAACTGGTGAATTGCGAGACGATATCGATGCGGCGGGAATTGTCCGGATTTTTGGTGGACAGCTGGTGGTTTATCTCGTTCAACGGAATTATGCACCAGTCTTGGTGCACGACGAGGAACAGGACCTCGAGATTATTGCCAAACAAATTATTCGCACGATTAAGAAATAAATGAAACGGTTAGTTGCCTGAGGGGACTAGCCGTTTTTTTGATTCTCGTGTAACCTAGAGGGTAAAGCCAATGCGTTAACCAGACTAGCGGTTACGCTGGCAACGAAAAACGCCGATAATCTCGGTAAACGAAAGGAAGTCAACCATGTCGAAGTACCGTCTCCAAACGATCCTCTTTGTTTTGACCTCGTTTATGTTGGGGTGTAATGAATTTATAGTAGTTGGGGTGATCTCGGATATTTCCCAATCACTCAATGTTTCGGTGGCCACGGTGGGGTATCTGGTCACGATTTTTGCGACGACCTTTGCCGTCAGCACACCGTTTATTACGGTCCTGACGAATCGCTTTAGTCGCTATAAGACGCTGATGGTGCTGATGCTGATATTCCTGGTGGGAAACACGCTGAGCGGTTTTGCCACGAGCTATGGTATGTTGCTGTTGGCACGGATGATGACGGCGATTGTGGCCGGAGCCATTGAATCCTTTATCATTGCCTTTGCCAACGACATTGCGCCGCATGACAAACGGGCGGTCCTGATTGCTTGGATTTCCGCCGGGTTCAGTATCGCCTCGGTTATTGGGGTGCCAATTGGGGTGGCGATCAGTACCGCCGATAGTTGGCACGCGGCCTTCCACGTGATCTCGGTAATTACGCTGGTCACGTATATCTTATTGGCCTGGTTATTGCCGCGTCACGTGCAGCAGGTCAAGGGTGGCGTGAAGGATCAGTTGGTCTTTCTAACCGATAAACGGGTGTATCTTGGCATTGCGGTCAACCTCTTCATGGCGGCGACGATGTACGCGTACTATACGTACATTCGACCACTGATTACCACCAGCATGGGCTTTAGCCTGACGAGTCTGAACTGGTTGCTCTTCATCTTGGGAATCATGAGTATCATCAGTAATCGGTTGTCGGGAGCGCTAGCCGAACGCGGCGGATTACGGCCGCTCCCGTGGTTCTACATCGTCGATATTGCCTTGTTACTCTTTTTGCCGGTGGCGTTAAATAGCCAGGTGCTGGGCTTTGGCGTGCTTCTGATTCTGACGTTAATCGTCACAATCGCCGGGGCGCCGATTCAAATTCACTTCCTCGACGTGGCCGCCGAAAGTTACCCGCAGGCGACTATGCTGGCTTCGTCGGTGAGTCCGATTTCCTTTAATATCGGTATCTCGGTGGGGTCGGCCACGGCTTCGTTGATGTTAGGGCAAGTTGGACTACAGAATGTCAGCTTCGGGGCGGCAGGATACGCCTTGCTCTCGCTAGTGTTAGTGGTCATCTTGAACAGAGTCATTGCCGTTCATCAACGTTTAGCAGCGGTTGAAAAATAATTTTTTATTGGGGACGTTTTCATAAGACGTCCGACTGCTCGTTTTCTAGAAGGTAGTGTATTCTGATAGGTAGCGAGTGAAAATATTGAGAGTCAGAGGAGAAAATATCGTGAACAAGTATCGTTGGCAAGCCATCGTCTTTGTCCTGGTGGCATTTATGTTGGGGTGTAATGAATTTATTGTGGTTGGGGTACTCTCCGACATTGCAAAGGAATATCAAATTCCGGTCGCCACGGTCGGTTATTTGGTAACGATCTTTGCGACGGTCTATGCGGTCAGCACGCCGTTTATCACGGTGCTAACCAGTCGCTTTAGTCGGTACAAGACGCTCATGACGCTGATGGGAATCTTCTTAGTGGGGAACACGTTGAGTGGATTCGCCATGAATTACCCGGTCCTGCTGCTGTCACGGATGATGACGGCGATGGTGGCTGGCGCGATTATTTCTTTAATCATGACGTTTGCCAGTTCCATCGCACCGCGAGAGAAGCGGGCGTCTCTGGTCTCGTGGATCTTCGCAGGCTTCAGTATCGCCTCGGTTTTCGGGGTGCCGATTGGGACGGCGATTAGTACCAGCTATAGCTGGCACGACGCCTTTTACCTCATCTCCGTGATTAGTGCCGTAACCTGCGTTTTGCTGGGGTGGTTATTGCCACGGCAGGTTGAGCAGGTACAGGGGAGTATCAAAAATCAGCTGGTCTTACTTAAGGACCGCCGAATCTACGTCGGCATTGCGTTAGTACTCTTTACGGCGGCGACGATGTACGCGTACTACACCTACATTCGGCCGTTACTGACGACCGCGTTGGGCTTTAGCACACAGAGCCTGAACTGGTTGTTATTCCTCATTGGGATTATGAGTATTATCAGCAACCGTCTATCCGGGATGCTGGCCGAGCGAAATGGACTACGGATTATGCCCCGCTTTTACATTGCCGATGTGATCTTGCTGGCGGTGTTGCCAGTTGGGTTGGCCTTTAAGTTCGGGGGACTCGGAATTTTACTGGTACTCAGTCTGATTGTGACGATTATCAACTCACCCATTCAGATTCACTTCTTAAACATTGCGGAGGAAGAGTACCCACAATCAACGGTGTTGGCGTCCTCGTTGAATTCTATTTTCTTCAACTTTGGCATTTCACTGGGCTCGGCTACGGCTTCCGGTTTACTGGGCGTTGTGGGATTAAATCACATCAGTTGGGGTGCGGCGGTCTACGCGACAATTTCACTGGTTTTGGCGGTCATTTTAAATCAGGTGATCAAGCAGCATCGTCGGCAAAATAGTTCCCTTTAAGGACGTTCAGCGTTAAGGTTATCCTAGTTGAACAATTAAACTAGGAGGTTATTTGATGACAGATACACCAACAGTAACGTTTAATGACGGGTGCCAAATGCCGGCGATCGGACTAGGCACGTTTCAAGTTCGTGGCGGTCAGGGCGTCAACCAGATCTTAGCGGCGATTAAAGATGGCTACCGCAGTCTGGATTCGGCGACCAACTACGACAATGAAGGGGCCGTGGGCGAGGCGATTCGCCGCTCTGGGTTGCCTCGTTCGGCCTTCTTTGTGACTTCGAAATTACCGGGAAAATATCACCAGTATGCCGACGCCACCATGGCCATTCAGGAATCACTCTATCGTATGGGACTGGATTATTTCGATTTATTCCTTATCCACTGGCCATTGCCTAAGCGTGACCACTACGTCGAAGCTTGGCAGGCCCTGATTGATGCCCAATCCCGTGGGTTGATTCGCTCGATTGGGGTTTCCAACTTTGAGCCAGAACATCTGGATCGTCTGGTCAAGGAGACGGGAGTCACACCGGCTGTCAATCAGATCGAAGCCCATCCTTACTGGAACAATCAGCGGATGTTAACGGCCGACCAGCAGCGAGGCATTGTGACCGAGGCGTGGAGTCCACTGGGTCGCGGTAGCGCGGCGCTAAAGGAACCTCTGATTCAGAAATTGGCGAAGAAATACGCGAAGAACGTGGGCCAGATTATCCTGCGTTGGCATTTTCAACGAGGAATTGTGCCAATTCCTAAGGCCAGCAACCTGCTGCATCAGCGCTCTAACCTGAACATTTTTGACTTTAATCTGACGCCCGAAGAAATGAGTGCCATCAACGACTTGAACCGTGCGGATGGCCGAGTGGATGGTCAGGATCCCAATGAATACGAAGAATTTGATTAATCGCTTTTAACGTATAGCTTATCGGGCTATACGTTTTTTTGTAGTCAAATTTGGCAATATACACGAATAATAATATAAATAAATTTGTAAGTGTTCATTTCTGACAAGGTCAGCGACTTCCGGTATAGTGGGGATATTCAATTTTTAGGAGGGGGTGAATGAAGTGGGGAAAATGAATCAAGATCGCCTGACCGACCGGATTCGCGGCGTACTGTATGGTCAGGCCATCGGAGATGCCATGGGGATGCCCACGGAGCTCTGGTCGGTTGCCCAGATTCAGCGGACATATCCCGCCGGCATCACGGATTTTGTGACCGGTCCACGCACAAACACCATCGCCATGAACTATTTGCGGGGACAATATACGGATGATACCAGTCAAGCGCTGCTGATTTTAGACAGTCTGCGCGCACAGCGGTGGGAGGTCTCGCCGACTGACTTGGCGCAACGGTTCTTAGCTTGGGCGAAATCAGTCCACGCCTTTGAGCGCAATATTCTCGGTCCCAGTTCGAAGGCGGCGTTGCTCGCCATCCAGGCAGGCCAAGACCCGCAGCATGTCACGCGACAGGCCGTCACCAATGGCTGTGCTATGCGAATTGCACCGATCGGAACGCTGTTTACGCCGGAACAGTTACCTGAGCTGGTAAAAATGGTGGTCGCCATCACGCGCGTGACCCACGCCACGGATGTTGCTTTTAGCGGTGCGGCCATGATTGCCGGTGCGGTCACGGCCGCGTTGGCCGATCAGGATTGGGACGCACTTCTTGAGTGGGCAATCATGGCTGGTGATGCTGCCAAACGCCTGGGGACGCCGACATGGGCCGCTAGTCCTCAGGCCCGGTTACGCTTGGGACTGGAGATTGCTCGGGCCACGCAGGGCGATCCGGCCGAATTTACCCGGCAACTCACCGAACTGGTGGGGACCGGTACGGCGGTGAGTGAATCGGTGCCGGCGGCCTTGGCGTTAGCCTACTACACGCGTGATCTGCGGCAGTGTGCGCTCCTAGCGGCGAATCTTGGTGGGGATACCGATACGATCGGGGCGATGGCCGTCGCCGTTTGCGGCGCTAAGCTCGGCTACCATTGCTTGCCATTGGGGTGGGGAAGTCTCATCGATCAACAGAATCCGCAGCATCATTTATCGACCTACGTGACGGCGATTGTCGCCTGCCGTAATCAACAAATACATAACTGAGGAGTTTGGAAAATATGAATGGGGAAACACTGAAAGTACCACAGAAAGACAAGACGTTAACGCCGGGAAAACTGTTTTACAATTGGTTTGCGGCCAACATCGGCATCATGGGAATTGTATTCGGTGCGATTATTGTGAGCTATCATCTCTCG
Source organism: Levilactobacillus brevis (assembly GCA_021383565.1). Lineage (NCBI taxonomy): Bacteria > Bacillati > Bacillota > Bacilli > Lactobacillales > Lactobacillaceae > Levilactobacillus > Levilactobacillus brevis. Next base: position 1,600,156 of record CP079699.1, on the reverse strand, counting down.
TTTGTTCAGGCCACGCTGGCTTCACTGGTTGGGGCACTGTCCTTCGTCTTTCCCGGTTGGGTCGCCATGATTGGCAAACGTGAGGGTGTCACAACGTTTAAACTCTCTCGGGCCGCATACGGGACGCAGGGAAATAAATTGCCCAACGGGATTGCTTGGGTCAACATGGTGGGGTGGCTCGCCATCAACGTCATTACGGGGACCCTCCTGTTGGTCTCGCTCCTACAAGTCGTCCACGTTGCCAAGTCCGGCGTAGTGATGGCTATTGCCTTAGCCGTCTTTGCTGGGGTAGTCATTCTATCGGGATTGGTAGATGAAGCCTTTCTAGCCAAGATTCAAACCTGGCTGTCGTGGATCTTTGGGGCGCTAACGGTCGTCATCTTAATTTTGTTCTTGATGAAAGCCGATTGGCAACAGGCCCTGGCTCGACCGTCTGGTAAATGGTTAGGCGGGTTTTGGCCGGCCGTATCCATTGTCGCTGCCGGTTCCGGGATTAGTTGGTCCATGGCCGCGGCGGATTGGGGCGCCTATGTTAAACCCCAGGCCACGCAACGTGCGACCTTTTGGCATACATTGTTGGGTGGCGCGGTACCATTATTCATCCTCATGTGGGGTGGTGTGCTCCTCAGTACTGTTGAACCGGGACTGGCCAGTGCTGCGAATCCCATTGACGTGATGAGTCGTGCCCTGCCTTCATGGATGACGGTGATTTACTTCTTAGTCGCCGCTGGTGGATTGATTCCCCAGTGTATTATCAGTCTGCGTTCAGCACGGATTAATCTGGAAACGGTGGGAATTCACATTTCTCAGCCGCATTCACTGTTGCTTCACGGGGCAATTGTCATTTTGATTCCCGTCTACGTGCTTTTTGTGGCGGAAGACTTTATGGGGAATTTCGAATTATTCTTGGGCTTTTTGGGCACGTGCCTAGCCGCATGGGTCGCCGTCTTTCTCTGTGACAGCGTGCTTTATCGCCGTGAGGGGTATGCCGTGAGTGAGATGATGTTGTCCTCGACCAATCGCTATAATTGGAAAGGAATCAGCTCCTGGATCGTGGCGGTGGTGACCGGCTTTCTATTCACGAATAACGCAGTGTGGAATGGGCCGTTTGCACAGGGAATCTTCCGGGATAACAGCTTAGGCGTATTCATCGCTGGCTTGGCGGCGGTGATCTGCATGCTGGTGCTACGGCCCATTGGGAAACGACTGACTGAGGAGGTCGAGTAACGTGGGACGGGTATTGGTCATTGGCGCCGCCTATGTGGACGTTGTGATTAACGTTCAGCGGTTGCCACAAAGTGGAGAAGATGTTGCTGGTGAGTGGCGCAGTACGCAAGTGGGTGGGTCGGCCTTTAACGTTCAGCGGGCCTTGACGTATGCGGGTGTCACGGCCGATCTCCTGGCACCGATTGGTCGCGGCGAACACGCGACAATTGTGCGGTCAACCTTTGACCGCTTGAAGATTCCGATACGCCTAGAGGATTCACGGGCGGACAACGGCTGGGATATTTCCTTTGTCGAGGCCACTGGTGAGCGGGCGTTTCTGTCCATTAGTGGTGTCGAACGGTATTGGCAGGCGGCGTGGTTTTCACGTCTCGACTTAGCCGCCTACGATTACGTCTATCTTTCCGGTTATGAGCTGGAGGATCCACAGGCGGCCGCGGTCATTTTAACAGCGCTGCAGCGCCACCCACAATTACGGGTGCTGTTTGACACGTCACCACGCGTTAGCCAGTTGGCGCCAGCAGTTATCGAGCAGCTGATTCGGCCGGGCGTCATCATTCATGGGAACGCGGTCGAGATTCAACAGTTGGGTGCGCCCACAGAAACCTACCAGGCCATCGCGCAGCGGTTGAATGCTCAGACAGAAGCACCGGTCGTCGTCACGCTGGATGCCCAGGGATGTTACTACGTCGATCATGGCGTGGGGACGATGGTTCCCGGCGAAGCGACGCAGGTGGTGAATACGATTGGCGCCGGCGACACGCACTGCGGTGGTTTATTGGCTGAATTGGCGACCGGACATGCGGTAGCGACGGCCGTTCAACGCGCTAACCAGTTGGCCGCCCGGGTGGTCGCGCAACGTGCCGGTGCCTTGGAGCGTCAATCATGATTGAAGATAAGCAGATTAAGACCGAGCAACGGGCATGGCTGACGCGTAGTTTTCTGCTGGCTATGTTGGGCAGTGGTCTGATAGGTGGCGGGTACGGTCAGGCTTGGGTGTCGTTAGCCGATCTTTTTTCTCGTGATCGCCCGAAGAAATAAGCGTGGGAGCCCCATGATTGATTTGGTTTAAGACACCTATTCAAGGTATAATAGGAAGTATTGAACACTTCAGAAAGAGGCGAGAACGTGGTAAAACGGCGAACATTAACCAGAGAGATTGTGTTGGATCAGGCGAACCGGTTGATCGCGGAGCGGGGATTGGAAAACCTGACGATCCGGGCCTTAGCGGATGCCTTGGAGATTCGACCGCAATCCGTTTATAACTACGCGGATAGTTTGAATGATTTGCTCGATCAAGTGGGGCTACGCTTCGTCAATAAGTTGACTGATCGGTTGATGCATCGTTTGTTTGGCGTGGGTGGAAAAGAAGCCTTAATGGTCTTTGCCCAGGAATTCCGGAAGGGGTGTCGTCAGGAAAAACACCTGGCGCCCATTTTAATGAATTCCAATGACTTACGTCAATTAAAGCGAACGCATCAAGCCTTATGGGACTTGTATAAGCAAATGTTTGAGAGCCTGCACGTACTGGAAGGGGCCGATAATCCCAACTTAGTTGAATCGACGTTGTATCGTTCGGCCCTGTTTGGCTTTATCATGCAGGAACTGGGGGGGTACTTGAAGTTGCCGCAGAAGCGGATTGACGAACGGTTCCAGCAGATGATGCAGTTAGTCATCGATCAGATGACATTGGAATAGATTAAGGGTCGGGCGGCGCGTCCGGCTTTTTTATTTTTTATCAAATTCAGCTTGACTTAAAGTGCACTCTAAGGTGTTTACTAGGACTTGTTAGGAAGCGAAGGAGGTGGCGACATGGTAGAGACGAACCGTCGTTATCGGATTGGCGAATTTGCCAAATTAGTGGGTCTATCCACGTATACGTTGCGGTACTACGAGGACCAGGGCCTGATTAAGTCTCATCGCGATGAGGCTGGCATCCGTTACTACACGGATTTGGATATTCGGTGGGTAGGGTTCATCTTACATTTGAAGGGCACCGGCATGCGACTCAATGAGCTTAAACGTTACGTGACGTTGCGGGCCCAGGGCGACGCAACGATTCCCGAACGCCGGGAGATGTTGCAGAAAACTAAGGATGATGCTGAGGCCGATATTGCCGAACTACAGATGCATCTGCAAGTGCTACGTCACAAGATTGACTGGTACGACGGTAAGCTGGACCAGACCATCGCCGATTCCGAGAGTTTCCACGATTATTTGCAACGCTTTAACCAAGAATAGCAAAGGAGTGCATGAATTTGGCAAAAAATGAAGAAGTCAAAAATGGTGTGATTTTTCCTGCTGGCGACAAGAACGTGGCCTATCAGGATGTTTTCACCGGACAAAGTTACTTACAAGGATTAGTCAATGATCCCGACGTCAGTGTGGGGGTTGGTAACGTGACGTTTGAACCCGGTTGCCGGAACAACTGGCATATTCACCACAACGGCTTTCAAATTTTACTGGTAACTGGCGGCGAAGGCTGGTACCAGGAAGCCGGTCAACCCGCACGGCGCTTACATCCTGGTGACGTGGTGGTTACTAAAGATGGTGTTAAGCATTGGCACGGTGCGACGAAGGATAGCTGGTTCAGCCACATCGCCATCACCGCGGGCACGCCAGAATGGTTGGAACCCGTTGACGATGCTCATTACGACGCTTTAGACTAGGAGGTTACGGATAATGGCAAAGAAACAAACGGCTGGTCGGGATAATTTAGGTGAATTTGCCCCTAAATTTGCCGAGTTAAATGATGATGTTTTATTCGGGCAAGTGTGGTCGCGTGAGGACAAGCTGTCCGCTCATCAACGGAGTCTGATTACCATTTCCGCCTTGATTTCGGCGGGGAATTTTGAACAATTGCCCGCCCACCTGAAGATTGGCAAGGGCAATGGCATCACCAAGGATGAAATCTCCGAAGTGATTACGCATTTAGCCTTCTACGTGGGTTGGCCTAAGGCTTGGTCCGCATTTGTCATTGCCAAGGAAATCTTTAAAGACTAGACAGAATTGACGTCCGGGGCCCCTTCCTGGACGCCTTTTTTTGCTAATTTTTTCTAGGCCATTTCCAGCAGACTGAGTCATTTTGGACGACAAGTTGTGAGAAAAGTTACATAATAAAACATAAAGACGCATCAAAAAGGGGACTGATTTGGGATGCAGAAACGTAAAATTTTCGCTGGCCTTCTCGGTATGTTAGCTGTGAGTGGCTTGGTCATGGGCTTAAATGTATTACGACCAACGACCGCACAGGCTAAGACCAGCCAGGCCGTGACGCAGTACCGGCAGTGGAAGAAGGCCTACGTTGGTGGAAAGACGCAAAAGTACGTGAAGTCTAATAACGGTCAGGGCGCAACCACGGCGCTGTCTGAGGGACAGGGCTACGGGATGTTAGCGACCGTCCTGGCGGCCAAGAAGGGGGCCAAGACCCAGACGACATTTAACCAGATGTATAAATACTACCGGGCGCATCGCGTTTCCAGCAAGGTGCCGCTCATGCAGTGGCAACAGACCAAGCGTGGTGGCAAGATGACCAGCACGGGCTCGCAACGAAATTCTGCAACGGATGGCGACTTGGATATCGCCTACGCCTTAATCTTGGCGGACAAGAAGTGGGGCAGTAAGCACACCAATTACCGGGCCGCAGCCAAGAAGCTGATCAAGGCCATTAAGCAAAAAGAAATCAATCATACGACCTACCTGCCGACGATGGGCAACTGGGCCACAAATAGTTATGATTTGAGCAAATTGCGGACCTCCGACCTGATGACGGGGTACTTCAAGACGTTCGCTACCTACACCAAGGATGGGACGTGGACGAAGGTAGCCAAGCGTAGCCAGTCGGCCGTGAAGAAACTCAGTGCGCGTCACAAGACGGGGCTGTTCCCTGATTTTATCCTGGTGACGGGAAAGAGTCTGAAGCTGAAGGCCGTGAAACCATATAGCATCGAATCCAGCACGGATAATCAGGTGGGTTACAATGCTAACCGGGTACCTTGGCGGCTAGCGCAAACCTACAAGATTCGCAAGGATAGTACGACCAAGAAGGCGCTGTTGAAGCAGTTGAAATTCTTCAATCGTAAGAAAAAAATCACCGCGGTCTACACGTTAGGTGGCAAGGCGGTCAATTCTTATGAAAATACGGCGTTCACAGCCCCCGTTCATTTTGCCGCGAAGACGTTGAAACAAACTGGACTGAAGAACAAGACGGCTAAGCAATTGCCGCGGACCATCGAAAAACACAATTATTATTCGGCTACATTACAGGTGGTTACCGGGTTACAGTAACCGAAAAAACTCTCGACAGGACTTGTCGGGAGTTTTTTTAGAAGAGATCACGTAATAATTGCAGATTGAATACGGTAATGACGGCAGTGAGCAGGTAACCTAAGGCGGTGACCCAGCGCCGATTGGCGTGTTCACCGAGAAGCTGGGTGCTACCAGTGAGGGCCACCATCGGAAATAGCGTAAAGGGAAGGGCCACACTCAACGTGACCTGTGCGTAGACGATGAGGTGCTCAAACGTTCGGTCGTTAAAGCCGATGAGCCACCCAATGAGGAGAATCGGAATGAGCGTGACGAATCGTGTCAGTAGTCGTCGTTGCCAGAGTGGTAGGCGAATGTGAATGTAACCTTCCATCACGATTTGACCGGAGAGGGTACTGGTGATAGAGGAGATTAATCCGGTGATGAGGAGCGCAAAGGCGAAGAGCCAGCTCATGACGGGACTGGCCAGACTACCGACAATCGCCGAATTTTTAAGCCCTGTGAAGACGGCTTGCAGGCTGGTGAGTTGGCCCGTGCGCCCGAAGAAGAGAGTGCCGCCTAGGATCAGCAGTAGCGCGTTGACAATTAGCGCCGCAATTAGGTGGACGTTGGAGTCCCATTTGCCAAATCGCAGCGCCTCGTTGACTTGCTGAGGATCATGGTAGTCGTAGCGCCGACTCTGCGCCAAGGATGAATGCAGGTAAAGGTTGTGGGGCATGATGGTCGCACCAATGATACCGACACTGAGAATCAAGCGGCGGTGGTCCGTCAACAGGCTAGTTGTGGGCACGACGCCCCGCAGAATCGCCGGCAGGGCGGGATGTGCGCGGGCGACTTCAATGGCAAAGATGACGCCCACGGTCAGGATGGCGGCCAAGACAATGAATTCGACGCGTCGAATCCCAAAGCGCAGAAATAAGAGCACAATCAGAACGTCCGCAATCGTCAACAGAATGCCGTAGACTAGCGGCAGGCCGAAGAGAAGCTTCAACGCGATGGCGGTACCTACCACGCCCGTCAGATCGGTAGCCATCATGGCGATTTCGTTGAGAATCCACAGTGTGAACCGTAGCGGCGTCGGTACCCGCTCGGCGATTGCCTGGGCCAGGTCGCGGCGGGCCACCACGCCCAACTTAATGGCGAGGGTCTGCATGAACATGGCAACCAGAATGGAAAGCGTCAACACGGCCAGTAATTGGTAGCGGTACTGGCTGCCACCCGCTAGTGAAGTTAGCCAGTTGCCGGGATCCATGTAGCCCACGGCGACCAGGGCCCCCGGTCCGCTATAGGCGAGAAATTTTTGGAAAAATGAGGCACCATAGTTGGGAACGGCCACACTACGGTTGACCTCGTCTAGACTGGGACGTTGAGGTTCAGGCATGGCCATCACGCGCCCTTCGTTGCGCCAACGCGGCGAGGAATTTTGCAAAGCGCGGGTCGTCGTTCATGGGCGGCACCAGCTGAAAGTTATCGCCGCCACTGGCCTTGAACGTCTGGTAATTTTGAACGTAATCTTCCTCCAAGGTCTCCAGACAGTCGGCCACGAAGGACGGTGTGGCAATTAGAACATTTCGTTTGCCCAATTCGACGAGTTGCATGAGCGTATTTTTTAAGTACGGTTTCTGCCACGGCATCGGCCCAAACTTGGACTGATAGACGGTCTGAACCTTCTCAGCAGGTAAGTCCGGTAGGCGCTCGAGTACGCCGCGTGTCGTGGCCTGGCATTCGTCGGGATAGGGGTCGCCGTGCGCCACCATCGCGCTAGGAATGCTGTGGTAACTGAAGAGAACGGCGTCGAAATCAGCCTGCTGGTAGGCGTGCCAGACCTGATCGGCCAACAAGTCGAGGTAGGCCGGTTCCTGGTAGAAGTGGCGAATGGTCAGGAGTTCGGCATCACTAGCTGAAGCTTGTTTGAAGATACCACCATGCGTGCTCTGGGTGTATTGGGGGAAGAGAGGCAGGAGAACAACGTGTTCACAGCCCTGACGGACCATATCGTTTAGCGTCTGTGCAATGTCCGGTTCACCATAGGTCATGGCGTACCGGACCTGCCAGTCGGGTAATAACTGTTGGACCTGCTGGGCGATCCGTTGCGTATAAACGACGAGAGGCGATCCCTCCTTGGTCCAGATGTGTTGATAAAAGGTGGCCGAGCGCCAGGACCGTAACGGCAGAATAATCCCCCGTAAAATGGGTTGCCAGAGCGCCGGTGGCATTTCAATCACACTGCGATCACTGAGAAATGTCTTGAGGTAGGCGCGTACATCCGCTGTTTCTGGGGATGCCGGTGAGCCTAAGTTAACGAGTAATAGACCTTGCATACCAATCCCTCCCAAAGATTTCATAGCTTTATCATAGCATAATTAACCGCTTTCAATAACAGCGAATCCACCAGTCTAAGGATGTAAACATGAGATCAAAAAAGGGCCGCTGGCGATGGCCAGTGACCCTTAATAGATGACTGATTAATAAGTTGAAACGTAGGCCTGGTTCGCCGTGACGTACTTACCGTTAGTTAATTGGAAACGGTAGGCGTTCTTGCTGTTCTTGGTGATGGCTTTAACGGCCAACTTCGTCCCAGCAGTAACTTTGGTACTGCGCTTGTTCTTCGTGAATGACGTTGAATTGTATTGGTAGACGGTCTTCTTGGTCTTGATACCACTAACGTCAGTCATGCTCTTGTAGTAGCTAGCTGCACTCTTGGTCTTGCCGGAGAACCACTTATTCACGGCAGAACTATCAAGTACCTTGTTCAAGTCAACGTTGCCACTGATACCGGAGACGCGGCCAGTACTGGTGTATTGCCACAAGTCGACGGACGTGCCGCTGACCTTAGGCTTAACGGAACTGTACTTGGCAATCCAAGTACCATCAAACTTGTCGAAGTTCAGGTTGTGTGCGTTGGCGTAGTATTCGCCGGCGTACATGATTAATGGCTTGTCGGTCAACCCACGCATCGTCTTCAACCAAGCGTTAACGTAAGTTTGTTCCTTACCTTTAGCAGATGGCATCCGCTTTTCTTCATCCAAGACGAAGAACTTCGTATGCTTGTTGCTCCGCTTGTAGAAGTCCTTGGCTTCTTGTTGGGCATCCTTAACGCTGGTGAATTCGGCAAACATGTACTGGCCGAATGGCACGCCGTTCTTGTAAGCACCATTAGCGTTGACGTTACGCTTGCTATCGATCATGTAGCCAGCGTCACCCTTACTCCCGTGTTGAACCCGAATAATCGCGTACTTTAAGTCCTTAGACGCTTTTTTCCAATTGATATTCCCTTGGTATTGCGAGATATCGGCAACTTTCTTACCCGCAGCGTTCGCCGTCGTCGTGTTCAAACTAACCCCAACGGCCAACACAGCTGCAAAAGCCGCGATACCGGCAACCAATTTATGTAACTTAATTTGCATGAATGACATCCTCCTCAGTCTTTACCTGCTATTGTACACGGTGTGACCAGCTAGCAGGTTACTACAGATTTACAATTGATTACAGTTAGATTGCAAGCTCGTGAAAAGCGACAATTTTGGTGAGCAAATAAAAAATACCCGGAACTGAATTCCGGGTAGAAGTTGACGTTAAATTTAGTGAACAGCCGTGTAAATTTTAAGGGCGAGTTTTGCACGGTTCTTATCGGTCTTCGTGACCGGATTATATTTAGACAACCCGGCCTTGACTTTCTTGTAGCTGTAAACGTTGCTGTTACCACTTTCAAAGTACATCAGGTCTGATTTATTCGGTGAATGATTGAGTCCCATCACGTGGCCCAGTTCGTGGGCAATCGTGCTAGCGTACTCGTACATTCGGCCGTTCTTGGCCACCGTGTTGACGCCTTGGACTTCTTTTTCAAGCGTACTGTAAGCCGGCAGAGACTTTTCGACGGATTGCGCTTCGGCGTTGAAGGCGTCCTGGTAGTCGGTGTCAGCAGACGTGATCCCCTTAGCTGCTAAGTTGGCTTTGGCGTGCGATTCAATGGTGTTGGCGTACTTGTTGTAGAACGCATCGTTTAACTGGTTGGTCATGGCGACCCCGATATTTTTGGTTTCGGCCTGATAGTAGGACCACCGAACTTGTAGTCGTTTATTGCTAGGCGTCCACCAGGCGTCACTCTGATCGCTCTTCGTGGCTTTCGCCTTGGAGACGGAGAAGGTCAGGGTATGGTTCTTTTTAGACCCCTGCACGAACTCCTTCTTACCCAGCTTCTTGTTCCAGTAGTTCATGGCGATTTTAACACTGCTCTTGAGTTTGGCGTCCTTGGTGTTGATCCACACCGTAGCTTTGCCGTTCTTCTTCAGAGCGGTTTGGGCGTCAAAGGCTAACTTGTACTTCTTGCCCAAGCTTTTGGCGTTCTTACGGTAGTAGCTCTTGGACTTCTTCAACTTGGCGGCTGAAGGCGTCACGCTGGCTGCTTGTGCTGTGACGGTACTGGTGGCAACAGCCGGCGCGAATAGGAGTGCGGCTGCCGCAGCAATCGCTAACGATCGCGCTTTCAGATGGTGTGCTCTGTGCATGATACTAACCTCCTCAATTCCCCAAAACGTAACATTTACAATAGCATAGCCTTTTCTGCGGGGGCGGTCAAGTAAAAACTGCCTGTTAATTTTTAACTAACATTCTCAATAACGACGGCAATGATGACGGTTTCAAAAATATAGAAGTGAACATTTGTTCGGGCCTTTTCCCGGCGAATCTGGTATAGTAAAGACAACAGAAAAGAGGAGGTTTCACGATGGTTAAACGGTGTGCTTGGGCAATGTCTTCAGCAGCTATGCAACGGTATCACGATGAGGTTTGGTGCCGTCCAGAGCATGACACACGGACGCTGTTTGAATTGCTCTGCTTGGAGACCTATCAGGCGGGATTAAGCTGGCAGACGGTTTTGAATAAGCAGTCAGCCTTTGAAGCGGCGTTCCATTACTATGATATTGCCGCCGTGGCAGCCATGCAGTCGGCTGACATCGATCGGTTGATGACCAATGCGGCGATTATTCGGAATCGCCGTAAATTAGAGGCGACGGTCAATAATGCGCGGGTACTGATGAATTGGCCGGATACGCCCGATTTTGCCACCTGGCTGTGGGACTTTGTTGGGGGACACCCGATCCGCCACAAGGTGACGACAGACGATGAAGTTCCCGCGACAACGGATTTGTCCCAGCACATTTCTCGTGAGTTGAAGAAGCGGGGATTTAAATTTGTCGGGCCCACCACCGTATATTCATTTTTGCAGGGCGCCGGGTTGGTTAATGACCATGTACTGGGTTGTGACTGGGCGCCGGAGAATCAGTAGAGAGGAGAGATGTCATGCGCTTTTTACATACGGCCGATTGGCATATCGGCAAAAAGCTTCACGGTTATGATTTACTGACGGAACAACGGGATGCTTACGAACAGATTAAGGCGATTGCACTTGCGGAGCGGGTCGATGCGGTCGTCATTGCTGGGGATCTTTACGATCGGGCGTTGCCGAGTGAAGATGCTGTCAGTGCCTTGGATGAGATGCTGGTCGACTTGAATCGCCAGCAACATTTGCCGCTGCTAGCCATTAGTGGTAATCATGACTCGGCGGTGCGGCTGGGCCAGGGAAGTGAGTGGTACGCCAGCACCGATTTTTATTTGAAGACGCGGATTGCCGATGGTGTGAAGCCCGTGGTCATGGGGAATACCCAATTTTTTCTGTTGCCGTATTTTGAGCCGTTTGCTGTTCGGCAGTATTTCCACGATGACAGCATTAAGACGGTTGCGGCGGGGATGGAACGATTGGTGGCGGCGATGCAGGCCCAATTTGACCCACAGATGAAGCACGTACTGGTGGCCCATTTCTTTGCGGCTGGCAGCCAACACAGTGACTCGGAAACGTTGGTTCAAGTGGGTGGTCTGAACGCGGTGCCCGTGGATTTGCTGGCACCGTTTGACTACGTTGCCTTGGGCCACTTGCATCGCAAGGAAGCCTTACAGAACGAACCCGTGATTAAATACAGCGGTTCACCGTTGAAATTTTCGACGAGTGAGGCCGAGGATACCAAAGGTGTTTGGATTGTGGATACCGATCAGACGCCAGTCAGCGTGACATTTAAGCCACTGAAGCCCCTCCATGACCTGGTTGTGTTGACTGACTCATTTGACCATTTGATAGATTCCGAGGTGAGCTACCCGGTTTCGGCCGATGACTTTATTGCCGTAGAATTAACGGATACGACGCCGATTGCCAACGTCATGCAGCGGCTAAAGACCCGGTTCCCCAAGATCATTGAACTGCAACGGGTCAACCAACTGGACGTTACACCGACGACGTTAAACATTGAGGAAGTGCAGCGTGACCCGCTGACCTTGTTAGGGGACTTCTTTGACACAGTCACGACCCATGCCTTGACGATGCAGCAACAGACTTGGGCGAAGACGACCTTACAAGATGCCATGAAGGAGGAAAAATAAGCGATGCGACCATTAACCTTACACCTCCAGTTTTTTGGTCCTTATCGGGACGAAAATATCGATTTTCAAAAATTTGACGCCACACCACTCTTTTTAATTAGCGGTAAAACGGGTAGTGGCAAGACCACAATCTTTGATGGCATGTGTTACGCGCTGTTTGACCAGTCTTCCGGGGTGGATAGAGAGCCGCAAGACATGCGGTCGGATTTTGCCACGACTGGTGATCATACCCGGGTGACCTTTACATTTAGTCACCGGAATCGGACGTATCGGATCGTCAGAGAACCTGCTCAGATACTGAAGAAAAAACGGGGAACGGGAGTCAAACGAACAGCTGCGAGCGTTGAACTAACGGTGTTTGAACGGGAAACGGAGATTAAGCAGCTCACCAAAGCTCGGCAAGTCAACGAGTATTTGCAGGAATTGTTACAGATGGACGGCAAGCAATTTGCTCAAATCGTTCTGTTGCCGCAGGGTGAATTTCGTCGATTCTTGGTCGCACCCAGTGAGGATAAGGCCGCTGTGTTGGAGCAATTATTTAACACGGAAATTTTCGCGCGGTGGACGGACCAGCTACGCGATAAACGGCGGCGGGATCGTGCACAGACGGAAAAAGTTGCCCAACAGTTGGAGCAGCTTCAGACGCGACTAATCTGGACTCAGGCGAATCAGGATCGGGCAACGGAACTGTTAGATGCTCATCAGACACCGGCCTTGCTAACACTAGTGGAAGAGCAGCAACAGGCTACGCAGTCAGCGGTGGCGGCGCTCACGGAACAAGTGACAGCCGCGCAGGATCAGGTGACGATGCTGACGAAGCAGGATACTCGAGAAGAGCAGTTGCTACAAGACCGCCAGCAGCTGGTCATTCAGACCGATCGTCAGCAGAAGTTGGCGGCTCAAGCCCCGGCAATGAAGACGGTACAGCAGCAGATTGCGGAGTTGGAGTGGAGTCAAGGTATTCAATCCCAGTGGCAAGAACGGCAGACTGCCCGTCATAACTTGACGCAGCGGCGAACCGCGCTGCAGCAAGCACAGGCTGGGTTGGATCAGGCACAAGCGGCCCACGTGACGGCTACAACTGCTCAGACCGATGCGCAGTCAATTTCCGATCGCATCGCGACGACCAAGGATGAACTGGCCCAACAGGCCAAGATTAAGCCGATTTACCAGCAGATTGCGGCGCTGACCACGCAACTAAGCCAAGGAAAAAAGGACGCGTCGGCTGCCCAACAGACGGTGGTGGCGCTTCAGCAAAAGTTAACGCAGACCAAACAGGAACTGCAGGACCAACAGCAAGTGGTCACTGGTCAGGCGACCCTCTATCAGACGGGTCAACAACTCACCAAACAAGACGGACAGCTCAAGGACTGGAATCGCCAGCTAACGGCGCTCCAAACAGCTGAGCAGCAACAGCAGCAAGAGACAAAGCAGTTAACAGCGCTGCAAACACAGATTGCAACGCAGCGGCAGGCGACGGGTCAGGCTCGCCAGCAGGCGGAAGACTTAAATCAAGAGCTCTTAAACCATGAAATTGTTCGGTTAGTGGGCCAGCTGAAACCGGGCAGTCCCTGTCCCATCTGTGGGGCCACGGATCATCCGTCACCGGCGGCAGTTGCGGATACCACGGTTACAGAGGCCGAAGTCAAACAGGCGCAAGCAGTGGCCCAACAGCAGCAGGATCGTTTAACGCAGTTGACCACGCGGCAACAAAATTTACGGGAAGAGTTAACGACGCGGCAAACCCAGCAGCAAGCGGATGTGCGGGTATTTTGGCAGAGTTTACCCGCAACGGTTGCGGTAGACCCCATGACGTTGCCGGCGGTTGCCCAACGCCTAGCAGATCTAACCAACCAACAACAAGCCGCGTTACGGACGTTACACCAACAGCAGGCCGCCATTACGCAGGCGCAAGCTCAGGTTGACCAACTGAAGAAGCAAGTCACGCAATGCGAGCAGCAATTGCAGACGGCTCAGACAACGCAGCAAGAAAAGACCCGCGCTGTTGACCGCTTAACGGCTCAGTTAACCACCCAACGGCAACAACTACCGGCTACGGCCGCGACGTTAGCCGATTTCAAGCGACAGGAACAACAGCTTCAACAGCAACTAGCGACCGATCAAGCTGCCTGGGAGGCCGTTACCCAACGCGTTAAGCAGGCCACAGATCGGCTAACCGTTGCTACGACTGAGGTCAAGGCGGCCACGGCGGAATTGGAGAAAAGTCAACAGCGCTGTCAAATGGCTGCTGACCAAGTTCAGGCGTTGCTGAGCCAGCATTTTGAGGCGGTCACGCCGGAAACGGAAAGCCAAGTGGCCGCATGCCTCGAACAACTCACGACGTTACCCCAGAAACGCCAACGGGTACAGGACTTTCGGACCCAGCAAGAGCGGGTAACCACCACGATTGCGGAGCTAAAAAAGCGGGTGGCCGACCAACCGGAACCCGATCGGGCACAGACCCAAGCGGCTTTGCAAGCTGCGGCTAAGCAGGTCAACGCGCTACAGGATCAACGCCACAACCAACAGGATCAATTTCAACGTAACGCCGAGACGGTGTCAGCGCTGAAACGTCAGATGGCACAACAGGAAACGGCCCTTAAACGGTCGCAGGAGCTAACGGAGTTGGTCGATGTGGTCAATGGGGATGGTCCCAACAGCAAGCTGGGCTTGGAACGTTACGTGTTGCAGACGTATCTCCGGCAGATTTTAACGGTCGGCAATCAGCGCCTGCAGCAATTGACTAACGGCCGCTATCAGTTCTTGGTGGATGACCAGCCGGCCACGTATAAAAAGAATTCCGGCTTGGAAATTAACGTCTATGACGACCACGTTGGTGAGCAGCGTAGTGTTCATACGCTATCTGGGGGTGAGAGCTTCATTGCCGCCTTGGCACTAGCGCTGGCCTTGGGGGAAGTGATTCAACAGACCACAGGGAGTGTGGATGTCGATGCGCTATTTATTGACGAAGGGTTTGGCTCGTTGGACGAGGATGCCTTGATGACCGCCTTGGAATCATTGGAGACGGTGGAAGGCCAGCACCGCATGATTGGTATTATCAGTCACGTCAGCGAATTACGCGCCCAAGTACCCAACCAGCTCCAAGTGGTTAGCAATGGCAACGGGGAAAGTAAGATTACTTACCAAATTGATGAAGGCTAAGCGGAAATGGGGGAGTAGTCCTGACGAGCATGGTCAGATGCGTGCCGCCAGTTTGGAAACGCAACTGGGACAGGAAATTTACTGCATTCGTTAAGGTTAACCGACTGATGAATTTTACGGTCTGCGTGGATGCCTTCAATGATGGGGATTAGGGTGTCCCTGTAAAAGGGTGTGACACATATCTTTACTGAAGAAAATGAAGGCCCGTCCATCGTGGACACCGGCTAACCATGAGACTGAGTAATTGCTAAATAAACGCAGTCATTTGGTCAGCCAATGATCGCCATAATGGGCAATCTTTTGCCCCACATACGGTTCTGGGGATGAACCGTAAAACGGCGGTGCTATGCGATTTGGCGGGATTTATAAAAATAAGTTATATAATCAACGATTATCCGTGCACGCCATCTGATTTAGGGTTAAAATGATTGGTAACTAAATTGGAAACGGGATGATTTTGATGTGTACGAGTTTGACTTACGAGAATAGCCGTGGAGACCACTTCCTGGCTCGCACCATGGACTTTGGATTTGAGCTGGGTGGTCAGCCGATCTTCATGCCCCGGAACCAGAAGATTCAAGGCGATGCCGGTGAGTTTACGACGAAATTTGGATTTGTCGGGGCCGGGCGTAACCTGAGTCACTACATGTTTGTTGATGGGGTTAATGAGTTTGGTCTGGGCGCGGCCGCCCTGTATTTCTCGGATTACGCCCAGTACGCGCAGTCCGCACCGGCCGATAAGCTGGGAATTGCCCCCCATGACCTGACGGCTTGGGTGCTCGGAAATGCTCGGAGCGTTGCGGATTTACGTGAGCTAATTAAGGAGATTCAGATTGTGGATAAACCCGTCGCACTACTGGGAATTACGGTGCCGTTACACTTCATTTTCAGTGATCCGACTGGCGATACGGCGGTGTTAGAAGCCACCGATCACGACTTGCACTTGATTGAGGATCCAGTCGGGGTCATGGCTAACTCGCCCCAGTTAAGCTGGCACCTGCAGAACCTGAGCACGTACGGCACCTTGGTGGCGGATACGCGCCCCCTCCACGACTATCAAGGTTTCAATCTCAAGACGGTTGGGCCGGGAACGGGGGCCTTTGGGATGCCTGGGGATTACACGTCTCCTTCACGGTTTGTGCGCACGGTCTTTAACAAGCACTACAGCCGGCCAACTGCCGATACACCAACGACCATGAACTTGTTGCAACATCTGCTGGATGGCGTGACGATTCCTAAGGGTGTTAAACTCAAGCCGGATGGCAGCAGTGACTACACGCAGTATCGGGGTTACATGAGCCTGAACGAACGGGCCTACTACATGGAACCTTACGATAACTTGGAGTTACAGCGCGTCGAGATAACGGATAAGATGCTAACGGATTGGGATACGCCAGTTGAATATCCGCTGGCCCATCAGAACCATATTAAGCATTTGAATTAGGCGGGGGTGGATTGATGTCAGACTTTCAGCAAAAAGGGTTCGCCCAACTTACGCCCACCGAATTGTTTGAAATTTATCGCGTCCGGGTGGCCGTATTCGTGGTGGAACAGGCGTGTGCGTATCAGGAAGTTGATGATTTAGACGTCCAAGCCCAGCATTTGTTTACCCAAGACGCGATGGGACACGTCACCGCTTACGCCCGATTGATCGATGAGGGCCAGCAAGTACGCATCGGTCGCGTGTTGGTCGCCCCGAACCATCGTGGTACGGGGGCCGGACGGCGACTGGTGACCATGGCTCTGACGGCGGCTCGCCGCACGTATCCAGAAGCCACGGCTATTGTCATTCAGGCTCAGGCGTATCTGCAGAAGTTTTACGCCTCGTTTGGCTTTCAGCCAACGAGTGCGGTCTATTTGGACACGGGAATTCCCCATCTGGACATGGTGCTATCGCTAACTTAAAGACAGCAAAAGACGAGCTCGAAATCAATTGATTTCGAGCTCGTCTATCTTTTTATGATTACCGTGCGTTCGCGGCTTGGATAAAGTCTTCGATTGAATCTGCTGGCACGCCTTGGGCAGTCAAGGCGCGTAACGGCATGTTGAGAAACATCTTATCCTGCAGAACGGTTGGCTCACCGTTAGCGTCGGTAGCGCTCAATAGGCTGTTGTCGTCCTGATTGGCCGGTGCAATCACGTACTGCTTGAAGAGTTTCAGCAAACGTTGGTCACTGGCTACGATTGTCAGGTAGGTTTCATCCGTGACTGGTGCCGGTGAGTTCTTGAAGTCCATCGTCAGCTTGGCCTGCAACCGAATGTCGCGGGAAGATTGACCGACCATGATTTCATAATCACCGGAGTCGGCTTGCCAACGATGTTTCCCTTGCCGCCACCAGCTAAAGTCTTGCCGGTCTAAGGTTAGCGTGACCGGCTTAGTTTCGCCCGGTTCAACGGCTAGTTTAGTGAAGCCGCGTAATTCCTTGGTTGGCATTGGTGCGTGCGACGTGTGGTTTGCCACGTAAAGTTGAGGAACCGCTTGGCCAGGCCGATCGCCGGTGTTGGTCACATCGAACGTAATCGTGGCACCGTGTTCGCTTTGCTTGACGGCCAAATTGGTGAACTCAAATTCAGTATAGCTCAGACCGTAACCAAAGGGATAGAGCACGTGCATTTCGTGAGTATCGTAGTACCGGTACCCCATGAAGATGCCTTCGGAGTAAAGTTCGTGCCGCGGGTCCTGTGCAAAGGTTGGGGCCATTGGCGTATCGGTCAACCGAATCGGGAAGGTTTCCGTCAAGTGACCGGAAGGATTGACCGCTCCGGTCAGAATATCCCAGGTAGCTTCCCCGACGGCTTCACCGGCTAAGTAAGTTTCAACCACGGCAGCCACCGTGTGAATCCAAGGCATTTCAACGGCTGATCCGTTTTGCAAGACGACTGTTGTGTGTGCGTTCAACTTCGCCAGACTGCCAATCAGATCCGTTTGATTTTCCGGTAACATGATCGACGTTTTGTCGAAGCCTTCTGATTCGGCCGCAGCTGGGTAACCGGCGAAAATGATGACGTGATCGGCATCCTTGGCTGCAGCGAGTGCGGCGTCCGCCAAGCGGTCATCCGTTTCGCCTTCGTCCAGCTGATAGCCAGGGTAGTAGTCGGCTTGTAGACCGGTGTTCTTGAGCGCTTCCAGCGGTGTAACCAGTTTTGTTGGATTGACGTGGGAGCTACCGGACCCTTGGTAACGTGGGTGTTCGGCCAATTCACCAATGACAACCACCTTACCAGCCTGCTTAGGATTGAGTGGCAGTTCTTGTTGGTGATTCTTCAGCAAAATAATACTATCGTCCGCCAGCTTACGCGCAAAATCGTGGTGGGCTTGATGGTCGTAGGTCTGAGCGGTCGGCGCAGGCTTCCACTTGTCCACGACGTGTAGCAGGTGTCGGACCGCCTTATTCAGCGTTCCGATATCCAGTTCGCCGGTTTCTACGGCCCGAATGATTTCGTCGACCGAGGCTTGGCCCTTCCCTGGCATTTCCAGATCCAGGCTAGCCGTTAGAGCGGCGGCATGGTCGGCCACTGCGCCCCAGTCGGACATGATGGCGCCGTGGAAGCCCCACTCATCACGCAGAATATCACGCAAGAGGTGGCGGTTCTGTGAGTTGAGCACACCGTTCGTGCGGTTATACGAGGTCATAATCGTTGCTGGGTAGGCCGCCTTGACGATGATTTCAAACGTCCGTAAGTAGAGTTCCCGTAAGGTCCGTGCCGACATATCACTAGAAGCCGTGAAACGCTGGTTTTCGCGATTGTTGGCCACGAAGTATTTGACCGACACGCCGACGTGTTGGGACTGGACACCTTCGACGTAGGCACTGGCTAATTTACCAGCAACCAGGGGATCCTCTGAGAGATACTCGAAGTTCCGCCCGCCGAGTGGGGAACGCTTCAAGTTAACCCCGGGTCCCAGCAAGAGACTAACCTGTTCGGCCCGCGCTTCTTCTCCTAGGTGTTCCCCCAGCTGTTTCATCAGGTCCTGATTCCACGAGCTGGCACTGAGAGCCGCGGCGGGATACGTGATGGCTTTGACGGAGTCCGTAATATCTCCGGCGGAAGCGTTCGGGTCCTGCTTCCGTAAGCCGGAAGGGCCATCCGTCATCATTAAGGCGGGGATGCCCAAGCGGTCTACAGCGGCCGTGTACCAAAAATTCTTGCCGGAGACCATGGCGGCCTTCTCCGGTAACGTCAATGCAGCAAGCGTTCGTTCGATGTCCATACGTTCAAATCCTTTCTACTAATTCAACTATCTCCAGTATACAGTTTTCCTGTTTGAGATGTTAGTCACCGATTTATTTCTTTTGACAAACGACGTGAAAGAGTTTATCTTTAATCTTGTGCAATCCAATTCGATTATAAAAAGTAAGGAGGGAAAATCACGATGATGCTCAACGCCAACCAAAACCAAATGATGTTAGCCGCATGTTGCCAATGTAACGTGCTTGTTTGCGTTGCGTTCAATCGTGATTTTCCGGCTAACCAGTAGTACTACATAACGACGACAACAGTAATTGTTGTCCCTGTAGGCGGGTTTCCCATCACGATCGACGTGAGGGGGAACCCGCCTTTTTCTGTCTCATTTCACACGGATTTAGGGATTGCACACCACTAAATTTGAGGATAAGGGAGCTATGGATTTTATGAAAAAATGGACCAGTATCGGCTTAGTTGCGGCAGTTATGGTATTAGGATTGGGTCTAGCTGCCTGCGGTCAATCCGCCTCAACGACTAAGCCATCGCAAGTCTTACGGTTACCCGCGACGGCTCAGCTCGACACAATCGACTTGGCCAAGGCCACGGGTTATGGCCAGACGGGGAACGTCTTTGAAAGTTTTTATCGGTTAGGTAAGAACGGGAAGGTCGCTCCGGGGTTGGCCGATTCCGCCAAGGTTTCCAAGGATAAGAAGACCTGGACGTTCCACATCCGTGACAACGCCAAGTGGAGTAATGGTGATCCGATTACCACTCAAGATTTCGTGTATTCTTGGCGGCGGACGCTGACGCCAGCGACCAAGGCCTCCTATACGACCATGTTCTCCGGCATCAAGAATGGGGATAAGATCATCGCGGGCAAGGCCAGCCCTGATACCATTGGGATTCACGCGAAGAACAAGCAGACCGTGGTGATTCAGTTGGACAAGCCGATTGCCTACTTTAAGATTCTGATGGCCTATCCGCTGTTTGCCCCACAAAATGAAAAAGTGGTCAACAAGTATGGCAAGAAATATGCCACCAAGTCACAGTACATGGTCTACAGTGGACCGTTTAAGATTACCAACTGGAGTGGGACCGGGAACACGTGGTCCTTTGTTAAGAATAATCAGTATTGGGATAAGAAAGTGGTCAAGCTCCAGAAGATTAATTATCAGGTGGTCACAAATCCTCAGACTGGACTGAGCTTGTATCAAAATAACAAGCTGGACTTTGCGCAGCTGTCCACGGAACAGGTTAAGAATTACAAGAACAACAGCGCCTTTAAGGAATATCCGTATTCAATCGTGATTCACCTGAAGTATAACTTCAAGGATACGAACAGCGAGAAGCGGCGGATTATGAGCAATCAAAATATTCGGCAGGCCATTGCGTTGTCGATTAACCGCAGTCAGCTGACGAAGAAGGTTCTGGGGGATGGTTCCGTGACCCCGACCGGCTTTGTGGCGAGTGGTTTGGCCAGTGATCCCAAGACTGGCGAAGACTTCGCCAAGCAACAGGTCGTGAAGAATACCACGGCGTACAATCCAACGTTGGCCAAGAAGAAGTGGGCAGCCGGGTTGAAACAGCTAGGCATTAAGAAAGTTAACCTAAACATTATGGCTGGTAACGATGACGTCGCAGCCAGCACCGTGACGCAGTACCTCAAGGGCACGTTGGAAAAGAACCTGAGTGGGTTTAACTTGAAGATTGATAACGTGCCGGCTTCGGTGGCGCAGTCCCGGTCAACCAGCGGGGACTTTGACCTCTATCTCTCGCACTGGGGGGCCGACTTCAACGATCCAATTTCCTTCCTGCAGATTCCAACGAGCTCAAATGCGTTGAACTACGGAAAGTGGTCCAACAAGCAGTACGACGCCTTGATTGATAAGGCACAGGGGGCCGATGCCGGCAACGATGAAGCCCGTTGGCAAGACATGGTTCAGGCGGCCAAGCTGATTAATAAACAGCAGAGTTTTACGCCGCTCTATCAGGCCAACTACGCCTACCTTCAGCGTAAGGACGTGCGTGGCGTTATCCACAACACGGCTGGAACGCAGTGGAGCTACAAGTACGCGTACATGAAGTAAGATTGTAAATAAACGAACGCATTCAGCCTGGGTGGTGGGCACCCGGGCAAGTTCGAAGATAACCAGATTGAAGTTGCCGGTGAGGTTAGACCAAACGCTAATCTCACCGATAACTTGCGTTAAGCCATCGGGACAGGCAAACGGTTGGGCAAAATCAACCGACTTTGCTATGATGGTCTTTAAGGAGGCATGTCACGATGACGATTAAACCGGACGATGGCCACGACTGGCAAACGAATGGCGTCCAGGAATACCACACGTATTTTGGCACGCCCACTCACGACGACCACGTCTTATTCGAATTACTGACGGTTGGCGTCTTTCAAGTGGGCCTCAGCTGGCAGGCGGCCGCCAGCAAGCTTCCGGTATACCGGCGGGTCTTTGCCGAAATGGCCATTCCGAAAGTGGCGGCGATGATCGATGAGGTGGCGATCCCGGAGATTGCTGCCGATCCGGAGATGATTGGCAATCAGCGTAAGATTCGGGCCGTCTTGAAGAATGCCCGGGCCATCCTCAAAGTTCAGCAGGAATTTGGCAGTTTTGGCGCCTATCTGTGGGCGTTCGTGGATGGGACGCCACTGCTCCTGCCAGCGCAAACGCGGGATGAATTGACCAATCAGTCGACGATTGGCCGGGCGGTTGCTCAGGATTTAAAGCGGCGCGGATTTAGTTTTGTCGGTCCGGTCGTCACCCACATGTTTTTACTGGCGGCTGGTCTCCTACGCCAACCGATTTTACCGGAATAAGTAAAAGTTACGTGAGAAGTTTAGACGCTATGAAACCGATTCTAAAGCAGTCGTAGCGGCAAAAGGCCGGTATGACGGGCTTAATATAAAAATATTTATTGAATGTTTTCCTTGACATCGGATTAAAGTTGCATTAGACTTGCAATTAAATTAAGCGATTGAAAACAATGTGATCAGGAGAGTAACCACCGTTACGGGTTTCAAGAGAGCTTGCGTTTTGCTGAAAGCGAGTAACTCACGGCGGGGTGAAGATGGCCTGAAATGAATTGGCACCGCTAAGTCCTCGTGATGAAGTGGTGATGCTTGGCACTCATTATCGTGCACGCACTTTAAGGCGCAAGCTGGCGAGTGTTAATGAGGGGTCAGGCAACAGCTGACTTGAATTAGAATGGTACCACGACAGAGTTCGTTTCTATTAATTTAGAAGCGGACTCTTTTCTTTTGGTCACCGTTTTCTCTCGCAAGAATTAAGCAATTATTTTAAATTGGGATAAAGGGGATTTTGAATATGAAGAAATCATTTAAACGCTTTAGTTGGCTACTCGTTTTATTAATTCCACTGTTGATCGTTGCCGGTTGTGGCAAATCCAGCAGTAGTTCCAGCAACAAGACGGTTAAAGTTGGGATCATGGGCTCCGACGAAAAGATCTGGAAACCTATCCAAAAGAAGTTGAAGAAGGAGGGCATCAACATCAAGCTGGTGACCTTCACCGATTACAACCAGCCTAACGCGGCGTTGACGAACCACGAAATTGATATCAACTCGTTCCAACACACGTACTTCATGGACCAATGGAATAAGGCGCACAAGTCCGATATCGTTTCCATCGGGAAGACTGTCCGCGCACCGCTACGGTTGTACTCCAAGAAAGTTAAGAGCGTCTCTGATATCAAGAAGGGCGACCAGATTACCATTCCAAACGATTCGACTAACGAAGGCCGGGCCTTACACTTACTGCAATCCGCTGGTTTAATCAAGGTTGATTCCAAGGTTGCACTGCCAACGCCTAAGAACATCACGCAAAACAAGTTGAACTTGAAGATTACTGCCGTTGATGCTGCCCAGACGCCACGTTCATTGAGCGATGCGACTGGTGCCGTTATCAACAACGAATTCGCTGCCGAAGCCAAGTTGCCGAACAGCGAAACTATTTACAAGGAAAAGCTGAACAAGGCCTCTATTCCGTACGTCAACATTATTGCGGCCAACAAGTCTGATAAGAACAACAAGACTTACAAGAAGATCGTCAAGGCTTACCAATCAGAAGCAACTAAGAAGTTAATCAAGAAGTACTTCCACGGCTTATCCGTACCAGCTTGGTAAACAGCGATTATAAGTAGAAGAAAGTAAAAGACAATTAACATGATAACGGATGTTAGTGACTTAACCAACTTCTACGCGTTAAAGACTTTCGGGCACTGCGCTGTGCCGATGATGTTACCCTCACAGCACGGTGCCTGAACGCTGTCAGTAAGATTCAGCGTGCGGCGCTGGTCATGGAAATTAAGTAGAGAGAAAAATTGCCAGCATAGGGCGAGTAAGGAGAACGAAGATTTGACTAATGAAGCGATTATTCAATTAAAAGATATCGACGTCACCTTCCACAACAAGGGGCAGACGGTCGAGGCCGTCAAAAAAGTTTCATTAACGGTAGAACGCGGCGACATCTACGGTGTTGTTGGGTATTCCGGTGCCGGGAAGAGTACCTTAGTCCGGGTGATCAATCGGCTCCAGCGGCCCACTGCTGGTTCCGTGGTGGTCAACGGCCAGAATATCTTAGACCTCTCGCCCCGTGAGTTACGGACGGCTCGGACTAAGATTGGCATGATTTTTCAACACTTTAACCTCATGGCTTCCCGTACGATTGCGGACAACGTTGGTTACCCGCTGAAGGGCCGGTTGTCTCACGAGAAGCGCAAGCAAAAGGTCGCGCACCTCTTGGACTTGGTGGGCCTCAGCGAGAAGGCGACGGACTATCCAGCCCAACTATCCGGTGGACAAAAACAACGGGTGGCCATTGCCAGAGCGCTGGCCAATGACCCCGAGATTCTGATTAGTGACGAGGCCACGAGTGCCTTGGACCCGAAGACAACTTCCTCAATTCTGGCGCTGTTGAAGCGTTTGAATAAGGAATTGGGCTTAACCGTCGTCCTGATTACCCATGAAATGGAAGCCGTGAAGGAAATCTGTAACAAGGTGGCCGTCATGGAAGATGGCGAGATCATCGAACGTGGCGACTTGGTTTCTATTTTCAGTCGGCCTCAAAAGCCGTTGACCCAAGACTTCATCAATACCGCGACCCAGATCAATCAGGCGCTGGAAAAGATTTTCCGGCAGGCCGATTCGCTTCAACTCAGTGACAGTCAACAGTTGGTTCAACTGCAGTACGTGGGCGCTAGCACCGATGCGCCACTGATTACGGAACTGTACAAGCGGTACGGCGTGGTCTCCAACATCCTGTACGGAAACGTTGAGATTTTACAGGATACGCCACTGGGGAACTTGATTGTGGTCATGTCCGGCGAACCGGATAAACTAGCTGCGGCTTGGCAGTATTGTCAGGACGCCGGCATCAGCATTACGCATTTAAATCCTAACGATTCGGAGGTGGCCTAGATGAATTTATTAACTAAATATTTTCCTAATGCGGTCACGATGAAGAGTGACTTTGTGCAGGCGACGGCTGAGACGCTGTACATGACGGCGATTACGGCGATTGTTGCCGGTATTCTGGGGATGGCGATTGGGATTGGATTGATTGTCACCCAACCCGGCGGTATCTTGGAGAATCGCGTGATTTACAATATTCTCGATAAGATCGTCAACTTGTGCCGGTCGATTCCCTTCGTTATCTTACTGGCCGTCATTGCGCCACTGACCCGGATCATTGTGGGAACGGCAATCGGGACGACCGCGGCGATTGTGCCGTTGGTCATCGGTTCCGCACCGTTCTATGCGCGGCAGATTCAAAATGCACTGGCCGAAGTTGACCACGGGGTGATTGAAGCCGCCGAATCCGTTGGCTCTGGTCCGATTGCCATTATCTTCCGCGTTTACTTGAAGGAAGGCTTGGCCGATATCATTCGTTCCTCCGTTCTAACGTTGATTAGTCTGATTGACCTGACCGCGATGGCTGGTGCCATCGGGGGTGGTGGCTTGGGTAACTTGGCCATCAACGTGGGTTACAGTCGGTTTGAAACGGACGTAACCATCATGGCCATGTTAATCATCTTGGTCATTGTCTTTGCCATTCAATTGATTGGCGACCTGTTGGCCCGTCACGTGGACCACACGGCTTAGGTGAACACATAGTCTAAGCATGAAAAAACAGAAGGGATGGACTTGAGCGGTGACGTTCAGGCCCATTCTTTTAGATTGAAGTGCTAAAAGTAGCTGGTTACGTCACATTTTTCACAATCTTCACCCGTATTTTTAGCTAAAGTCCGCCGCAGAAAAAAAGTTTGTTGAATCCCGGATTTATTGCCGTTTCATCATCAAATTCTAATGAATATCGGGTAAACTTGGAGAATTATAATGCACGCCGCGAGTGTGAGAGAGAAAGGATTCACAGGTTTGAAAAATTCAGAGATATCGACGGGTAACGTCATTAAGGGTATTTTCTGGGCCACCATCGCTTCAGGGATGTTTGGGGTCTCCGGAACTGTTTTACAATTTATTTCGCAGGAGCAATCGATTCCCGTTGGCTGGTTCTTGTCGGCGCGGACGATGGGTGCCGGGGTCGTCTTACTTATCATTAGCTTGATTTTATATGGTAAGCAGACATTTACGGTCTTTCGTAGTTGGCGTGAGATTGCGTGGCTAGTGGCTTACGCGCTCATCGGATTAGGGGCGAACCTGTTGACCTTTTATATTGCGGTGCAAACGGGGAATGCTGCCGGGGCCACGATTCTTCAGTATTTGAGCCCGCTATTCATTGTGTTGGGCAGCCTGCTCTTCAAGCATGAACGGCCGCTACGAAGCGACGTGATTGCTTTCGTTGTGGCGATGGTTGGGGTTTTTCTGGCAATCACCCGAGGAGATTTCTCGCAGCTAGCCTTGCCCCTGAACTCCATTCTCTGGGGAATCGGGTCCGGGATTACGGCGGCTTGTTACGTGGTTCTGCCGCGAAACTTGGTCCGAGACGGCGGTCACGCCCCCATCACGGTTTTAGGGTGGGGAACGTTTATCGCCGGTATCGTATTTAATATTCACCAGCCCGTTTGGGTTAATACGCCACCGTTGACTGGGACGCTGTTGGCCTCGATGGCGACGGTGATTATCTTCGGGACGATTCTGCCCTTTTCTCTGTTATTGTACAGTTCCCACTTCGCGCCGTCCGACGTCATCAGTATCGTTGACGCCATGCAGCCGGTGGTGACGTTTGTTTTATCCATTATTTTCCTCAGTCTGGCCATCTCAACCGCCGAGGTGATTGGTTCCGTATTGGTCATTGTGGCCATTTATTTACTTCAACGGGGTCGACGAAACGTGGAAAAAGGGTTTTAATGGGAATAAGGAAGTGACTGAGAAATGACAACCTTCGATTGGGTTCGCCACGGGCAAACGCAAGCCAACGTGGATCAAATTATGCAAGGCCAATTGGACACGACGGTAACCCACTTGACGGTTCGCGGGCTACAGCAGGCGGAGCACTTGGCGCAGTGGCTTCACGATCAACGTTATGACCAGCTGATTAGTAGTCCCTTACACCGAACGCGACAAACGACGGCGGCCCTCACGACAATGTTGAGCCTCACGCCGTCTTTCGATGAACGCTTGATGGAAGCCTCTTATGGCGATTGGACGGGAAAGAGTCTACCGGTGATTAGTGAACAACGGCCGCAAGACTTTGATGCCGTGACCGGTGAAGCTCTTCCTGACGTGTTGGCGACGGTGGGCGGCGAGTCTTACCGCGACATTCAGCGGCGCGTTGGCCAGTGGTTGGCTGAACAGGTGGTTGACCATCCCCATGACCATATCCTGGTGGTCAGTCATGGTTTAACCATCAAGGCAACGGCTCTGCTGATGCTAGGATCGCCAGCGACGACGGCGTTGCCAGAACCCACGAATACGAGTGTCACGCGGATGGTGATTGACCCGACGACGGGCCACCGCTATCTGCCGTTCTACGGGGTTAGCCCGCAGTTATAAACCAAACTAAAATCGGCCGCGTTATCCTGTTTCATCGGGTAACGCGACCTTTCTTTAACCTTGAACGATGCTGTTTTACCGTTCAACTAGATTTTAGTCCACATTGCGTGGGTTGTCTGCGGCTGTCAGAGATTCCGCCTGCTGTGGGAACCGGGCCAAGCCAACAGGCGGTCTTGGCCCTCGCCTTGGAGCCGAAAATCACGTCTCCAAGGTCGTCCAGCCAAGTAGCCTGGCTGAAGAAACGCCAGCTAACTTGGTACCCACGGCCGGCTCACGCCAGTTTTCGTGAGCAGTAGGGTATCCTCTAAGAGCGGTCATCGGAATTTTGGACGAAAAAATAACCTCGCCAAATTGGCGGGGTTATTTTTAGGTTGAGACAGCCGGTTACTTCTTGAGGTTATCTTCGACATAAGAACGAACTTCATCGTCGGACTTAGCGTCGATTTCCTTCATTGAAGCTTCAGTTTCATCGGTGTTGTGACCATTGGATTCCATGAAGTGATCCCACAGAGCATCCCGTACTGGGAGCTTTTGATCGGACCAATCGAATACTTCGCTCATTTTTTCATCCAATAAAGCAGTCTTTTCTACAACAGCCATAACCAATTACCTCCAAAAAAATATTGGGGTCAGTGGATCTGTGTTTGGCATGGGTACCACCGGCTTCAATACTTATGGTAGTCCTTTACGCCCCAAAAGGTAAATATTTTGTCTAGCCCATTTCGAAGATAGATAAGTTCGTGGTTGTCAGCGCAGCGAAATGGTGGTGCTAACGACCTGAGGCAACTCGGCGGGAAAGTAGGTAAAATTAATTATCGCGAGGGATTGGCCGCTAATCGAAATCAATGCGAATATCCAGAATCCAGTTTTCCAGTTGGCGGTTCGAGTTGATGGCGTCGGGATTGTCTACCAGAAAGTGGTTGACGTCGACCACGGTTCCGGCGAAGGGGGTCTTAAAGTTCTGGACGGCCTTGTCGCTTTCAACTTCTAGGATATCTTCATCTTGGTCGAGGACGTCGTCGGGGGCCACAATCAAGTCGGCAAAGCTAACCTTGCCCAGTTGCTGGATGGCATCGCTGGTCAGGCCGAGACGGTAGATGCTGTGGCGCTGTTCCCACCACACGCCATTTAGCGTGGTGACCTTGGGTTCAACGGGTTTACGACGAAAAAAACTTTTGAATATTTGCCAAAATGATGGCTTGGCTTCTTCAGACATGATTAATTTCCTCCCTTAAGGTGGTTACCGCTTTAGTATACCCTTAAGCTGTAACCGCTGACAATATCTAGTCGGCAAGTTGTTGCTGGCTAGCCGGTATGCTACACTAAAATCAAAATAACGGCGGCAACTGTCGACGTTTAGGGAGGGTTACCATGTTTCTCATTGATACGAACCGGCAGGGCCAGGTCGTGACCGATGCCATTGTGAATCAGTCGATTGATAATTATTTAGTGAATGACTTGAAGCTCCCCGGGCATGGCCTGATGATGTACGTTAATCAGCCGGCCGTGATCGTGGGGATCAATCAGAATGTGACGGCCGAGGTCGACTTTCACTACCTCGCCAAGCATGATGTGCAGCTGGTCCGCCGAACTTCCGGTGGGGGAGCAGTCTACCATGATGAGCGCAACCTGATTTTTGAGCACATCGTCAATGGCGATCCGCAAGATGGGGCGCAATTCGGTGACTATACGGTGTTCGCCAATCCCGTCCTCAAGGCGTTAGCCGCCATGGGCGTGGCCGATCTGTCCATTAGTCAGAAGAGTAATCTCTTGGTGGCCGGCAAGAAGTTCTCGGGCATGACCATGTTTAAGAACGGTGCCGGATATGCGGCCGGGGGAACCATCATGTACGACCTCAACGTGGATGCCGCTCATCAGGCCTTGATTCCCGTCAGTGATCGGCCACATCGGGGCGTGGCCTCCAACCGGGTGCCTATCACCAATCTACGGCAATACCTAGCGCCCGAATATCAAGATTTAGACATTCAAGACTTTAAGACGGCGTTGCTCTGCCATGTTTTTGAAGTGGACAATCTGGCTGAAGTCGAGACGTACCGGTTGTCCGCGCATGATTGGGAGATTATCGATCAGCGCTTGGCCGAGAAATACGGGACGGACGCGTGGAACTACGGGGCTAATCCGGGTTTTCGCGAGTATCAACGGTTGCGTTTGCCTAATGGGGATCTGCACGTGAACTTCACGCGACGGCACGACCAACTACGGGCCATCACCCTGTTTGGCACGGTGGGCACGCCAGCAGACCTGCATGACATTGCCGATCAACTGGCGGGTCAGGCCACCACGGTTACGGCGATTCAGGCTGTCTTACAGCGGCCAGAAGTAATGGCCGTCTTGGGGGCGGCCGCCGTGGCGCCGCTAACCGAAATTTTAACGAAGAAGGCGTAGCATGAAGGCAAAATACGAAGTAAATCAATACATCGGCGTGCCCGTGGCGGCCAACGCCTCCGGTAAGTATGAAATCAAACGTGAGCCCGATGGTGACTTCAAACTCCATTCATGGCGAACAGGACGGCACAGCAAGGGCAAGTACCGTGGCGTGGGACAGATCTTTCTCACTGAAAATAACTTGAAGGTAGCGGTGGTTGCTGCCTACCCCGTACCCTACAAGGAACGGCACGCATACACGCCGATGGCCCGGCTCACTAGTGAGTTCGTCGCCGAAGACGTCTTACAAACGGCCCAACAGCAGCTGTGATCTTTAGTATAGAAGCGAACACACTCCAGCTGATAAGGCCTATCGGCATTAAACGAGCCATCAACCCCACCTGCGGCTGCCAGAGATTCCGGCGGGGGACCGCCTGCGGCCTGAGAAGCGGTCCTCCGGCTCGGTTTGAAGCCTGGCAAAATTCGCCAGTCTCCAAACACCGCTGTCACGGCTACCTCTATCTCTGACTGCCTCCGGTTACAATGGTTGAAAAATACTAAACGCACGGTGACATCGCTGGCGTGGCCACGTTTGGCCAGCATAATTGGATACCCCTCAGGTAGCCGTGAGTGAGTCAAATTTGGTCTCAGCCGTGGGATTTTCCAAGTGGGTTGCTTGGAAAATGGCGACTTTGAGACGTGAATTGTCGGCTCAAAGCGAGGGGAAAGACAGCTTTTTGGCTTTCCCCGTCCTACCCACCGTGTTCCAGACCAAATTTGGCGAACGGCAAGGCGGGCCAGCACGCGACTAATATTATAATGGGCGCTATCCTTGCCATACTACGGATTCTAGCTATTTTCTAGCTTCCAACCTTTAGACGTGTAACTAAAAAAGTCAGAGCCAAACGACAATCGTTTTGGCTCTGACTTTTTTTGACGGCGTTATTTGACAAAGTAGGCACTTTTGAAATTCGACTGGGTGCCTACCGTATTGTAGAGGACGCCGTTGAGCTTCGGGTTGACCAGGTAGGTGCTGGCCGGTTGTACGAGTGGGGTGACGCCCTGATCCTTCATGAGCATGCCTTCTGCCGAGAGTAGGGTCTGCCACCGTTTTGAATTGAATGACGGTGCGTTGCTGGCCTCGTCAATCAGATCGTCGTAAGCCTGGTTCGCCCAATGGCCAATGTTAGCCGAGTTACTACTGGTGAATAGGGAGAGCATGGCGAGTGGGTCCGCGTATTGGGCGCGTTGAGTGGTGAGGGTTAGGTCGGAATTGACGGGTGCCGCCAACCGGTTGATGGTCTGTTCTCGTTTCTTCAGGAGAATGGTGAGGCCGGGCAAACGCGATTCGAGCTGACTGCGTAATGTCCGGGCTGCACTGCCGCTATTGGTTCCGTTCAAATAGCTCAGCATCAGGGTGACCCGGTCGGTATGGGCCCGCCGCAAAGCCGTCTGCCATTCCCGTTGGGCCGTCTTGGGCTGGTAGGTCAGGGTGGTCTGTTCCGGTTGGGCAGCCGCAAAATCGGCCGTGCCCTTGAGCCCTCTGCTCAGGCCGGCAGGAACCACGCCCTGAGCGGCCAGTGAGGTATTGCCGTACGCTGTCTTGACCAAAGCCTTCCGGTTAATAGCGTGGGAAATGGCCAGTCGGGCAATCTTCTGTTGGAGGAGGTGGTTAATCGTGGCATTGGGACCGTTTTGCCGGTAGTTCAGCAGGACCATCTTGGAGTAAGGGCGGGCCGTGTAGTCCGCTTTTTTTTCGTAATATTTCGTATCCGCCTTGCCAAGTAGACGCATCTCGTCTAGCTTGCCGCTATCATAGGCGTCCCATGCTGCGTCGAGTGACCGGTACGTCTTCACGTTGATTCGGCTGAGATAGACGTGCTTGCGGTCCCAATAGTGGGGGTTGGGAATCATGTGCCAGCGGTAGGGCGTACTGCCATGTGCCGCGACCATGAAGGGCCCAGCGTAGACTTGATAGCGTGGCTTCGTGGCGTACAACTTGCCGTATTTTTGGGCAATTCGCTGATTCTGCGGGCCAAACAGCGGGTAGGCCAACTTCTGTGGGAGCTCGGCCATTGGATGGTCTAAGTGAACGACTAGCTTGAACCGACTGGGGGCACGCACACCGAGTCGGCTAGCTGGAAGTTGGCCATCTAAGATTTGCCGCGCATTTTGAATACCGTCGAAGAGGTCGGCCTCGGGCGCCTTGGTTGTCGGAGCGAGGGCCCGGCGCCAGGAGAAGACAAAGTCGGGGGCCGTGATCACGTCGCCATTACTCCAGTAAGAGTCCTTCCACAGTGTGAAAGTGTAAGTCGTCCGTGCCGCATTAACCTTGACGCGCTTGGCGAGGGCCAGCTGGGGATTGTTGTCGCCGTTGGCCTGGTACAGGCCCTCAATCGTATTGTTCAGTCGCCCAAATTGGGTCAGCTTGTCCGTATCCAGCGTGGTTAAGGGATGGTTCGCGGCCAGCGTGAGCACCTGGTTCTGGGTCATGACCCCCTTGCTGTCACTGGGCGTGTCCGTCTCATGACTGATGGTACAGCCGCTGAGCGCACTGCAAACAATTAAAATAATCAGAATTCCCCAACGTTTCAAGTTACTTCCTCCGAACTACGTGGTGTTTTTCATATGATGTGATGCTTCATTGACTATATCTTCCCTGATAATAGGGGAGCGGCGCCGGCACGTCAAGGCTTAGTTGCGTGGTGGACTTGCCGTGTGGCAGGGGATTCGCTAGAATAGTAAAAACAAGGACGGTGGCACACTATGGAAAAATGGTCGGCGGCAACGATCCGCGACTTTCGCAAGACGTTGCTAGATTGGTATGATCGCGAGGGGCGGGACCTGCCCTGGCGGCATGGCCGGAATCCCTATCACACCTGGGTCAGTGAAGTAATGTTGCAGCAAACACAGGTGAATACGGTGATTCCGTATTACGAAAATTTCTTGGCGACCTTTCCGACGGTGGCCGACTTAGCGGCGGCTGACGAGGCGACGTTACTCAAAACCTGGCAGGGATTGGGCTACTATTCGCGTGCTCGCAATCTCCAGCGCGCGGCCCAGCAACTGATGACGGACTACCACGGCAAATGGCCGGAGACGGCCGCCGAATTGGAAGACTTGATTGGTATCGGTCCGTATACGGCCAGTGCCATTGCCAGCATTGCCTTTGACGAGGTCGTGCCGGCCGTGGATGGCAATGCCTTTCGGGTGTTCGCGCGGCTACTGATGATTGACGCCGACATTGCCAAGCCTAAGACGCGCCAATTGTTTACGACCATCATTCAACCGATCGTGGATCCGCAGCGTCCGGGCGCCTTCAATCAAGCCATCATGGATCTGGGGTCAAGCTACATGACGGCCAAGAATCCCGACCCGGAACATTCGCCGGTCAAGGCATTTGACGCGTCCTATCGGGCAGGACGGGTGCTGGATTTTCCGGTCAAGACCAGGGCACCTCGGCCCAAGCCAGTCGCCTACTATGGCCTGATTATTCAGTCGCCGGCAGGCTATCTGCTCGTCCAGCGTGGCGCCAACGAGATGTTGACCGGGTATTGGAGCTTTCCACTGGTCCCACGGGAAACCCTGCACACGACGGATCAGAAATCATGGACGCTAGCTGACGATATTTCAGCGCTCGAACGACAGTGGCGTCAAGAATATCAGCTCCCCGTGAAACTGGGGCCAGTGAGCGGGCAACCGGTCAGCCACACGTATACGCATCAACGCTGGCAGGTCAAGCTTTTAACGGCGACCTTACCAACGGCACTTCCCTTGGAATTTTTCCCGGGAAAGTGGGTGCCGGCTGGCGAGATTTCGGCCTTACCATTGCCGAAGGTCCAAGAGAAAATGATGCAGCGGTACGCGAAACAGCAAGATTCTGCGGCTTTTCGGGAGAATTAGTTTCAGTTAGGCGCTATTTGCTGTATTATCTAGTTAAACTGGAAACGGATTCGCAAGGGAGTGACTGATCGTGCAAACGATTTTTGACCAATTAAAAACAGTTTCGGTAAATCATCAGGAAGTCGAAAGCCATCAGGTGGTGGTGACCGATGAAAAGGGCAAACCCAATGGTCTGCTGACTGATTTGTTACGGGACTTAATTGATAATGCGTTGCTATTTGTGTCGTTGGCTGACGTGCAGTCGGGGCCAGACCTCATCAGCCGATTAAAGACCCATACGCCGTTGCCTGACGACGTTTTGGCCGAGTACGGTAAGATTCTAGGGGAAGACTGCTACGGGCTTAATTTCGCCCCGCAGAAGGGTCAGATTGAACTGATCGTTCGGCGTTAGGAGGCTTCGCGTGGACGATGAACTAATTGAAACGGCGCCGGGCGCGAACACGACCCCACCAGTCCTCCTCTTGCAGGGAACCGGCGGCACCAACACGGAAATGTTGAACTTTGGGCGGCGCTTGGCCCCACAGAGTCCACTGGTGACGATTGCCGGTCGCAGTGGCGTTGGTGCCCAGCGTCAATATTTTCAGCAGACCGCGGCGGGACCAATCGACAGCGATCAGGTCACCACAGAAGCAATCTGGTTGAGCGCGACGGTAAAAAATATTTGTGTGCACCGTCACTGGGATATTGACCGTTTAATTACGGTGGGATATTCGAACGGTGCGGCGATGGCGGCTTACGGGATTCGCACGGGAATTCTTCCCGGTCAACGGGCTTTATTATTTCATCCGCTGTGGTTGCCCGTCAGTCAAAATGTGCAACGAAAAAACTACCGCGCATGGCTCTCTGCCGGGCAGCGTGACCCCTTAGTGTCGGTCGCCACAGTCGCTCAAGTTGCAGCGGATTGCGAAAAAAGTGGTGTGGCTACCACGCTCTTTCAAACGGGGGGAAGCCATATGCTGACGCCGCAGGAAGTATTAGCCGCCAAGGAATGGTTATCGGAAAATAATTAGCGGCTTATTGCAAAATAGTTTAAAAATATCGGAGTTTGCATTTGCTATTCTGCGAAATACCTGTTATCCTATGGTTAATGTATTTATGGTTCGGAAGTTTTAAAGGCTCGACGTTCTTATAAGAATGGCTCCTTTTTACCC
This sequence comes from Levilactobacillus brevis, assembly GCA_021383565.1. Lineage (NCBI taxonomy): Bacteria > Bacillati > Bacillota > Bacilli > Lactobacillales > Lactobacillaceae > Levilactobacillus > Levilactobacillus brevis. Next base: position 1,565,460 of record CP079699.1, on the reverse strand, counting down.
CAGCTTTCAAATGCAAATATTATTGCGCTATGCGCATGGAGGTTTCATTCTTATGGAACAAGGTACTGTTAAATGGTTCAACGCTGATAAAGGTTACGGCTTCATCACTTTGGAAAACGGCTCAGACGTTTTCGTTCACTTCTCTGCTATCAACAGCGAAGGCTTCAAGACGCTTGAAGAAGGCCAACACGTATCCCTTGATGTAGAACAAGGCGACCGTGGCCCACAAGCCGCTAACGTTACGGTAGTTGACTAATTTACATTAGCCTAAATCGTGTCGTGAAAAACCACCAACTTCGGTTGGTGGTTTTTTTTATGCTTTTTAGTTATCACCTGAAAGATGAATTACTTGTGTTGTTGGTTCGGTCAGTTTATGATGAAACTAAATAAATTGAGGCGGTGGTAGTTGTGAGTGAAAAAGTATTTTCCAAGGATGAATTAGCCAAATTTGACGGCCAACAGGGTCAGCCAGCCTACGTGGCCATTGATGGCGTCGTATACGACGTGTCTGGTGTAGAAGCTTGGGCTGGCGGCAAGCACCACGGCAACTTGGCCGGTCAAGAACTGACCAGTGTGATTGACGAAAAATCCCCACACGGCCGCAAAGTGTTGGCCAAGCTACCGATTGTTGGCAAGTACGAAGCTTAGGTTCATTAAAAACTGGGCGGGATCGGCTGAGTGCTGGTCCTGCTTTTTGGTTGGATTAAAGCTAAAAAAATCGGCAAAGCCTCTCGACTTCACCGATCGTTTCGTTAAATTTGATGTCGCAAGAGAGATTCGAACCCTCGACCTACGGTTTAGAAGACCGTTGCTCTATCCAGCTGAGCTATTGCGACCTAATGTGAATAGCAAACCCACAACTTCTTAATTATAGAGAAGCCGCTGCGCCGTGTCAATTGCGGATTAACCGGGCGTTGAAAGTTGACAGGGACCGCGCCAGTTCAGTAGAGTAGGGATAAACGGGATTGGAGGTGGCCACGGTGATCGTCTTGCACGTTGTGGCAGAAATTGCGGTGTTCTTTTCCGCCATCTGTATTATTTATTATTTTTTCCAAATTACGCAGGGGCTGGGCAATAAGCGACAGAACTATATTTATTGTCTCTCTGCTGTAATTGTTCTTTTGCTGGCGGCACCGGTGGCCAATCTTTCGCGACAGAAGACGGTAAGTCCCACGGATCAGGTCTCAAATCAGGTACGCAAGGCCCAGAAAAAACGGCATTCCCAGCGAGAGTCCCAGCAGAAAAGGGAATCCCAACAGTCGTCAAGCGTGTCAACGACGAAGTAATTCATACAATTGGCCGGTAAAAGGTGAAGAATTTCTTATTTCCGTGACACAATACTTGCAATATTCCTGTAACATTTAGATAATATAATTGTAATCTAAAAGTTGACGGGGGGAATTGCTATGCACGCACTACTGATTATTTTGGCCATTATTCTGTTGGCCGGTGTTGGCCAGTTATATCTGAACAACCGGGAAGCTTTCCGGAAGAATAGCAAACATCTGGCGACCCGGGGAGACAAGTTCCACGATGGTTCGGATCGGCGTTTAAGTTAATTTAAGTCAACTTGGTCGTTAGCGTTTTCGCTAGGGGCCTTTTCTTTTGGCCAAGTTTACTGAGCGGAAACGGCTAAGATTTCAGGGGAAATGTGCTACAGTAGGTTTAGTGAAAAAACGCAAAGGAGTTGATGGCCCGATGACCACGCTTGTCTTGGTCTCGCATCCCCAGTTGGCGGATTCGACCAGCCAGCAATTTTTGAAGGAAAGCTTACCCGATGAGAATATCATCTGGGAGCATATCGAGGCACAGACCCCGCTAGACGTCGAACGCGAGCAGGATCAGTTGCGTCGTGCAGACCGCATTATTCTCCAGTTCCCGTTGTACTGGTATGCGGCACCGGCCGGTCTCAAGGCTTGGGAGGACACGGTACTGACCCGGACTTTTGTTTACGGGGATCACCGTTATCCGTTGGCCGACAAGGAGTTGGGAATTGTGGTAACCACGGGTATGCCCCAACCTGCCTTTCAACGTGGCGGGGCGGAAGGTCTGACACTCGACGCCGCCTTGGCGCCACTGGCGGCTTTGGCACACCGGGCGAAAATGATTTGGTTGCCAATCTTCCCCATCTATCAATTCAGCTATCTCGAGGAGTCGGAGAAGTTACAGCTGGTCGTGGACTACCAACGATATCTGACGCAGCCGCAACCGGATAGTTTGGCGAATCGCCAGGATTGGTTTGCCCAGCGGCTGGACGGGGTGATTGACCGCTTGCCAGCGGAACAGCGCGCTACGGGACGGTTAATCGCCAGTGTGTTTGACCAGAATCGCGAGCAAATCGACCAGTTGCAGGACACCCTCGCCATGATTAAGGAGCAGGACGATGACTGAACAATCGGTATGGTTAAGCCAACAAATCGATCAGTTGGCGAATCAACAGGAAAAATTTACGGACCGAGCCTTCTGGCTGGCGTTGAAACGCGTGGTGGCCGAACAGGACCGCCGCAGTGAACAGCTTGGCGGTGAGGTCGACGGCCGGACGTGGCGGCCTGATCGCTGGTGACGATGACTTGGTGCTTAAAAATGGCGGGTTCCGTGGGGAGCCCGCCATTTCCGACTTGGATCTATTTGACTATTTGAAATCGCGATCCATTGCCGCCCAGTGATTGACTGGACCAAATTTGTGACCGACCGCAATGGGGGAGCCAATCGCCGCGTTGACGAATTGTTTGGCAATCTTGATGGCACGTTTCATCGGGGTGCCCTTCGCTAGCTCGGCGGTAATACAAGCCGACAACGAATCACCCGTGCCGTTGACCCGGTCCGTCTCGTGGTAGGGTTCGCTCAACCAAAAACTCTCGCCGGATTCCAACAACACGAAGTCCTTGACGACCGTCTGGTGAGGGTCGGCGTGACTGCCCTTGGCGATGATGTTCTTGGCCCCCATGGCTTGTAGCTGGTGAGCCGCCGTTTCCATGTCGGCATCGCTGGTAATGGTCATTTCGGCAATCTTTTCGACCTCAAAGAAGTTCGGCGTCAGCACGGTGGCCAGCGGAATGAGGGTCGTCCGTAGCGTGTTAAAGGCGCTTTCCTCCAACAGTTGGTTGCCGTGCTTGGTCATAATCACGGGATCGACGACCAGCGGGCCAAAATCGGCCGCTTGATAATTTTTGACGACCGTTTGAATCAGTTCGGAATCGGCTAACATCCCCGTCTTAGCGGCGCGAATCCGGTAGTCATCCGCGAGATCTTTGAATTCCTGGTCGATAAAGTCCGTGGGCATGGGCACGCTGGCGTGAATTCCGTAAGAATTTCCGGCGACACATGCGGTCATGACGGATGCGCCGTAGACGTGACGGGCGAAGAAAGTGTGCAGATCGGCTTGCATGCCGGCGCTTCCATCGCTATCCGAGCCAGCGATGGTGAGTGCTTGTGGGTAAGAATTTACCATGATTGATCGACCTCCGAAGTCAGGATTATAGCTTCCAGCATAGCATAAAACGTCGGGAAATGATGACTCTGACGTTCTATAAATTTAGTTATACAACCCAAGCCAAGTGTTCGTCATTTCCGCTGGTACCGTGTAAATTAAAGGGGAGTGCCAAGGAAGCTGATAATGCGTGGGGGCGATAGAGATGAAACGACAGTCAAGGCGCGTCCTGATCTGGAGTCTAATTGGTTTGGCGGTTAGTTGGTATGCAATAATTGGCGCCGTCCAAACGGTTTATCGCTGGTTTCCCCACGAACCCGTCACTTTATTGTTCGGAGTCGGGCTAACTGTGATAAGCTTAGTAGGGTTGGTTCGTGCTGGTAAGTGTGGCCCCTGGTGGTGCTTGATTCCGGCTACGGTGAGTGCGATTGCCGTGGTCTTGGGGTTGGTTGCCGACAGCACGCTACTCTTATTGGGTCTAACCATTCCCGGTTTTTATTAATCTGATGGAAAAGTGTAGGAGGTAGGTTAACGCGCATGTTAATTCAACAAGGTCTTATTGAAAACGCACAGCAGCCACAGGATATTCGAATTGAGGACGGGAAGTTCACGGCCATTGCCGATCATTTAACGGCAAAGGATCATGAACAGGTCATTGATGCGCAGGGAAAATTAATTCTGCCACCTTTCGTTGATCCACACGTTCATTTGGACAGTACGATGACGGCCGGCGATCCGGAGTGGAACCAGTCCGGGACATTATTTGACGGGATTCGGATCTGGTCCGAACGGAAGAAGACGTTGAGCATTGAAGACGTGAAGACCCGTTCCCGGCAGGCACTGGAACGCCAAGCCAGTCACGGTGTCCAGTTCGTCCGTTCCCACGTGGACGTGACGGACCCTAGTTTGACGGCGTTGAAAGCCTTGATTCAGGTTCGTGATGAGGTGAAGGACTTTATCGAATTACAACTGGTGGCCTTCCCCCAAGAAGGGATTTTGTCGTTCCCTCACGGTAAGGAATTGATGGAACAAGCTGCCAAGTTGGGCGTCGACGTCATCGGAGCCATCCCGCACTTTGAATTCACCCGGGAATACAGCGTGGAATCCCTGCATTTCGCGGTAGAGCTAGCCCAGAAGTACGGTAAACTCGTGGACGCCCACTGTGACGAAATTGACGACCCGGCTTCCCGCGGACTGGAAACGTTGGCAACCTTGGCCTTGGAAACGGGCTTGGGCGATCAAGTCACGGCCAGCCATACGACGGCGATGGGCTCGTACAACAACGCCTACGCCTATAAGCTCATGCGGCTCCTGCAGATGTCCCACATCAACATGATCTCCAACCCGTTGATTAACACCCACTTGGGCGGTCGGTTCGACACGTATCCGAAGCGGCGGGGGTTAACCCGGGTTAAGGAATTAAATGCCGCCGGGGTTAATGTGGCCTTTGGTGAGGATGATATCAAAGATCCGTGGTACCCGATGGGCGACGGTAACATGCTGGACGCTCTCCACATGGGGATTCACGTCACCCAGATGATGGGGTACGATGATATCATGGGGTCCTACAAGTTTGTCACGACCAACGGGGCCAAGGCCATGCACGTCGGCGATCACTATGGTATCGCGGAAGGCAAGCCGGCCAACCTGGTCATCATGAACAACGATAACTTCTACAATGCATTGAATCAGCGCTCGGAAGTCTTGTACTCGATTCACCACGGTAAGGTGATCGTTAAGACCGACCCGAAACAGGTACATTTAGACCTGTAATTTTAAACAGTTAAAAATAATCGGCAGGCGTCTCGTTTGAGATGGCTTGCCGATTTTTGTGTGGTGGGGCGGGGTGCTTTGTAGTTTGTGTCAAATGAGCTTGCATTGAGCTGAAAATCCGTGTTGTCTCGGCATTGAGATAGTCGAAACGTGCGCTAAAAGGCAGCCGGCTCCGCTTAAAACTGATAACCAAACAATCCAAACCCGGGATTATTCGGTTATCAGCCTTAATGCTCGCCGGCTAATCGCCTTTTGGCGCACTCTTGAAAAAAGCAGCCCCACAAGACGAGTCAACTGACCAATCTTGTGGGGCTGTAGAGACGCACTTATTTTTTCTTGGCTTTAGCGCGCTTGGCCTTTTTAACGGTCGTCACGGTCACCGGTTTCGGCGTCGCAACGGGCTTCTTCTTTTCTTGATGTTGGGCGCGCAGTTGATCCTTGAGCGCTTCAATCTCAGTCACGTGTTCTTCCTTCCAGCTTTGATAGGAGCCGGCGGAGTCCGTGTCGTTGGGCTTCAGACCGGTGTTCAACCAGAAACAAGCTTCGGAAAGACTTGAGAAATTGTGAATCCACAAGGTCTGACCGTTGTCGGAATCAAAGGCCACGTAGGAACGAAAATGTTTCTTCAAAAAAGTATGTCGTCGAATCTTAAAAGCCTCGCGTTTACGGGTTAACCGATAGTCTGGTAAGATATATTGGCCGGAGGCGGCCAGCTCTGGAAAACGTTCATCACGTTGTTCTCGCTGGTCTTTAAGCATTGCGCGGGCTTGCTCGACGGTAATCATGGACGCATGGATTGGATTTTTCATCAAAAACCCCCTTAGAAATTTGGAAAATTAAGTAAAAAATGACAGTCTCCGGCCATTACTCACACCTACTAGGTTAGCATAATCTAAAAGTTATGGAAACAATTTACACTTTAAAATTAGCGATTTTTAAAGATTGTGCTGGGTGGTATAAAAAAACTTTTTACGGCCCGGTGGGGGATGGCATCGGCTTCATAAGTATTGTCATATCGAATTTATTTAGAATGATGAAATCTATGGTAAACTAGCTTAGATTAGGTTGAAAGCGAGGAATGAATGTGGCACAGAAATACTATGCGGTTCGTCGGGGCCGTAAACCGGGAATTTACCAGACGTGGCCAGAGACACAGGCACAGGTGAGTGGCTTCTCCGGTGCGCAGTACAAGAGCTTCACGACGGCCAGCGCCGCCGAAGCCTTTATGCAGGATACGGGGACCACGCACCAGGCCAAAGCTAAGGCTAAGACGACGGCTAAACCAACAGCGACGCAACCGCTGACGGCCGCTACCATTACCGTCTACACGGATGGTGGTTCCCGGAATACCGGTAACGTTGCCGGGGGTCACGTGCGCACCGGCGATAAGGCAGCCTGGGCCTACCGGATCGAGTTGCCCAATGATGTGGTGACCGGGTCGGATGGTGAATTTGGGGCCAGCAACAATCGCATGGAAATCATGGCCTTTCGCAATGCCTTACAAAAATTAGTGGAACTTCAGCAGGCACATGAAAGCATTGTCTTTGTCCTGGATTCGCGGTACGTCTTAAATGCCGTGACGCAGGGGTGGCTGGCTGGCTGGAAACGTCGTGGCTGGAAGCGTAGTGCCGGACCACTGGCCAACGCCGAGCTGTGGCAGGACGTGGACCGGTTGTTGCCTCAATTTAGCCACTTGCAGTACCACTGGACCAAGGGGCACGCGACCAATCAAGGCAATGTGTTCGTTGATCATTTACTCAACGAGACCATGGATCAGATGGGCCGGGAGCGCCATCAAGCAGGGGTAAGCCGGCCGAAAAACACGCCGTCAGTCGCGAAAAAATCCGAGACGGTTTCATCAGTAAATGCACCGCAATCCGCGGCCTCGCAGGCGTCGTTAACGCATACCACGCCGGAACAATCGGTCGCGGATATTGCCAAGGGGCTGCGAGACCTACCGTTTCGTGGTCATTAAGGGTATAATAACAGCTAGAGATCACATGCGGATAATCTCATTGGGGGGACTAGTACCGGTCCACCAGTGACCAGGCAAAATGTTCCAAAAAATCAAGTAGTGAATGGGGTACCGACGATGCAAGCAAAGTTAATTCCATATTTGGAATTTGAAAACGCCAAAGAAGCGATCGCTTATTATCAGAGCGTCTTTGGGGCAACCAACGCCTACCGGGTCAGCCCGACAGCCGAGGAAGTCGAACAGTTTGGGTTAGCACCCACCGTTAATTTAGAGGAAATGACGATGCAAGGCGGCTTCAAAATCATGGGCTTGGATGTCCAATGTGCTGACGCCTTGATGGGACAACCCACGTCTTCCACGCTAATTTCACTGATGATTGCGGTGGACGAAGATGATTCCGCTAGTGTTAAGGAATTAACGGGGCTGTATCAACGGCTCCTCAAGTCCGACGTTAAGGTCATCAGTCCGTTTGGTGAACAGAGCGCTGGTGGTAAGATGGGCCAGATCGTCGATGCTTACGGGATCACTTGGATTCTGCGGGAACAACGGGTATCGGGTGAGTCGGCAGCGGAAAATGCTTAACGCTGTGGCTGACCGGTTAATTTAATCAGTAATGCGGGCGTTTCGGTAGACTCCGAGATGCCTTTTTAGTCCCGTCGATGGTTAGGGCCGCTCTGAATAAGTGGTATCATGGAACTCAAGAGGAGTGATTGATGCAATGGCAACTGAACGGGAAAAAATGACGGCGGGTCAACCCTACGAACAATTCGATCCAGAACTGATTGCACGCCGGGTGGCCGTTAGAAAGCAACTACGCGCGGTCAACCAGTTAGACGACAATGATCAACGGAACGCGGGTTACCGCAAGTTGATGGCGGATAGTGGGGATGATTTCTTCGTTGAAGCCGGGTTGGAATACGATTACGGTTGGAATATCCACATCGGCGACCATTTCTACGGCAACTACAACATGACCTTGCTGGATACTTGCCCGATTACGATTGGCGAACACTGCTACTTCGGGCCTAACGTGGGTCTGTACACGCCGGTTCATCCCCTGAACGCCATGGCGCGGGTCCACGATGTCGAGATGGGGGCGCCCATTACCATCGGTGATAACGCGTGGTTTGGTGGCAACGTGACCGTTTTACCGGGCGTGACGTTAGGCAATAATGTCGTGGTCGGCGCCGGTGCTGTCGTGACCAAATCCTTTGGCGATAACGTGGTTTTAGTTGGCAATCCGGCCCACGTGATCAAGGAAATTGATAACGGTCCCACTGGAAATACGGCGGCTAAAGCCCAGTGGCCAGAAAAGTTTGACTAAAGCAAAGGGTTAAGCTATCACCTAAATTCTAATCGAATTCTTAGAATCCAATGGTGATTGGTAGTGTAAGCGCTTAAATTTCCGCAGAAAAATCTTATCCTTATTCAAGATTTTACTAATCCTAGCGACTGCGTATAATAGACTTTGGATATTGATTCAAAGAGATTTGCGTAGGCAATTTGTATTTAACCGTGATTGGCGCTGTACAGGTGGCTCGTGTAACGACCCGTGTATGGCGCTTTTTTCGTACAATCTCTTCGAAACATGACCGCTGGAAGCTTGCTTCCAGGAAACAAATGAGGAGGATTATTTATTTTAGCGCGTAAAAATATTGATAAGTTAGTATTCGTACCAACCATCGTTTTATTTATTCTCGCGTCATTGCTATTTATCTTAGGTGGTAACCAATTACAAACCACTCTGAGTTCGTTATTGAACTGGATTGATACGCACATGTCATGGGCCTATTTGATGGTGTACGTGATCAACTTCTTATTTTTTATGTATTTGGCATTTGGTAAATTTGGTAAGGTTAAATTGGGCGATGCCGATGACAAGCCCCACTACAGTAACTTTCAGTGGGGGTCAATGGTCTTCGCCACGGCGATTGATGCCAGCATCTTAATGCTGTCCATCGTTGATCCGCTGCGGTATCTGCAACACCCCGCCTTTGGGTTCAAGCCGTTCTCCAGCAATGCTTACGGTGCTGCCCACATGTTAGGGCAGTTCAACTGGGGACCGATGGCGTGGATGATGTTTGCGCCCGCGACGATTGCGATTGCTTACGTGCTCTACGTTAAGCACGCCAAGGTTCAACGGGTCAGTGCCGCCATCACCAGCTTACAAGGTGACAGCAAGGGCAAGGTCATTGCGCGTCACGTGGTCGATTTTCTCGTGGTCTTTGGGATCATGGGGGGAATTGGTTCATCTGTTGGGATGGAAATTCCCATCATTTCGAAGGTGTTAAGCCGGCTTACCGGGGTTCAAGACAACCTCATGCTTAAGATTGAACTCTTTGTCATTCTGTTTATTTTATTTGCCGTCACGGTTTTCCATGGATTAAACGGGGGAATCAATCGGTTGAGTTCCGCCCACATTTGGACGGCGTTGGGTCTGCTTGCTATTATCTTAATTATTGGACCCACGATTTATATTTTAAATTCCGAAACGAATAGTATTGGGTTAATGGCCCAGAAGTTTATTTCAATGTCGACCAACACGTTACCTAACGGTGGGGACAGTACCGCTCAGCAGGAAACGATTTTCTACTGGGGCTGGTGGTTGTCCTACATGCCCGTCATGGGGCTGTTCATTGCCCGGATCTCCAAGGGTCGGACGATTCGTCAGGTCTTAGTTGGTATGTTGACGTATGGGGCCTTAGGATGCATGAGCTTTTATGCCATCTTCGGGGGCTACTCACTGTGGCTGCAACGGACTGGTGCCGTTAACTTGGTACACATCCTAAATACGCAGGGGCAAGCCGCCGTGGTATCGACGGTCATTGCGACGTTACCATTCAAGATGATTATCTTGGCGCTGTACTGTATCTCTTGCTTCATCTTCTTGGCCACGACGATTTCGTCGTCCGCTTTCATCGTATCGTCGTTCACCAGTCTTCACTTGGATGACGGTCAGGAACCCAGTCGTTGGAACCGAATGATCTGGGTCGTTGTCTTCATCATCTTCTCCTTTGGGATTGTGATGGTCGGGGGTTTCAAGACCGTTCAAACGGTGTCGACGATTGCCGGTTTCCCACTGATGTTTGTCTGCCTGTTGTTGCTACATTCCATTTGGCACATGTTGGCCGCCAAGCCCAAGCCAGCACCAGTGGTCGTGCCACAACCCGTTGTGGTACGCCGAATTACGGTTGAATTACCACGAGCGGTTCGCGGGCCAATGATTTTGTCACCGGACCACGCAAGGTAGAGTGCGATCGAGGGCGGTTAGGTTCTGAGCATTAACGTGGCTAAGGGCCCACTCGGTAGAACCGAGTCGGTGCTTAGCCGGGTTGAGCGCAGGAACCTGCCCGAGAGAGCACGTTTCGGCGGCCGCCAGACTCGCCAGAAAAATATCAGCGAGACCTAGCGCCCACATCCAATCAAAATAAGTCACCAAACGCCCTCCAGCTCACGGAGGGCGTTTTTCATGGAGTGGCAATCGAGCGGATTACGTCAGTCCGACGAGTCTTTTCATTCTCAGGTATGATACAATAAGGCCGAATCAACAATCACTGCAGGAGGGGTTTTATGGCAGACGAAATAAACAATCCACTATTTTTCCGGCGAATTTTAATCACCATCGATGAGGATGACCGGCCCTCAACCAGTCGGGCATTCCGGTTCGCGATGACGATGGCCCGGGATTATCAAGCACATCTGGGCATTGCCTCCGTACTGGAAAGCGATGACATCAGCATCTATGAATCGCTGATGCCAGATAAGTTGAACGAGAAGCGTGAGCACCTTAAGGCCATCGTCAAAAGTTACGCTGATCAGGCCACCGCGTTTGGCGTGGAAGATGTCCAGGCCATCGTGGGGGAGGGCGGTGACGTCGACGATGTTGTGCTTCAGAAGATTGTCCCCGATTTTCAACCGGATCTGATCGTCTGCGGGGCGGACGTTGATTTCGCCAGTCACGGTCATCCCGGGGCCATCGGGTTACGGCTCGCCAAGAAGTCTGACGTTTCAGTTATCGTTATTCGTTAAATTAACAATGGTTCACCGCATAGTTTAAAGCGGTGAACCATTTTATTTTGGTGTATAATAGATTTAAAAATTGAAACGCTTTCACGAGGGGGAGATTACATGCAAGCACGACAACTTCGCGGCTTCCTATTTGACCTCCACGGGGTGTTGGCTGATTCTTGGCAATACCATTTGGCTTCTTGGCAAACGGTTGCGCAAGAACTCCACATTCCGTGGACCGACCAGCTAGCCGCCACGTTACCCGGCATGAGTCGGGCCGATTCTTTGTTGACGATTTTGGCGCCTGTGGGCCGTCAGAACGACTTTGGCCCCGACCAGCGCCAAATGATTACGGATCATGAAAACGCGCTGTATCGGCAGTATGTGGCCGCTCTGACGCCGGCTAATCGTCTGCCCGGGGTCACGGCCTTTCTGGATGAGCTCGTGGCGGCGGGGTATCCGCTGGCTCTAGCCTCAGCTTCGACCAATGCGCCAGCCGAAATCACCCATCTGGGTCTGGATCGGTATTTTCCACACATCGTGGCGGCTAAGGACTTGAAGGCTAGCAAGCCGGCACCGGACGTCTATCTCGCCGCGGCCGCCCTGATTCATCGCGACCCGACCACGTGCATTGCCTTTGAGGACACGGTGACTGGGGTGCAGTCCGCGAAGGCCGCAGGTTGCCTGACCATCGGCATCAATGCTCAGCCGATACCGCAGGCGGATGCCATGCTCACCAGTACTCGCGAGCTTAGTCTGTCAGCCGTGCAGCGGGTACTCGATCCGCTAAGCGTTTAAGCAAAAATTCCTTTAAAATTACAGCCTGGTTGTGTTCTTCGTCCTTGGCGCCGTATAATAAAATCACATCTTGGTCGTTGAGTTGTTCGGCGACCAGGTCTAAAAAGGCGGGTAACGCTGCGTTGGCTTCAAGCTCAGTGACGTAGCGTTTTTTGAATTCTGGGAATTTTTCGGGTTCGTGGTTGAACCACTTCCGCAGGTCGGTGGTGGGTCCCATTTCCTTTTCCCAGGACGCGAGTTGCGCGTTCACTTTAGAAATTCCTCGCGGCCACAGTCGGTCGACGAGCACGCGATAACCGTCAAGATCGGCGGGCTTGGTGTAGATTCGTTCGCATTTAATTGCCATAAGGTATCATCTCCATGGCCCCATTCTAACATAGTGAAATTGGAGGAGAAAACGATGTCAGACGCTTTAGCAGAATTTTTTACGGGACGGCCCACGCCGCAAATTGCGCAGGACTTGTTGGGTCACGAGTTGGTCTACCAAACGCCGGCTGGTACCATGAGCGGGTGGATTGTCGAGGCCGAGGCCTATCTGGGTGAGAAGGATACGGCGGCCCACGCCTTTAACGGGCGCTACACGGCGGCTAACGCGGCCCTGTATGATGCGCCGGGAACCATTTATATCTACATCTTGCGTGGGTATTACATGTTTGACGTGGCTACCCAGGCAGCCGGCACGCCCCAAGGAATTCTGATTCGGGGGATTGAGCCGCACGAGGGGCTGGACTTGATGCAGCAAAATCGCGACAAGCCGGTGCCGGATGTCACCAATGGTCCGGGAAAACTGATGGCGGCACTGGGGATTCAGTCAAAGAACTTGAACCGGACCATGCTAGGCGCTCAAAATCTAACAATTACGCCGGAAATGACGCGGCAACCAAGGAAGATTGCGGCAACGTCACGCGTGGGCGTGTCGGCTGGAAGCTGGCAGGATCGGCCACTGCGCTTCACGGTGGCGGGTAACCCGTTCGTCTCCGGTAGCCGCAAGCGCGACTGGGACCGCGAGCACCATGGTTGGGCATAAATCTGAAATAATTGGGAGGGGGGCTTAACCCTCGATCCCACAGCAGGCGGAATCTCTGGCAGCCGCAGGCGATAAAAGACAATCAAAAAATCCGCCGTATCAACGATGGTGAACTATCGCTGGTAGGGCGGATTTTTCCGTTTTATTTAGTATGGCTTAACCCCGAAATGCACGGCAGCCGCTCCCAGATTGAAGAGGTGGTCATGTACCTGCGTCAACCCGGCCGCGGTAAACATCTTAGCTAATTGTTCGGCCGAAACGAAGCGGTGGGTCGACCGCTGGAGATAGTTGTAGGCCTGATAGTGGTGGGCCACCAGACTGCCCATCAGCGGGACCACGTGGCCAAAGTAGACCTGCCACCCCGCATGAATGATGGGGTTAGTCGGTTGCGAAGTTTCCAGGCAGACCACCTGTCCACCCGGCTTGACGACCCGGGTCATCTCCCGCAGGACCTGATTGGCATCGGGAACGTTTCGCAGACCGAAGCCAATCGTCACCACGTTGAAGCTGTTGTCGGGATAGGGCAACTGCATGGCGTCTCCTTGTCGCAGCGTGATCCGACCGGTTAGCTTAGCGGCGCGGACCTTACGTTGCGCTTCACGAATCATCACCGGGCTAAAGTCCAAGCCCACCACGCGGCCAGCGGGACCGACCGCGCGAGCCAGCGCCAACGTCCAGTCACCGGTGCCACAGCACAGGTCTAGCGCAAAGTCACCGGGGCGGACGGCCATCGCCGTCATGACGCGGTGACGCCAGATGCGGTGGGTTCCCAGGCTGATGACGCTATTCATCTGATCATATTGCGGGGCAATCTGATCAAAGAGGTGTTGGACGGTGTGTTCCGGTGTCTGATTCGTCAGTGCCATACGCGGAGCCTCCTAGAAGTTGAGTCGGTATTTTTCGTCGATGGGGTCGTCTTGTGACGTTAAGATCTTGGGACCGTCATCGGTAATGACCAGTGTGTGTTCGTACTGAGCGGACAGTGAGCCGTCGGCCGTAACGTAGTATTCCCAAGACTTGTCGGCCGTTTCACGGGACGCAATCTCCCAAGTCCCCAAGTTAATCATGGGTTCGATGGTGATAGTCATGCCGGCGCGTAAACGCAAGCCCTTGCCCGCTTCACCGTAGTTCGGCACATTGGGTTGTTCGTGCATGGTTGGTTGAATACCGTGGCCGATTAATTCCCGAACGTCGCCCATGTGTTCCTGACCTTCCGTGTAGGCTTGGATAGCGTGGCCAATATCGCCGATGCGGTTGCCCACGACGGCCTGGTCGATGCCCAAGTATAGGGACTTCTTGGTGACGTCCATCAGGTGTTGGGCCTCTGGACTGATCTTGCCGACCGCGTAAGTCCAGCAAGAATCACTTTCGAAGCCGTCCAAGTTAACGGTCATGTCGACCGCCACGATGTCGCCTTCCTTAAGCAAGAGGTCCTTACGGGGGATGGCGTGAGCGACTTCATCGTTCACGCTGACGCAGGTGGCGTACTTGTAGCCCTCGAAGCCCTTTTCGGACGGGGTGGCGCCATGTTCGGCGATGTACTTGTTGGCAAACCGTTCGATTTCCCAACTTGAAATACCTGGCTTGATGATGTCACGCAGACCCTTGTGAACGCCTGCTAAAACGGCACCTGATTCGGCCATTTTTTTAATTTCACGATCTGATTTAATGGTTATCAATGTGTTGCCTCCTCAAAAATTCGTACACTACTAATCTACACCTAATTGCATGATTAGGCGAACCTGCGATACAAAAATCACCGGTCGACGTGGCCCTTGAAAAAATGTGCTTTTACCCAACCGGCAGCCGTGAGGGCGAGCACCACGAGTAGGGTGGTGCGGAAGTCCGTGATAAAGTTGATGATTAAAAAAGTAACTAGACCAATAATGACAATGAAAATCAGGCTGTCGATGAGCGTTTTTAACTGCAAGTTACTGTCCCTCTCTGAGCGTATTTAAACGGCACAAACGCACTTGGGACAATCCCGCCCAGGTGCGTTTAGATAACCGGCGCCAACGAGACGTCAGTTGATTTATTCGGCCTTCAGCCGATCAATGTTTCCCTTATCAATCTGCTCCAAGATCCGTTTAGCCTCGGTGATTCGGGCGTCGCAGAGAAAATTCATGGCGTTATCCTTTTCCTTCTTGGCGCGATTCATTTGTTCCGTCAAGAAGTTAATTTCGTCGTGCAAATATGCTACTAAATCCATAGTTTACCCTCATTCCTTGCGTAGTCCGCGTGACCGATTGGTATCGGTCCTGATTAGCTTCATTGTACCAAAGATTGGCGGATAAGTAACTTGATTGTACGGGCAACCATTGCGGGACGCTTGAGTTTACAGAAAACAGGAAAAGGACTAGGATAAAAGTCAGTTGATAATGCTTCTAAAGTAGGCATGAGGGAGGAATTACATGGCACAACCAATTGATTTACAGGGGCGGTCATACAATCATTTGGCCTTTATTTGGACGTTACTGGCGGGGACCTTTACCATGTCCATCAGTCAGTCATCGCTGTCGACGGCGTATCCGACGTTGATGCGGTACTTCGGGGTGCCAGCCTCGACCGTGCAGTGGTTGACGACTGGGTTCATGCTGGTCATGGTCGTGATGATGCCGGTTAGTCCGTGGTTACTCAATAACATTCGCTTTCCGGTGCTGTTCGTTAGTGTGTTGGCCTTATTCGATATCGGAACCTTTATTATTTATTTAGCGCCAAGCTTCGGGTTGATGATGCTCGGACGGGTAATGGAAGCCATGGCTGTGGGGATTATGTTTCCCTCGTATCAAACGGTCATGCTCCGAATCACGCCGGAGAAGCAACGGGGTGGCGTCATGGGAATGGCCGGTCTCGTCATGGGTTCGGCGCTTGCCGTGGGGCCGATCATCTCGGGAATTGTCCTGCGTTACACCACTTGGCAGGGGCTGTTCGTGGTCTTCATGGTCATCATCACCGTCGTTTTTCTGATTGCGTTGAAGACGATTAAGGATGTCATGCCGCAACACGAATCCCACTTGGATTACTGGTCCGTCATCAGCAGTGTCGGGTTTATCGGGATTCTCTACGTGGTCAACCAGATTGGTAAAGCCAACGTTAACTGGGGCCTGATGACCGGTCTACTGGTCGTTAGCCTATTGGCCGTGGCCTTCTTTGTCTGGCGTCAATTTCAAATGTCCACGCCGCTGCTAGATCTGCGGGTGCTCAAGACCTTTAACTTCGATCTGGCGGTGCTACTGACCGGGACGTCATACATTGCGCTGATCGTGGTCACGATTATTTTTCCACTGTACTACCAAGAAGTGCTGGGCATCTCGCCGTTCGCTTCCGGGATGGCACTGGTTCCCGGTGCCGTGGTGCTGAGCCTTTTGAATCCATTGACCGGTAAATTGGCCGATCACATCGGGTTTAAGGGGACCATGCTCACGGGGATGTCGATGATCGTGTTGGGCTGGTTGTGGCTGGCGGTTGTTTCCAACCGGCAGTCTCTGGTGGCGATGATTCTGATTGCCGCGCTGATTGAGGGCGGCAATGCCTTCGTCATGATGCCAGCCGTCACGCTGGGGGCGAACTCCTTGCCTGACCAGTTGATTTCTCACGGAACGGCGGTCATCACGACCGTCCGGCAAATCCTTGGCTCGACCGGGGTAGCGGTGGCCACGTTAATCTTGGCGATGGTCACGGCTAGTCACGTCAAAGTGGCCAGTCATGCCGCCGCGACACTGGCGGGGTATCACGCCGTCTTCGTGACCTTCCTGGTGGTTGCCGTGGTCGGGTGGATCTTCGCCGCGATGTTGCGGGATGGTCGCAAGACCAAGGTCGCGGCTTAAATTAAACAATTTGGGGCCTGGGAGAAATCTCAGGCTCTTTTTTTAACGAAAAATCTGCCAAGCGGGTTTCCTTAAAGAAATTCTAATATCGAGGCGATTAAATGGTTTAAATACCGTTTCGGTTTACAATGGGGGTAACGAATGGGGGGAGCAGATATGCACGTTCATAGTTTGGGGGCAGTGCCCATCCTAGTCTTCTTGGTAGCCCTCGGAAGCCTGGTGGTGATCTTGGGCCGACCGATTGGTGGCAATGACCAGTCTACCGGCTGGGGACTCTACCGCTTGGACTTCTTGCGAACGAGTCTCAGTCTGTTGGCGTGCTGGGGAATTGTCCTGTTGGTCGTGACGGGGATGAGCGCGTTACTCGGCCATCACCACCAGTTCACGACGGTTTGGCGCCTATTACTACCCAGAAATACGACACTTAGCCTGTTAGGGGGGACGGTGTTGTTGGTGGCCTTGGGTGGGTTCAACACCTACATGCAGACCAATCGGCCGTTCCGACTGGCGCAGGCGGCCATGGATAAAGCGGTGACGCAAGATAATGCGGCGATTGCGGCACTCGGCACGACGCCAACCGTGGCCGCGTCGGTCCGTCAAGCACAGGCCGTGCACGTGGCCTATGCGTTGGGCAGTACCGATCGTGAACGATTGTATTTAGCAACGCTGCAGGGCGAACGGGAGGCAAACGTGGTGGTTATCCTCGCGGTGACGCCACGTGATCCGTTGAAACTGTGGAACACGTATCAGTTGAAGACAATTGCGTCCGCTGATGAGGCGTAGGCCGCTGAAAGTGATGGGGCGATATGTCCAGAAAAAGGTGAGTGAGCATTGGCGATAGGTTTTGGGACGCTATCATCTTGAACGCATCTGTGAGACTAATCGGTCTTACTTAGATTCAAGTGCGGGTTTTTAAGTGGTTGATTTTCACGTGACACGAATCTTGATGTTTAACCTGGTTTATCCGGTGACGGCTCCGGGTTAGCAAATAGAAAAGCTATACCGAATTGGTCGATGGTGGCTGATGGGTATAGCTTTTTGCATAGTAACTGATGAGGCGTAGTATTCAGGATAGCCAGATGTTATGACTTGTGAGTACAAGTTAAAGTGTATATACTAGTAGGCACATGAGGTGAGCGTAATGAATACAAAAAAAGCACGGGTACTCGGCGAATTTACAGCGCGAAAAACGGGTAATTCGTTATCCTTAACAGTTCCAGTCGGTTCCGGTGTTTCGGAGGGGCAGAAGTATTTGTTAGTAATGGAAGCGGATGGCACGCTGATTTATAAGGCGCAGGACGATAACCCGTGGCTGAACGGGGATTATCGCGACATCGATTTTCGGGCGGAAATGGCAGACGTCGGTAATTACGGTGTTGAAGTTCCCGTAGGTAAGGAGAAGCAAGACTGATGATGCCTAAACAGGGTGATTTAATTTTTATTGATGCAGAGCCACATGTCGGTCACGAAGAGAGTGGACATGATCCACAATCGGGAAATATCCGTCGGCCCATGGTTGTTATTTCGAATAGCGGTTATAACGCAGCTATGGGGATGGTGGTGTGTATGCCGATTACCTCTCAGAAAAAGAGTGACGCCAGAATTTACCAAGCAATTGTAGATTACGATAGTGGTATTAATGGTTCGGTCATTACCTTCCAAATTCCTAATTATGATTATCAGGCGCGACATGGAGAAGTCGTTGGACATGTTCACGCCAGGCTGTTAAATGATTTGTTACAAAAAGCCAGTCAGATATTTTGACAGTGGCAACTAAAGGTTGAAAGTTATAAAGCAGTTAGAATCCGTAGTATGACAAGGATACCATCCATGATAATAGGCTAGTCGCGTACTAGCGCCTTACCGTTCGTCAAATTTGGTCTAGAACGCGGTGGGCAGGACGACAAAAGCTATCTCGAATCGGTCATTTGCGACTGATGGGGATAGCTTTTTTGATATTAGTTGTCATTTCGACGGACGCCGTTAAACTGCTAAGGCAAGGTTAGTGCGTTTCCGCAAAGCCGCGGCGACCACCGGGCTTAGGAATCTGGTTTTGCATCATGACGCTGAAGCCGCCATCAATGGCGAGGCCGGTGGCATTGATGTAGCTAGACCGGTCGCTGGCCAAGAATAAAATGGCGTTGGCAATGTCGTCAGTCGTCCCGATGCGCTTGCTGGCAGTTAACTTCTTGCGCCCGTTTTCGACTTCCGGATCGGCATAGAAAGCCGCGGACATCGGCGTCTTGACCAGGCAAGGTTCGAGCACGTTGCTACGGATACCAAACATGCCCCATTCGGCCGCCACTTGTTTCGATAGCATATTAACGCCGGCCTTACTGGTGCTATAAGCGCCACTGTAAGTCTCGGGGATGTCACTGGCCACCGTGGAGATATGAACGAAGGTGCCGTGGCGTTGCTGAATCATCAATTTACCAAACTCGTGGGTCACCAGATAGTAGCCGTTCAGGTTGACGTCGAGTACCTGTTTCCAAGTGGCATAGTCGAGGTCCTCCAACGGGTCAAACTTTAAAATACCGGCCGTATTGATGACCACATCAACCCAGCCAAACTTCTCTTTAACCTGTGCGACCGCCGCCTGAACACTGGCCTCATCCGTGACGTTGCAGGCCACCGCCAACGTTTCCGTGTGGTGTTCCGTGGCTAACTTTGTCGCAAATGCCGTCACAGCGTCAGCTTTCATATCCAGTGCGACCACCTTGGCGTTCTGATCCGCCAAGGCTTCGCAAATCTTGGTTCCCATGCCACCGATCGCACCGGTGACAACGCACACTTTACCGTCTAAACCTAACCAATTTTCAGTCATTTAGTCGTCCTCCTTAAAAATTTCGCGCCGTACAGCAACCACCGGCATGTCGTGACCGGTCCACAATTTAAAGGCCGCTACACCTTGATTGAGCAACATCCCTTGACCATTAAGGACGTGGGTGACGCTGGCTTGCTTCGCCACGCGCATGAGCTTGGTTTCGGCAGGCGCGTACACCGTGTCGAAGACGGTCATGTCGCGATGGAACCAGGTGGGGTCGTCCACTAGGGTCTGGTCAATCAACTTGCCCATTCCCAGACCGGTGGCGTCGGTGTAGATATCGCTGTCGGCGATTGCCCGGTGAAATAGGCCGCGATCTTCGAGCGGTGTGAAACTAGCGTGACAAGCGGTCTGTTCGTTGATCACTTGCACCACGCGCTTGGCGTTAGCCACCGAGGCATCGTTTAAGTTGAAGACGTTCAGCGTCTTGAGTCCGTTCAGTGCGGATTGGATGGCAATCGGTGTGCCGGCCCCGCCGACGCCAGCCAGCGTCATAGTCTGACCGGCTAGCGGCACGTTTGCGTCCTTTAAGGCGTTGACGAAACCAATGCCGTCGGTGGTGTAGCCGGTGAGAACGCCGTCGTGGTTGACCACGGTGTTGACGGCGCCGATCATCTTGGCGGCGTCATCGAGGTGGTCGAGTAGCGGGATCACCTTTTGTTTAAAGGGCATCGAAACGCTGACGCCGGGCATCTTGAAGGCGCGTACGGCCGCAATGGCCTGGGCGAGGTTCTCGGGTTCCACGTCCAACGCCAAGAAGCGGTCGTTCATATTTTCGTGGTCAAAGGCGAAATTATACATCGCCGGTGATTGCGAGTGACCCGCGGGATGGGCGATGAGCGCGATTAATTGGGTATGACCATCAATTTTCATGTCAGAAACTTCCTTTCATGGGGCACGGCCGAGTTGAATCGAGGGGGAGCCGTGCCGATTATAAAAATTTTGATAGCGCTTTACCCCTTTATGGTAAGTCACACAAATCGCGATTGCCATTAATTAAAGTGTAAAGTCACTTCCTTCTGACCGACTTTTAGGCTAAAATTACCGTTAAGACATTATGAAAGGAGCTTCACCATGCAGACACCAGCAGCAATTGATTTGGCTTCATTTTATGCCAATCCGGACCGCAATGTGGCGGTCTTGGATTACAATACGCGTTTTATTACCAGCATCTTCGACCTCGTTAACAGTGACGAACTCGCCGATTTTGTGCGGTTATTCTTGGATGAACAACGCGATCACACGCCAGAAGTCGCCGATGCGTCGACCACCTTTAATCTGGTCACGCCTCAGGTTTACCTGGCCACTATCAAGGCGATTCTGACCGATCAGCCGGATGCTTTTGCCACGTACCAAAAATCAGAAATTCTGGCCAGCATCGAAGACCTCTATTCGTATTACCGGACGTATCTGCGGGTTGCTACGATGACCATCAAACGTAATGACGTGGTCGCCAGTGAATTTATGACCATCGACCAGCGCTTCAACGACTTGGTTATTCGGTTGTACCGGACGATTGAAGAGAAGCTTCAGGGCCACGCCAATCACGTGTACCGGCAAGTGAGCGCCGGGTCGAGTGCCTGCGTACTCCTACAGAAATTGAATTGGCCAATGCCCGCTGGCTACGAAAAATTACAGGATATCCGCTTCATCGACCGCATCATGTTGCGGCCACCAATGATGTTACATACCAAGAGTAACAAGCGGAAGGGGACCTTCACGGCAACGCAAGTCAATCCACTGACCAACTTTGAGGGAACGTCGGACGACTTCTTCTGCTACCCGGCCATGATTGGCGAAAGTTTGGCCTACATTTACTTCCACCGCGACTACCTGGCTTCCGGGCTGGCCCTAGCCAACCTGTTCCAGCTCGCCGACGTGAAGCAGGTCGCCGGTCACAAGCCGGATCTAGTGCTGCTGTTTGGGACGCCAGGCGTGGCCACGGATACCGATCCGGAGAATGGTCACTACTTCTACGACCAGGCCAATGACATCTACGTGGGCCAGATTCCGTACAACGACCAGACCACGTACTTTGGCTACATGAAGAAGATGTGCCTGACCCTGCATAACCTGCATATGATTGCGCAGAAACGCCTGCCGATTCACGGGTCGATGATGAAGATTACCTTTGCCGACGGGCAGACCAAGACGGTGGTCTTCTTCGGTGATTCCGGTGCCGGCAAGTCCGAATCCATCGAGGCCTTACAACAAGTGGCCGATGATCAGATTGTCAGCATGGAAACGATCTTTGACGACATGGGGAGTTTCACGTTGGACGGCCAAGAACTCTACGCGCAGGGGACCGAAACGGGGGCCTTTGTCCGCCTCGATGACCTGAGCAGTGAGGTGGCCTTTAACAATATGGACCGGGGGATCTACATGAACCCCGAACAGAAGAATGCGCGGGTCATCATCCCGGCCAATACCTGGCCACGGGTGGTTGCGCACCATCACATCGACATGTGGGTTTACGCCAACAACTACGACGATGCTGTGGGCGTCCACCGGTTTACGGACCAGGAGACCGCCAAGAAGACGTTCATCGCCGGTAAACGTAAGGCGCTGGGCACCACGGATGAAGTGGGGATGAGCACGACCTTCTTCGCTAACCCGTTCGGCCCGGTTCAGGAACAAGCTGCGACCCAGCCCATCATCGACGCGGTCTTTGATCGGTTATTCACGGATGGCGTTTACGTGGGTGAGATTTACACCCACTTGGGCAACGACAAGTCACAAGCCAAGCTCAACGAGTCGGCAAAGGAACTGCTGGCTGAATTGTTGAAGCTCTAGTTGGTGGGCCCTACACTTATTACTAATGTAAAAATTAGCGGATTTGTTGCACGTTTTTTGAAATAAATTTGTCAGGTATCGTTGGCTGCGTTGGTGTTAGCTGGCCGCCTTGCCGTTCGCCAAATTCTGGGCTGGAACGCTGGGGAAGGGCCAGACCAAGCCTGAGGGAGCGGCCTTGGCCTTTGCTTGGAACCGTCATAAACTGACGTTTCCAAGGCGCCCATTTACGACTGGTAACTCACCAGTCGTAAATGCCCCGGCTGAGCCCAGATTTGGTTCGCTCACGGCTACCAAGCGGTGGTCAGTGGGCGGGAAACGCCGATACGGCCGCCTAACTTTTCGGCGAGCTTCGTGGCCGTGTCGATGGTGGCCGCACTGGCGGCTCCACGACCCAAGGCGACGACCCGGGTGGCATCGCCGACCGTGGTGGCGGTGTTCACCACCGGTGTCGCGGCCTTGACCTGAAGTCGGGCCACGGGGTGGAAGGTGATCGTTTCTGTGGTGACGGTGGCGTCGCCGGGTGTGGTCTCGGCGACGAAGGTATTCGGCCGTACCGTGGCCATTTGTGGCCGGTGGTCGGGGCAGATGATTTCACACATGATGTTGTCCCCGTAAGACGGTTTGGTGGCGACTAAGGTCTCATCGTCGAAGCGCAGGTCCAGGCAATCGGCGGTCAGGCCGGTTTGCAGCTTGGCCTGAAGCCGTGGGGCGATAGACCGGCCGGTGATGGTAGCGCCAAAGAGAATGGAATTAGGCTGGTACTTGTGCACCAACTGTTCCAAGGCGTCGGCGTGTTCGGCGTCGGTGGCCGTTGGGAAACGGTCATCCCGGACGACCCGAATCTCATCGGGGCCGTACGCTTTCAATTCGTCTTCCAAGTGGTCGTTGTTGGCTTCGAACAAGATGACCACGGTGTGAAAGACGTTGCCGGCTAGGTGCTTGGCCTTGGTAATCAGTTGTTGCGTCGTGGGCTCAATGTGGTCTAAGCGGCGTTCCGCGATGACCCACAGTTCTGGTTTTGACATAGCAGATTCCTCCTTAGATTAATTGACGGCCCTTTAAGGCTGTGATGAGTTGACTAGCGGCTTCGCTTGGCGTCCCAGTCAGCGGCGTCAGTTCCCGTTTGACAGGCTTAGGCGCGTAGACCTTGGTCACGATGGTTGGCGATCCGGCTTGGCCGAGACGAGAATCATCCAAGTCAAGGTCGTCGTGGTGCCAAACGGTCAGCGGCTTGTCGAAACTTAGCTGAATGTTTCGGGGCGTCGGGTAGCGCGGCGTGTTCAATTCGCTGCGGACGCTAACGACGGCGGGGAGTTGGGCGACCAGCGTCTGCTTGGTGTCTTCCAGCAGGCGTTCGGCGGTGACTTCGTTTTTACCGCTCAGACGCAGGCTGGCCGCGTAAGTAATCTGGGGTTGGTGAAGAAATTCGGCGACGATGGGACCGACTTGACCGGTATCGGCATCGACGGCTTGCCGACCAAATAAAATCAGATCGGCGTCACCGATTTTCTTCAGGGCTTGGGCAATGACGTAGCCGGTGGCTAGCGTATCGGCCCCAGCGAAGGCCCGGTCGGATAGGAGATATCCGGCGTCGGCGCCCATCGCCATGCCTTCGCGCAGGGATTCAGCGTAGTCGTCGGGTCCCATGGTGAGCAGGGCGACTTGAACCTCTTCGTCGGCCGTGTCTTTGAGATGCAGGGCCAGTTCAATGGCGTTTTTATCAAAGGGATTCATGACCCCCGCGAGGCCGCGCCGATCCAGGTTATGGGTCACTGGATCGATGGTGACATCGTTGGTTTCGGGAACTTGTTTAATACATACGACAATTTTCATGGGGAGACCTCCTATTTGTTAAATTCGGCGGTGGCAATGGCGGACCGCATCTTTTCAACGGTTCCTTCGGCGATTTCCATTGCCCGGGCATCCCGAATCAGGTGCTCAACCGGGTATTCGCGGCTGTAGCCGTAGCCAGCCAAAATCTGTAAGG
Organism: Levilactobacillus brevis; assembly: GCA_021383565.1. Taxonomy (NCBI): domain Bacteria; kingdom Bacillati; phylum Bacillota; class Bacilli; order Lactobacillales; family Lactobacillaceae; genus Levilactobacillus; species Levilactobacillus brevis. Next base: position 1,541,018 of record CP079699.1, on the reverse strand, counting down.
TGTCGTCACCGGCGCTAACGGCGGCACGGGAGCCGTGGGCCTTGGCCATAGCAGCTTCCTCGCTGTACGGTTGACCGGCCGCTTTCAATTTAGCGGCGTTTTGATACAACAGACGCGTAGTTTCCTTACGCATCGCGATATCGGCAACCTTGCGATGGGTAACTTGCAGGGCGGTTAGTGGGGTGTCGCCGGCCTTCCGTTCCTTGGCGTAGTCGGTCGCAATCTTCAATTCGTGTTCCATAATGCCAGTAAGGACGGCGCCCATCAAGATCCGGGCGTCATCATGAGCGGAATCGCCGATGAGGCCGCCGTCGCCTAGTTTCCCCAGCAGGTGGTCGTCGTCAACCATGATGTGGTCCATGACGATTTCCCCCACGGGCGTGCCGCGGAGACCGATGAAGTCTTCGCGCTTGCCAAAGGAGAAGCCAGGCATATCTTGGTCGACCACGAAGACGGAAAGTTCCTTAGGCGCGGTCTTGACCAGGACGCAGTAGACCTGAGCCAGGCCACCGTTGGTAATCATGATCTTATCGCCGTTGATGACCCAGTGATCCCCCTCACGAGTCGCCGTGGAACTGATGCCCATGGGATTCGATCCCCCAGAGGCTTCGGTCATGGAGAAGGCGAAGATTCGGTCGTTGGCGGACGGCAAGAGTTGCTTCTGCAAGGCGGGTGTCCCGAATTTTAAAATTTGATCAATGGTTTTAAAATGGCCTTCGAGAGTGACCGCCGTGCTGGCGTTTCCGCGGGCGATGTGGTTTAAGGCCTGAGCCGTGACTTCGGGGCCAAAGCCGGCACCCCCGAATTCTTGAGGTAACATGATGCCGAGAAAGCCGGTATCCGTTAACTTTTGCATGAAACCAGCTGGAAAGTCACCCGCTGCATCCATGGGCATATCCTGAGGCGCGATTTCCCGTTCGGTGTAGTCGTCGACCATTTGGAGCAGCAGCTTCTCAGCCGCAGCAGTTGTAGATGGCATAAGATAGTTCCTCCTTAACAGACAATTTAATTGTGTATAAGTGCACGATTCGAAGTAAGTATAGCGAATAATCAAATGATAAGTCCAGTAAAAGTATTACTGATTTCGGAAATAAACGGTTGTGGCTAAACACGATGCCGATTATAAAAAAATTGGTACTGACCAGCCGAATATTATACAATGAAAACGGATTCTAATTGGGAGGTATTTCACGATGAAAATAACCAAGAGTGTCATGGGGACCATCGACAATCAGTCGATCACCCAGTACCTGTTAACTAATCAACAAGGTACCCGCGTTTCCGTTTTATCCTGGGGCGCAACGTTACAAGAATTTAGTGTTGTCGAGGGGGCTCGGCGGCAACAACTCGTGGTGGGAGAATCAGATCTTGCCGCTTACGATCACAATGGCTGGGCCCTGTGTCAAGCCTTGGGGCGGGTTGCCGGTCGGATTGGCGGCGCGCAATTTGATCTGGATGGCCAAACGGTTCACTTGGAAGCTGGCGATGACGGCAATGCCATTCACGGCGGCCCCCATGGCTTTCGGAATGTCAACTGGACGGGAACGACACACACTACCGACGATACGGCTAGCTTGGTACTGACCTATACCGCAACGCCGGCAGTTGATCGTTATCCGGGGACGTTGACGACGACCATCACCTACACGTTGACGGCGGCCGATCGCTTGGAAATTAGTTTTACCGGGAAGAGTGACGCTGACACGCTGTTTAACCCGACGATTCACACGTACTTCAATGTGACTGACGATCAGCAAAGCCTCGATCAACAGTGGCTATTATTGAGTGGGGATCATCGTCTAGAACTCGATGACACCAAAGTTCCGACGGGTAAGAAACTGCCAACGGCCGGGACCGGTTATGATTTTAGTCAACCACGAAAGATTACCGATGGCCTGAAGCAACTCAAGGAAGCTGGCAAGGTCGAATACGACGATGCCTTCGAAGTCATTCCGAGTGACCGTACGCCAATCGCTGCAATTGGGGACGCTGCGGGCCATCGGCGGCTTGCCATTTACTCCGATCGCAACGGGCTGGTCGTCTTCACGGCCAATCCGACCGATTCGAAGCGGGCGGCCGAGCGGGATTACAATGCCTTGGCGCTGGAAGCCCAGACGTTGCCCGACGCCATTCACCATCAAGGATTCGGCGACATTGTGTTGCCGGCTAATCAAGCCGTGACCCACACGATTGCCTATCAATACCTCGCGGGTCAGAAGTAATCCTTGTCGGCATTTGTGAAAATCGGGGCGTTACTGGTATAGTAGTGATATTGGATTTAAACGGTCGCACACCTCAGGGGAGCAGTTGAAGGGGTGCGGACGGCCAGACAAAATGGTTTAGAACTGATGAAAAAGGAGAGGTTTAGATGAGTTGGCAAGATAATTATCAAGTTTGGCAACAACAGGCCACGATGATTCCTTATATCAAGCACGAATTAGATGCCATCGCGGACGATCCGCAAGCTTTGGAAGCGGCCTTCAGTGGTCCCATGAGCTTTGGAACGGCCGGAATGCGGGGCGTCATGGGCCCGGGGATTGGTCAAATGAACGTCTACACGGTACGGCAAGCGACCGAAGGGGTGGCCCGTTACCTGGATACGCTGGACGACGCGACCAAGCAACGCGGGGTGGCCATTAGCTTTGACTCCCGGTACCATTCCACGGAATTCGCCCACGAGGCGGCTCGGGTCTTGGGCGCCCACCATATCCCTAGTTTCGTCTTCGATGATCTGCGGCCAACGCCGGAATTGTCCTTTGCGGTGCGGCATTTACAGACGGCCATGGGGATTATGATCACGGCCAGCCACAACCCGAAGCAGTACAATGGTTATAAGATTTACGGCCCAGATGGTGGCCAGATGCCGCCTAAGGCTTCCGATATGATTACCGACTTCGTACGTTCGGCCAAGGATGTCTTTGGCATCAAGGTCGCCGATGAACGTCAACTGCGCGCGGATAAGACGATGCAGATTATTGGTGAAAATGTTGACCAGCCTTACCTGAAGAACGTCGCCAGCGTGACGATCAACCCCGACTTGATTAAGTCCGTAGGGAAGACGATGAAGCTCATCTACACGCCACTTCACGGGACGGGGAAGGTCATCGGGGAACGCGCCTTACGCGGAGCCGGTTTCGAAAACTTCACCATGGTGCCGGAACAGGCGATTGCCGACCCTGAATTTCCAACCGTTCCGTTCCCGAATCCGGAATTCGCCCAAGCCTTTGATATGGCGATTGCCCTGGGTAAAAAAGAGGGCGCCGATCTGTTAGTCGCCACCGATCCCGATGCCGACCGACTAGGCGCCGCCGTTCGCCAGCCTGATGGGGATTACCAACTATTGACGGGGAACCAGATTGCCTCGATTCTGTTGGCCTACATCTTGAAGGCCCGCAAGCAAGCCGGACAGTTACCGGCCAATTCACGCGTGGTCAAGTCCATTGTGTCGACCGAACTCGCCACCAAGATTGCGGCGGCGTACGGTGTTGAAATGAAGAATGTTCTGACTGGGTTCAAATTCATTGCCGAACAGATTCACCAGTACGAGACCAATCATGACCACACCTTCCTCTTCGGTTTTGAAGAAAGTTACGGTTACCTGATTAAGCCGTTCGTCCGGGACAAGGATGCCATTCAGTCCACGGTGCTGTTGGCGGAAGTCGCCGCCGATTACAAGCAACGCGGAATGACCCTGTACGACGGGATCGAGGAACTCTACGCGACCTACGGCTACTTTGCCGAAAAGACCACGTTTGAGGAGTTCCCTGGTGTCAATGGGACCGACCAGATGGCACATCTGATGAGTGAATTCAGAGAAAATGCCCCGCAAAACTTTGCCGGCACGGCGATTGATGCGGCTGAAGACTTCTCGACGGGCGTGAAGACGAACGCGGATGGTAGCACTAGCAAGATTGATTTGCCAGCGGCCAACGTCCTGAAGTACTGGCTGCATGACGGTACGTGGATTTGCATCCGACCGTCCGGAACGGAGCCCAAGGTGAAGTTCTACATCGGAACCAGTGCCAAGACCAACGATGCCGCGCAGAAACAATTGGCGGACTATGAAGCAGCGCTGAAGACTTATGTGGCTTCAGTGAAGTAGGTATCGCGGACGGTTATCTTAATTTGAACACGGGAGTTTGGGCAGTGAGCCCAAGCTCTTTTTTTGTTCATTTCAGTTGGTAAAGAGGGACAACCGGTTGTCACGACGCCCCTTACCGGTGTGACATGCTTTCAGTAATTTTTTGATGGTTCGGTATTTTTCATCAGGCCGGGGATTTGTGAGATAATTTACTTATTTCTTTACTAAAAAAGTTACAATTTTAGAGCAACCGGTTGCAACAGCTTTAAGATAGGAAATTCTAGGACTACCAACGTTTTTAAGTTCGCAGAATTGGTTGCAATTACGGCCAGATAACCTTAGAATAATGACCGTAAAACCGCTTACATTTTAGTTAAAATAGAATTCTTGTTTTTACCGATTTTGTGGGTGTTCTATCTTTAGAAATCAGAGGTGTATCAAGATGGCTAAGAATGACAAGATTAAATTGGATCCCGCGAAGTTTGCGGCCGCTGTTTTGGGTGGTAACGCGCAGCATCCGGGTGAAGAAAATAAACTGTACATTAAGCGGCAGCTCACCCTTTATTTGGAGGCCACGTTGCTGGCCCAGGACTTTAACAAGCTGGAAGAATCCCAGTTTGATATGGCCAAAGCACAACAGCGGGAGAATGTTCTTTCAAAAATCATTGAACACAGATACCACTAACTTAATGGTCATTGTTGTGGCTTAGAGATAAGTTTCTCGATGAAAGGTGTGGAAAGAACCATGATTAAGCAATATTTCTCATACGCTTTAGGGGCATTTGGACACGATGCCTTCTACGCAACACTCAATACTTATTTTGCGATGTTTGTGACCGGCGCCTTATTCGTTGGCAAGGGTGCCGCCGCTGAAGCCGGCATTGTGACGACGATGGTCGTGGTCATCCGGTTAGTTGAAATTGCCTTTGACCCGATGATTGGTGGGATGGTTGATAATACCGACACCAAGATGGGGAAGTTCAAGCCGTGGTTATTGGCCGGGGCCATCGTCAGTTCGATCGGACTGATTCTGATGTTCTCTAGCCTGTTTGGTTTGGCGGATTCCAACACTTCCATGTACTTCCTAGTCTTTGGGATTGTCTTCGTCATTATGGATATCTTCTATTCGTTCAAAGACATTTCGTTTTGGTCCATGTTACCGGCCTTGAGTGTGGATACCAAGGTGCGTAACCGCTTTGGGACAGTCGGTCGGTTTGGCTCTACCTTAGGGTCTCAAGGGGTCATTATTGTGGTCGTGCCCCTGGTCACCTACTTCTCCCAGAAGTTCTCAGGGACCCACGGAGATACGCAGACCCGTGCTGGATGGTTAGGCTTCGCCATTGTGATTGGCTTGGTCTCGCTGCTGGGTGCGTTAGCCACCTTCTTTGGGACGAAAGAAACCAAGAACTTGATCCGGGAAAATACGGAGCGGACGCGTTTCCGGGATGTCTTCAAGGTGATCGCTGAAAACGACCAGTTGATGTGGTTAGGCTTTTCCTATCTGCTATTTGCCTTAAGTTATGTCGTCACCAACTCACTATTGATTTATTATTTCCGCTACGTCATCGGCAATCCCAATGCTTATAGTGTTATCGGTGGGGTGACTGCCTTATTGGGAATCATCTCGGTGCCACTTTTCCCAATCATCGTGTCCAAGATTACCCGGCGCGGTGTCTACGTTGGCGGGATTTGCATGATGTTGGTTGGCTACCTGCTCTTTAATTTTGCGGGCGATAGCGCCATGATGATGTACGTCGCGGATGCCATCTTCTTCTTCCCGTACCCCATGATTTTCTTGGCGGCGTTGATGACGATTACCGACAGTGTGGAGTATGGTCAGTGGAAGAACGGGACGCGGAACGAATCCGTGACCTTGTCCGTCCGGCCTTTGATTGATAAATTGGCTGGGGCTTTCTCAACTGGGATTGTTGTGATTGCGGCCGTCCAAGCTGGGATGACGGGGGATGCCAAGCCGAGTGATATTACCGCGCATGGTATGTTTATCTTCCATTCCTTTATTTTCTACATGCCCATGATCTTGCTGGTAGTGTCAGCCTTGATTTATCAATTTAAGGTGACGCTGTCTGAGAAGAAACATGCAGAAATCGTCAGAAAACTGGAGAAAAAATTAAGGACTGAACAGGCTGAAAAGCAGTCTGAAACGCAAAATTAATTAGAATCTAGAAAACCTCAGAACTTGTGTCTGGGGTTTTTCTGTAGGTAACTAAGGGCGGTGATGACCAAGGTGTAAATCGTGATGACAAGAAGAAAGCGCTTTATAAATGCGTTGACAATCAACTGAAAAGCAGTTATGATAATTATAGTAAAACTTTACTAAAAACATTAAGGGGTTAATAGACATGGATTTTGCCAGCTTAGCAACTGAATATCAAGAAAAATTTGATGTCGCTCCGCAACGGGTATTCTTTTCCCCCGGACGAATTAATTTGATTGGTGAATATACAGATTTTAACGGAGGTCACGTTTTCCCGGCAGCCATTAGCATGGGAACCTACGCCGCCTATTCGGATAGAAGCGACCGTGAGTTTCGGGTGTATTCGGCCAACGTTCCCGAGGCCGGGACGCTGACGTTCTCGTTGGACGATTTGACGTTTAACAAAGCCGACAATTGGGCTAACTACCTGAAAGGCATGTTGTTCGAGCTGGCAAAACAAGACCTAACCATTGACCACGGATTCGATCTCTTTGTTCATGGGAACCTACCGGATGCTTCCGGCTTGTCCTCATCCGCTTCCATGGAAATGCTGATGGGTGAGATTCTCCATGCCGCCTACGGGATGAAACTGAATGAAGTTGAAATGGTTAAGGTCGGCCAACAAGTGGAAAATGATTACTTTGGCCTGAATACCGGGATCATGGACCAGTTTGCTATCGGGATGGGCAAGAAAGACCAAGCCATTTTGTTGGATACCAATACGCTGGCCTATGAATACGCGCCACTTGATTTAGGCGATAACGTCGTGGTCATCATGAACACGAAGAAGCGTCGTGAACTGACCGATTCCAAGTATAATGAACGGCGGGCACAGTGTGAAGAGGCCTTGAAGCGGCTGCAGACCAAGCTCGATATTAAGACGCTGGGCGACTTAGACGAAGACCAATTCGACCAGAACGCTTACCTCATCAATGATGACACGTTAATCAAGCGCGCACGGCATGCCGTCTTCGAAAATCAACGGACCCTGAAGGCGTTTAAGGCCTTACAAAACCATGATTTGCCGACCTTTGGCCACTTGGTAAATGCCTCCCACGTTTCCCTGAACTATGATTTTGCCGTAACGGGTAAGGAACTCGATACCTTGGTTGAAACGGCTTGGCAACAACCTGGCGTGTTAGGTGCCCGGATGACCGGAGCCGGCTTCGGGGGTTGTGCGATTGCAATTGTTAAGAAGAGCAACGTCGAAGACTTCGAAACCAAAGTTGGTCAAGTCTACGAGAAGACGATTGGTCACAAGGCTGAGTTCTACGTCGCCGAGATTGCGGACGGCCCACAGGAATTACAAAAGTAAAGTGGTCGGTCATGTTGACCCAGATGAGGGAGCTTATTTTAAGTGATTTCACCGGGTTTAAACGGGTTAACAGTCAAAATGAATAAGGTTAGAATAAACAGAAGACAACCTAATTGAGGAGAAATTGATGATGACAGTTTTAGTTTTAGGTGGTGCGGGTTATATTGGCTCCCACGCCGTTGACCGGTTGATTCAAAAGGGGTATGACGTGGCCGTCGTGGACAACTTAGTCACGGGTCACCGGGCTGCGGTCAATAAAAAGGCACGGTTCTACGAAGGCGATGTACGCGACCAAAAATTCTTAAACAGCGTGTTTGATCAAGAAGATGTCGATGGCGTTATGCACTTCGCCGCCTTCTCCATTGTTCCTGAATCCATGGAAAAGCCGCTGAAATACTTCGATAACAATACGACCGGGATGGTTTCCTTACTTGAAGTGATGAACAAACACAACGTCAAGCGGATTATCTTCTCATCGACGGCCGCCACTTACGGCGAACCGAAGCAGATTCCAATCAAGGAAACCGACCCACAGATTCCGACGAATCCCTATGGCGAAAGCAAGTTGATGATGGAAAAGATCATGCGGTGGGCCGATGAAGCCTACGGGATTAAATTCATTGCGCTTCGTTACTTTAACGTAGCTGGGGCCAAGGAAGACGGGAGCATCGGTGAAGACCACCATCCTGAAACCCACTTGATTCCGATTATCTTGCAGGTAGCTGCTGGCGAACGTAAGGAACTCTCCATCTTCGGCGGCGACTACCCGACCAAGGATGGGACCAACGTCCGGGATTACGTCCAGGTTGTCGACCTGGTCGATGCCCACATCTTGGCGCTAGAATACCTGAAGGCCGGCCACGACAGCGACGCCTTTAACCTGGGTTCTTCAACCGGTTTCTCCAACAAGGAAATGCTGGAGGCTGCCCGGAAGGTCACGGGCAAGGAAATCCCAGCCAAGATGGCACCACGGCGGGCCGGCGATCCTAGCACGTTGATTGCGGCCAGCGACAAGGCACGAAAGGTACTGAACTGGCAACCACAATTTGACAACGTTGAGGATATCATCCGGACCGCTTGGAACTGGAAACAAAAGCATCCAGCTGGCTATGACGATCAAAACGAGGCGGCTAAGTAATGACGGATACCATTCAAACATTTATTAACGCAGTCGTGGCTTCACCAGCGCCGTACACGGAGCTGGACCGACAGTACGTGACCAACCGGATCTTCGCGCTGATTGGTGATGGCCCGGCCCAAGCCGCCGTGAGTGACGAACCGATTGACTTGGTTGCCGCCATGGTCGACACGGCTGTGGCCAACGATAAGATTGAAGATGCACCCAGTCCCCGTGAGATTCTGGAGTCACAGTTAATGGACTTCATGACACCACTCCCATCGGCCGTGAACCGTGGCTTTTGGGACCGTTATCAACAGAGTCCCAGTGCCGCGACCGACTGGTTCTACCAGTTGAGCAAGGCCAATAACTACATTAAGACACGGAACATTGCGCGTAACGTGGTTTTCCCGGCGCAGACACCAGCTGGTGAATTGGAGATTACCATTAATCTGTCCAAGCCAGAAAAGGACCCCAAGGCCATTGCGGCCGCGCAGACGCAGCAACAGGTCAGCTATCCGCTTGACCAACTCTGCATGACCAACGAGGGGTATCTGGGCCGTCTGGGCTATCCCGCCCGCAGCAATCACCGGATTATCCGGTTGATGGTGGGCGGCGAGACCTGGGGCTTCCAGTATTCGCCATACGCTTATTTCGCGGAACACGCCATCTTCTTGGCCCAAGAACACCGGCCAATGGTGATTAACCAACACACCTTTACCAACTTGTTGGAAATTGTCCGGCAGTTCCCTACGTACTTCGTCGGGAGCAATGCCGATCTGCCAATCGTGGGCGGATCCATGCTGACCCACGACCACTATCAGGGCGGTAAACACACCTTCCCAATGATGAAGGCGGGGATTGACCGGCCGGTAGATCTAGGGGTCGATGGCGTTTCAGCTGGCATTGTGCAGTGGCCGATGACCGATATTCGGCTCCGCGGACCGCAGCCAGAACCGCTGATTACGGCGGCAACCAAGGTCTTAACCTCATGGATTGACTATTCCGATGAAAGCGTGGACGTGCGGGCCTATACGAACGGCACGCGGCATCACACGATTACCCCCATTGCTTACCGCGATGGTGCGGACTACGTGTTGGACCTCGTGCTCCGGGATAATCAGACGTCCGAACAGTATCCGGACGGTATTTTCCATCCGCATCAGGACGTTCAACACATCAAGCGCGAAAACATTGGCTTGATTGAGGTCATGGGGCGGGCCATCTTGCCGGCACGGCTGAAGTCAGAGATGGCTGAGGTCAGCAAATACTTGCTGGACCAGCCGAACCAGATGGCGCCAATGCATCAGGCGTGGGCCGATGATTTGAAGCGTCAAAACACGGTTACGGCGGCTAACGTCACGGCCATCATCCACCAGGCGATCGGCAATACCTTTGCCCGTGTGCTGGCCGATGCCGGTGTCTTCAAGCGCGATGCCCAGGGCCAAGCCGCGCTAGATAAATTCATGGCACAGCTCTAAAACAGTCGGGAGGTGATGGTGATCGCAGCCACCTTAAAAGATATTGCGACAACGGTAGGGGTCTCGCTGGCGACCGTGTCACGGGTTCTGAATTACGACCGGACATTGTCGGTCAGTGAGTCCACCAGAAAACAAATATTCGAGGTCGCCGAGGACTTGAACTACACCAAGTCCAAACGACGAGCTAACGCACCGGCCAAGCAACTGCGAGTTGCCATCGTCCAGTGGTACTCGAAGTCTAAGGAATTGGATGACCTGTATTACATGGCGATTCGGTTGGGCTTAGAGAAACGCTGTGAGCAGCTCAACATGCTGGCTACGCGAACGTTTCAGAATAACCTGCAGGCCATTGATCCAGACGTGGACGCCGTGATTGCTATTGGTAAATTCAGTGACGAGCAGGTCAGTACATTGTCTCAGCTGACGGCCAATCTGGTCTTTGTCGATCAGGATCAATTGGGTCACGGCTACGATAGTGTAGTCACGGACTTTGACGTGGCCGTTCAGCAGGTGGTCGACTTCTTCTGGCAACGCGATCAGCACGAGATTGGGCTGATCTGTGGGAGTGAGTCGACGACCGATGGCAAGCTGGCGGTGATTGATCCCCGGTATACAGCGTACTGCCACGAGATGCAGGCGCGCGGGGTCTTTGATCCCAAGCTGGTCTTCACCGGCGATTACACCGCGGAGTCGGGTTATGAACAGATGCAGGCCGCCATTACGCGGCTAGGCAAGCAGTTACCTCACGCATTCTTCGTTACCAATGATCCTATGGCCGCGGGGGCACTGAAGGCCCTGCGTGAAAATGGTGTCGCTGTGCCGGAACAGGTTAGCGTCTTTAGCTTCAACGACACCACGATTGCTAAGTACGTCTTTCCTGAACTCAGCAGCGTTCACGTGAATACGGAGATGCTGGGCGCGGAGGCCGCCGATCTGGTGGCCGACCGCATGCAGACGGGCCGGCAGACACCGCAACGAGTGACGATTGGTACCGAATTAATTGAACGAGAAAGTACGTTGAAAGCATAAAAAATAAGGCCTGAATCTTTGCGGATTCAGGCCTTATTTTGTCGTAGTTATTGAATATGCTGTAAGATTTAAATGCTTTTTTGATTCGAAATTGAAGTGGCAAGACTACCAGATCTTCACCCGGTCAGCTGGTGCCAAGTACATGGCATCATCCGACTGAACGTTGAAGGTACTGTAGAAGTCGGCCAGATTCTTGAGTTGCACGTTCGCCCGGAGCTTGGCGGGGGCGTGGACGTCAATCGACAGCAGAAGCTGCATGTACGCAGTGGTGGCCTTCATCCGCCAGATATTACCCCAGTTGATGAAGAAGGCTCGCAGGTCAACGTCATCCTCTGACTTAGCGGCCTCCAGCGCACAACTCAGACCGCCGGCGTCAGCAATGTTTTCGGAGACGGTCAGCTTACCGTTGACTTTCTGACCAGCAAAGGAGATGCCATCGAATTCGTTAATCATGGCCTTAGCCAGGTCCTTGAAGTGGGCCAGATCGGCGTCCGTCCACCAGTTGTTCAAATTCCCAAATTCATCGAACTGGGCGCCGTTGTTGTCGAAGGCGTGGGAGATTTCGTGGGCGATCACGGCCCCGATACCCCCGTAGTTAGCGCTGCTGGATTGCTTCAGGCTGTAGAATGGCTTCTGCAAGATCGCCGCGGGAAAGACAATTTCGTTGTTGGTTGGGGAGTAGTAAGCGTTGACAGTGCTGGCGCTCATTTCCCACTTGTCGCGGTCCACGGGTTGGCCCCAGTGACCGTAGAAATCAGCCAGAACAATCTCGCTAAAGCCTTGCAAGTTATCGAATAACGACTTGTCAGTGTCCACGTGGAACTTGGCGTAGAGTGGATCAATTTTATCGGGATAGCCGACCTTAATCGTTAATTTCTGGAGCTTAACGATGGCCTTTTCCCGGGTAGCCTTACTCAACCAATCGTTGGTTTTCAACCGATTTTGGTAAACGTTGGCCATCTTGACGACCATGTCGTGAACGTCTTTTTTAGCCGCTTCGCCGAAGTACTTGCGACCGTAGTAGTCACCAACGACTTGGGAGAAGTTGCCCATGGCCAGGTAGTAAGCGGCCTTGGCTTGGGAACGGGCTTCCTTCTTGCCGGAGAGCGCCCGACTGTAGGTGCCACCGACTTGGCGGTATTCTTCGGTCAGGAGACCGGTTGCGTCAAAGGCAGTGTTCACCAGCATCCAGCTCTTAACCGCGTCGAAATTAGCCGGCGCCAGAATGTCATCGACGGCATCGAAGAACTTCGGTTGCGGCAGGATGACCGTTTCCGGCGTATCGTGCAGTAAGTCCGTAATGGCACCGGTCAGGTCAAGCGCACTGACCTGGCCATCAACAGCGGCTAACTTCCGCGGATTGTAAATTTTGACGTAGTCAGCGGCTTCTTCGGAGGACTTCACGTGGGGGGCAATCTGCGCATCGAATTGCTTGGCTTGTTCGACGATGGTTGCGGCCTTATCGGTGTCGTAACCGAGGAGTTCCAATAGCTTCGTTGCCGTTTGGGTGAAGATTGGCATGAGTTGCTTGGCCGCCGGATTGTCTTTGCTATAGTAGGTCTTGTCGGGTAGAAAGAGGCTCGGCGCGTCCACGTAGAGCGCGTATTGGCTGGTATCTTTCATGTCGGGTTCGACGCCGACCTCGATGGGCGCCGGAAGTCCTTGACGATACCAATCGGCTAGGTGTTGGCTAAGGTCATCAAAGTCTGTCAGTGCCTCAATCTTGGCGAGCCACGGCTTGAGCGGTGCGGTGCCCGCCTTTTCCCGTTGGTCGAAGTCGCTAGTCATGGTGTAGAGCTTCTTGAACTCCGCCATTTCGGGATTTGCCGGCGTTAATTTGCCCGCTAATAAGTCACTAAAGTCATGCATCAGCGTGTGTTCAATGTTGTCGGCCAGATCCATGAAGCCCCCGGTCGAGGCGTGGTCGCCAGGGATGGTTGCTTGGGCGGCCCACTTGCCATTAACGGCATCGTAAAAGTCCTGAGTTAACAGGGATTCGTCGACCGGAAAGTCGCCAGCGGATGGCGCATCGGAAGCAAAATGATTAATACGCATAGGAAATCCTCCTTAAAAATTGTCATTAGTGACAGGTTAACGCTTTTATAGTTAAAAGGGAATTTTTTTATCATAGTTTTCTCATAAATAGAAACTAATACAAGAATAACGGGATCCGAACCTCACGATTCAACTCCCGCTATTTTTGAAATGGGTGGTTCCATGCGTGATGAAACCAGCCATGTTTACGGTTTCAATTCACGGCGTTATTCAACCCGCCGCTTGGCATTGAGAATTGGCCGCTGGAACTTTGGTCGTGTCCGGTCCCAGACCGCAATGTTTTGTTGATACTGGGTAAAGAAGTCGGTAATATCTGCCGGAGTTAAGCTGGTTGGAATCTGGTTCCAGGTCTCTGCACTCTGCAAAAAGGCTTGGTGAATGTCATGTTCCACGGTGGTCCCCTTATCGGTCAAGCGCAGGTACTTCACCCGCCGATCATCCATCTTGGCTTCCTGTTCAACGAACCCATCCAGCAGCAGGGCCCGCAATTTCCGAGCCGCAGCCGAGCGCGTAGTCCGCGTGGAATCGGCCAATTCACTCAACGTAATATTCCGTTGTTCGTGGATCTGCTTTAACAATAAATACTGTTCGAAGCTAACCGAGTACTGCCCGGTAATCTGTTCTGCCGCATTGATCAACACCCGAAAAATTTCGCGGTACTGCCGTAGAAAATTTTCAAATACTCTTTCTTCGTTTTGCATAATAACTCCCCCTTGAAAACGAATCTAGCTGGTTTAGCAAACATTTCCATGCTGAATGACAGCCAATATTCACTACCTCAGCATACCGTTATTATGCCACCTGATTGCTGGGGATAAAAATGATTACCCTTAGGGAGAATGCGTTAGGGTAAGTCAGTTTGTTATCTGGTTTAGGGTATACGTTAACCATTCCCTTGAATTAACGAAGAAGTGGCGAAGAAAGCCCATCTAAATGGGCTTCGCGACAGATGACAGTGGCCACGAGATGGAGAGTCAGTTAGTTAAGTCGGTAAAAAAATGACCCGACAGAAAGTCCGAGTCATTTTGGCAAATGGTAAGGCGGACAGCCGGAGACACTCCCCATTATCCGTTAGCCTTGCGTCATGTAGATGTAGAGGTGATCCGTCGAGAAACCGGTGTTGAAGCGAATCCCATTTGATTCAATTGTCTTGGTCGTCGTGGATGAACTATTCTTCTTGGCGTCCTTCAAGACCTTTTCGAACTTGTTAATGACGTATTTCGGCTTAGCCTTCAACGTCGTTCCTAGCAGGGCGAAAGTCGTGCCAAACTTTTTCTGGCCCGTCTTGGTCTTCATCTGCTTGGTTGGCGTAATCATGGCTAGACCCATTAACTTGCCGTCCTGAACGTTGGCCCGCACTGTGGTGTACTTGGTCGTCGTTAGATTCTTGACACCATCCTTAGTGGTGGTGGGGAGCAAGCTATCTTTGGCCTTGCGCTTGGCCGTGTTCATCTCGGCCTGTAACTGCTTGGCGGCGGCTTGTTGTTGCTGAGCAGCAGCGGCTGCGGCGGCCGGGTCGGTCTTAGCCAGCGCCGTTAACTTTTTCTTGGTTGCCGCTTGGTTCTTTTGAGCCGCTTGCAATTGCTTTTGGACCTTGGTTGGCAGGTAGGAAGCCGTGACCATCTGGTTGTACTTGGCCGCTAGGGACTTGTAGGTACCCAGCGCCTTGACCTTCTTGACGGTAACGGTCTTCTTCGCGCTCCCCGCCGTGATTTTAACGGTTTGGTCCTTGGTGGCTGCGGGAACTTGGAAGAAATAAGCGCCGCTGTTGACCTTGACGGATTGCTTCTTCCCATTATCAATTTGGTAGCTGACGCGTTTGGCGCTAGCGTTTCCCTTGACCACCGCCGTGAGCGCCGTGGGCCGGTAACTGGACTTCTTCGTGGTGAGGTGATTATTCGAGCAGCCGGCTAGGGTTAACGCGAGTAAGCCTAGGGCACCCAGTAAAAACTTTTTCATGATTGTGGAAACCATCCTTCTAATTCAGTTATTTGGTTAATCTTACCACAAACCGGGAGGAAAGCGAGAATGAGAATCGGCTAAACATTTGCCCAGAAGCCTAAAATTCTCGTGAAAATTTGTGCATTTGTCTTCCAACGGGCGGTGTTTATTGCTATGATAAAGGTGTTGAAAGCGATACCACATTGATGGTTTAATATGGAAAGGACGGGATATGATGTATGAACGGATCTTAGTACCAATGGATGGGAGCAATAACGCCCATAAAGCACTGGTGGAGGCAACCAAATTGGCCCAAAAGCTGGGATCAAAGCTGTTCATCGTTTCCGTCGCTAGTGATCAAACCTATGCCCACTACGGCGCGGAATTTGGCAGTGAAATTGTCACGCATTTCAAGGAAGCGGCGTCAAAATTCTTGGATACTGCCGTTGAAGAGGTCAAGGAAGCCGGTGTGCCCGTGGAAACACGGTTCAAGACCGGTCTACCGAAGCCGACGATTGCCGTGACTTTGCCCGAAGAACTCAACACGAACTTGACGGTGATTGGGCGTTCCGGGGCACACGGCCTGGGCCGGGCCATCATGGGGTCAACCACGAGCTATGTGGTTCATAATTCCAAGACGAGTGTGTTAGTCGTTGATTAAGTCATTCAGGGGACTTGGCGTTGGCCGAGTCCTTTTTAGTCTAAAAAAATCTGCAAAATAAAACGCACCGGCAATTAACTTGTCAGTGCGTTTTATGGTATAGGCGTCAGATTTACTTTTTGTTCTTTAACCAACGTTGTAAATCTGAAATTTCGTCGCGCCGCTTCCGGTCCTTTTTACGGTTAACCTTCCGACGGCCTTGAACGCCATTTGGATGTGCTTTTCTCATTGTAAAAACCCTCGCTTAATTAAAATAACAATCGGCTACCATTCTATCGTTTATCCTCACAAATTGCAAGGGTCCCCAGGGATTCTCCGGTAATTAACCCCCTAGTAGGGTTGCTAGAACGGCGATTCATGTGATTTGGTTAAAATTTTTAGCGTGACGCTGGCACCACCACAGAAAGTGGTATATTGAATGCAACGCGTCAAAGGTTAGAAGGGATCGGGAGTATGCAAGGTTTAGTGAAGAAAAGAAAGGTCACACTCGGCCTGTGGCTACTGGTGCTTCTCATCGGTGGTCTAGTGGTATGGGGAACGCAGCACAACGCGGGACTCTACCGGAACCCCATCATGCAGGTCACGAGCGTGCAGACGGGGACGGCCACTCACGAGGAGGATGACTTTCACAACGTGGATCGCCAGACCAAACAGGTTCTGCGCGGGCACATTCTCAATGGTCAATATCGCGGGCAAACGCTGACGGTCACCAACACGTATTCACTGTCGGGAGCCATGGACCAACGGTATCGCAAGGGCAGTCAACTCTTCGTGGTGGTCCATCAGCATCGCTCGGGACTGACCGCGACGGCTAAGGATGCCAAGCGGGACACGCCGTTGGTCTTCATGCTGTGGTTAGTTGTCGGCCTATTGCTCCTCATCATGCAGTTCAGCGGGTTCATGGCCTTCCTGAGTGTGGCCCTCAATGGGGTGCTGTTCCTGATGGCCATTATCCTCAATGGGTCAACGCAGGGCGCCCGGGTCCTCTGGATCTTCGGTAGCCTGGCGGTGGTCTTCGCCGCGCTGACCTTGTGGTTGGTCATCGGCGCCAATCGGCAGATGCTGATTACGCTGGCCACCACGCTAGGCGGAACGGCGCTCTCAATTGTCGTGGCCCTACTGGTCTTTCATTTCACCCACGAGAAGGGGATGTACTACGAGTCCATGCAATACGTCACGCAGCTACCGCGACCATTGTTCTTGGCGGAAACGTTGCTGGGGTCACTGGGGGCTGTTATGGATGAGTCGACCGATATTATCTCGTCATTGTTTGCGTTGAAACGCGAACGGCCGGAGCTGTCGGCGGGCCAAGTCTTCAAGTCTGGTCGGCAGATTGGCAGTACCATTATGGGCCCGCTGATTAACGTCCTTTTCTTCATCTTCGTGGCGGACACCTTTCCGATGGCAATGCTATACCTGAAGAATGGAAATAGTTGGGGCTATACCTTCTCGATGAACATGTCGATGGGCGTGGTCCAAAGCTTGATTAGTGGCATTGGCATCGTGTTGGCCGTACCGTTGGCCAGCTACCTCGCCAGCCGTTTTATGGAAAAGAAGGTGCGTGCATGAGTACAATTAATGTCTTGGGATTGGTGCTCCTAATCTTGATGGTTCTGGTCGGAGGGAAGGCGGGGCTGCAGTCTTTTCTGGCGCTCCTCTTGAACTTTGGCCTGCTATTCTTGGCAATCGTGCTGGTGGCCTTTCATTTTCCGCCGTTGCCGGTAACGCTGGTGGTCGGCCTGTTAGTCTTGGCGTTGACCATCTTCATGAGCAGTGGGGATGACCTGTCCAGTACGGTGGCTTTTCTGGCTTCGGCAGCCGTTCTCGTCATTTTAGTGCTGTTGATCGTCCCGGTGGAGCACTGGGCGCTGGTTCAGGGATTTGGTCCGGAGGATAGTGAAGACTTGGAGGGCTTATCGGTTCTGGTCGGCATTAGTTTTATTCAGGTGACGACCGCTACGGCCATTCTCAGCACGCTGGGGGCCATTGCGGAGGCCGCTATGGCCATTGCGGCTGGCCTCAGTGAAATCCTCGAGCAGCACCCGCAAGTGACGCCTAAGGCCCTGCTAGGGGACGGTATCGCCGTGGGCAAGCAGATCATCGGGACAACCTTCAACACGCTGTTCTTCGGCTTCTTCGGAGGTTTTCTTGCCCTCTTCATCTGGTTTACCGGCGTGCACTATTCTTTTGGCGAAATTCTAAATGATAAGATCTTTGTCTCAGAAATCTTGATGATTCTGTTCGCTATGGTCAGTGTCATCCTAACCGTCCCGATTACGGCGTGGGTCATGACGCGCGCGGTAGCCGGTAAGCGACGTCGAACGACCAAGGCCCAGAAAGACCATGATCGCTTGGAATGAAAGGGGTTAAGCGGTTTGGGCTTTTCCCGGCCGCCCCACTGCGTTCCAGACCAAATTTGGTGAATGGTAAGGCGGCCAGTACGTGACTATCATATGATGATGGATGTTATCCTTGTCACATTACGGATTCTAGCCGTTTTCTAGCATTCAACCTGCAGCTATTAAATCAAAGCAGCCTTTCCAGTTAACCCAGAGTGGTTAAGCGGAAAGGCTATTTTTAGCATTATTATTCCAGCGAAGCCATGCCCGAACTGCGCATGGTGGCTTGCCCGTGGCGATTAACGGTGATGGTGCCATAGGTGTCTTCGGGGTCTGGGTCGCCATCTTGAATGGAGAAGAGGTCGCGCCCAGATTGGTGCTGGCGGTTAAAGGTTACGACGCGGGCGGTATCATTTTCCCAATCCAACGTGTGGGCCTTGGGGTGTGTTTGAATCGTGTGGTGGAGACCGTGAGTATTGTGCGCCTGCTGGATGAGGCGGTTGTGGTGGTCGTAGAATTTAACGGCCGTCACCTTGTCGTGCGTAATCTCAAAGACGGTCGGGGAGTGCAAATAGCTCATGGTGAGCGTACGAATCCAGTGGTGATGCCGGTAGAGATTGTACGTCCGTTGCGCGTAGTGGTAGCCGTGTTGGGTCTTGACCGGCTGAACCTGTAAGCGCACCGTATCCGTGGCCTTGGCGTGCAGGAGGGCCTTCGCTGGTTGAACGAAGCGTCCCTGCGTGAGCTGAAAGCTCTTCCGCACCCAGCCGACCGGACCGGCGGTGTTGTGAAGGTAGACGTAAGTCCGCCCCTGATTGTTAGTGGCTTCCTTGGTGGCGTAGAGCTGTTGATACATGAGGTGACTGACATCGCCACCGGTCACGTTAGGCTTAGTGCCGGGGATGGCGTTCCAGACCCGCATGGTCGTCATCTTATAGTTATTGGGGACGTTTCGACCATCAAACTGGTTGAGGTAGTAGGGCACGTGATTGAGCGTTTTCTGCGAGCGCACCGGGTTGATGCGGTGCAGATCCTGCAGGCGCACGTAACCCGTGATGGCGGGGTCGTCGAAGTCGTTCGTGCTGACTTGATAAAAATTAGGTGCACGCCACGGCTTGAAGGTGTTATAGAGGTCGTAAATACGAACGGCCACCAGCGTTTGCTTACTGCCGTAATACGTGCGAATAGCCATAAAATTGTAGCGTTCGTTGTGATCATCATAGGTAACGTAGGCGGCATTGTTAAGCCGGCTCGGTCGCTCCCGGTCTAACAGTTCGTCGTAGATTCGAGTGTGCTTGGTGAGGTGGTAGGCGATGTGCCGGTCGTTGGGCGCGATTCGCCGCAGGGTCCCCACCTTAGCGCGCAGATTCTGTAGCTGGCGGTGAGTGCGGGACTGGACTTTTTGGCGCCGAATCAGACTGGACGACACGGTGGTTGCTGCTATCGCATGGGCCTGCTGGTGTTGACTGACGAACCATCCCAGGCCACCCGCGAGTCCCAGAACCATGAATATGGCGCCGATTTTCCATCCCCGTTTATTAGTCATTGTAAATAGCCTCCCCGTCCGCTGGTTAATTTTAATTATAGCGCGCAGGGGCGGATTCGCCTACAGAGCCGTAAAAAAACACGACCGGAAATTCAATCCAGTCGTGTTCGGTTTAAATCAAATTTAGTTGCTGCTAGAAGCGCTTGAAGTTGCGGTGTCACTAGCAGATGAAGCGGATGATGAGGTGGCAGCGGCACTCACACTCGTGCTGGTTGCCGTGGCCGTTTCGATATCCTTGATGTTGGTCAAGTTACCAGAGTAGACCCAGTAACGCGTCTTGCTGGTGGTGTTCTTAGAAGGCTTGATCCGGTACCACATGGACCCATTGCTCTTCTTGGCCGTCATATCAACGACGTAACTCTTACCAACCTTAGGAGCAATCTTGGACCAACTTTGACGCTTGGCGTTCTTGTTGGCACCTTTAACGTGGTTGTACAGGTAGTACTTAGTGTACTTGCTGCTCAACTTGGCTTCCTTGTTGACAGACTTGTAAGTGGCGCTAACCAACTTGGTGTGCTTAACATTCATGGCGTTGTAGTACTTCTTAACCATCTGGTAGAAGGCCGCCATCGTGTATTTCTGACCAAAGTACTTCTTACCCGTGGTAGAGTAGTAGCCAACTGGGTCGGTGTGTGATGATCCGCCCAGGTGAGAAGCAACGGACCCGTGGGACCAAACCGTCCCCTTACCGTCATAAGCGGCATCGTTAGGCTTTAAGTTGTATTCGTTTAAAAGGTAGGCCGTGTACCAAGCCGCGTTGGCAATTTCGTGGGCGAAAGCGGACTTGCTGTGAACTTCCACTTGTTCGAATTGAACGAAGCGGGCGTTCCCAGGGAAGCCGACCCCCCAAGCCAAGTAGTCGGTATTGGCAATGTTGATGATCCGCGAACCGTCAACGAAACTGTGGACGAAGGCGTTGTTGTAGTTACGCTTCATATAGGCAATTTCGTTGTAGATGGTTGAAGATGGATTGGCCGTTTCGTGAACGACGACCCCTTCAGGCTTAGCCTTACCATGCCGGTATTTATTCTTTGGAAAACCACTCCAAATGGACTTGGTAATTTTAGCTGGCTTGATATTTTTGCTACTAATATAATTGTTCACTTTAGAACTCGCGTTAGCCGTAGTCGTGTTGGTGACACCGAGAATGCCAACAACCCCTAAGGCGGCCAGTGCGGTCAATACTACTTTATGCATCTTCACCCTGATCATCCCTCAAATCTTTTTTATTCGTACACGACCCTTTTCAGGCCGCTCAGTCGATATTCTTCGTTATCAACTATATACATTATCGGCCACCACGACAACCGTCAGACCGGCGTTTCCCCGTAATATTACGGGGTTAATAACGATACTGACGGGATTTGTTTAGCGTGTTTGCAAATACATTAAAAGTTAACGACACCTGTAATGTGGCTGTAATATTGCTATGACAGCGGTTTCTGGGTATCCGCCGTCCAATTTTGCCGCTTCGGATCGATGTGGAGCTTCTGCTGACACTCGGGGCAGAGACCATAGACTTCAACGTGGTTACTGGTGATAAGGTAGCCGGTCTGATCCGCCGCTTCCTGGTTGAGTTGGCGCTCAATCTCTGGAAAGTCGGGAGCGAAGACATCCGTGATTTTTCCACAGTTTTCACAAATAACGTGGTAGTGTGGTCGGCCGTAAAAGTCATAGCGCAGGCCACCGTTATCATTCGGCAATTCAATGACGACGCCCAGATCCACCAAGAGATTCAATGTATTGTAGACCGTAGCCATGCTGAGATTGGGCAGCTGGCTGGCGAGCGCGTTAAAGATGGTGTCGACCGAAGGGTGGTTGTGGTGGGTCACCAAATAAGTCAAAATAATTTGCCGTTGCGGGGTGACCCGGACGTGGTGATCCTTCAAGGTCTGCAGGGCCTGTTTTAAAAGTTGTTGCTGATTTGCCAAGGTGAACCCTCCTTTTGTTTGTTTTTGTTTTAGTCAATTGGTCGTACTATCGACCAAGATAATTTATAATCAATCTAGTTTGCCTCTATTAAACCACATTTTGACAATACTTCCAGTTTCTTGCCTCGCGAGACCAAACCGCGTGCTAAATTAAATATTCGCGTTTTTTAGAGTTTACTTTTGACGACAATGTGAGTACAATGGATTCGTTAGCAGATAATAATGATTCTAATCTAGCGGTAATGACCGCCAAAAGTAGTGGTTGGCCCAACCATGATGTGCATTTAAAAAGGATACCACAATTTCACCGTGATGGGTGGCGGGGGAGCCGTTAATCATGACGAATGACCGGCTAGTTAGAAACGTATCATTATTTAGTTTGTGTCACCTAACTTTTATTTGTAAGAGTGTTAAGATGGAAGACGGACATAATCGGGGGTAGATAGTATGAGAAAAGAGAAGAAAAAGGCCACGTTGGCCCAACGAATCAACGTTTTGCGGGCTAGCGTTATGGGCGCCAACGATGGGATTCTTTCCGTCGCCGGGATCGTTGTTGGAGTGGCTGGTGCGGCCACCAGTAGTTTTGCCATCTTTATTTCCGGGATTGCCGGCATGATCGCCGGGACGGTCTCCATGGCGATGGGGGAGTATGTCTCCGTTAACGCCGAGAAGGATGCCCAACGCAAGGCGATCGAGACGCAGACCGTGGCCTTGGATGATGATTACGACGGTGAGCTTGCCTTTGTGCGCGATAAGTATCTGGCCAGCGGTATTCGACCGGAGTTGGCTGATCAGGCGGCCAAGGAAATGATGAGTGAAGATCCATTAAAGACCACCGTCCGTGAACGGTTTGATTTTAACGTCGGGGAGTATACGAATCCGTATGCAGCTGCGATTGCGTCGATGATTTCATTTCCAACCGGGTCGATTCTGCCACTAGTGTCCATTACCTTATTGCCGGCGAAATGGCGAATTCTCGGTACCTTTATCGCCGTCATTATTGCCTTGTCGATTACCGGTTACGTGGCAGCTGTTCTGGGTAATGCCAACCGGCGCAACGGGACGAGACGAAACGTGATTGCGGGAATTTTAACGATGTTGGTGACGTATGGCATCGGAAGTCTATTCGCTTAGAGGGAGGCTACAGCAATGGCAGCTAATGAAGAAGTACAGATTAAGAAGCAAAAGAAACAACAAACGATGGCTGAAAAGTTAAATACGTTGCGGGCCGGTGTGTTAGGGTCCAACGATGGCATTCTAACCGTCGTGGGGGTATTGTTCAGTGTCGCCGCCGCAACCAACAATCAATTTACGATTTTTATTGCCGGCCTGTCGGACCTGTTGGCCTGCGCCTTCTCGATGGCGTCGGGAGAGTACGCCTCCGTCAGCACGCAAAAGGATACGGAAAGGGCAGCCGTGGACCAAGAAGCGGCGTTACTCAAGAGTCACTACTCCGACCAAGAGGCCGCCGTTCAGAAGTTTTACGAGGAGCGGGGGGTTTCTGCCGAGACTTCTCTGGCGATTGCCCAAGATTTAATGCATAAGGATGCCTTGGCAACGGTGGTTAACGTCAAGGAAGACATTCAGCTGGGACACTACATGAATCCCTGGAACGCGGCTTTTTCTTCCCTGATTGCGGCATCGCTGGGGGGCGCCTTCCCACTGATTGCCATGAGTCTCTTCTCAACGGCTTGGCAGTGGCCGGCAACCATTATCGCCGTGTTACTGTCGGTTACGTTGACGGGATTTCTGAGTGCTAAATTAGGCCACGGATTGGTCCGCACCGCGATTATCCGTAACGTAATTGTCGGGATTATTACCATGCTTATTCACTACTACGTCGGTCAACTCTTCTAAGTGAAATATCGCTGCTTTCTTAGCGCATTGCCAGATTCCTAGTGTACAATGGGCCAATATCTTTTTTGAAAGTGAGGAATTTGGTTGAAGCGCAAGATGAGTTTATTTTCACTAGTCATGCTAACGCTGAGTGCCATCATCGGTTCAGGTTGGTTGTTTGGGGCAGGAATGGCTGCCCAGATCGCCGGTCCGGCCGCTGTCCTATCTTGGATTTTAGGGGCCGTTGTCATCGGCCTGATTGCATTAAATTACATTGAACTTGGGACAATGTTCCCGACCAGCGGGGGGATGAGCCAGTATGCGGCCTTCTCCCACGGCCCACTACTAGGGTTTGTGGCTGGTTGGTCGAACTGGCTATCGTTACTGACGATCATTCCGATTGAAGCGGTGGCCGCCGTCCAATACATGAGTTCGTGGCCCTGGGCCTGGGCAAACTGGACCAGGGGTTTCCTGAAGGATGGAAACATTACCAATCAAGGATTACTGATTGTTTTTCTGTTTATTTTGGCGTTTACGCTATTGAATTTCTGGTCCGTCAAGTTGTTGACGCGATTTACCAGTTTTATTGCCGTCTTTAAATTAGTGATTCCCACGCTGACGATTATTGTGTTGTTGGCGACCGGGTTTGATTCCGGCAACTTTGCCCACACCGCGGGCTTCATGCCTAACGGGAGTGCGGCAATCTTCTCGGCGACGACGGCTGCGGGGATTATCTTCTCGTACAATGCTTTTCAGACCACGATTAATATGGGAAATGAAATTGACCACCCAGAACGGAACATTCTCTGGGGAATCGTCATTGCCTTTGGTATTAGTACCGTAATTTACACGATGCTACAGGTGGCCTTCATTGGGGCTGTGCCAACGACCATGCTGGCTCACGGCTGGCAGGGCGTCAACTTCCAGTCGCCATTTGCCGATATCGCCATTCTGCTGAATCTGGGCTGGTTGTCGACGTTACTGTATTTGGACGCCTTCGTCTCCCCATTTGGGACCGGGGTTTCATTCGTGGCGACGACCAGTCGTACGCTGGCCGCTATGACCGGGACCAAGCACGTTCCGACGCGATTGGGTGAAATCAACCGGAAGTACCAAACGCCACGGCGCGCCATGGTCGTGGACATGTTGCTGGGGGTTCTCTTGGTCGCGGGTTTCCGAAACTGGAGTGCCTTGTCCAACGTAATTTCCACGTCGACATTAATCGCTTACCTGACGGGTCCCGTTACGGTGATGGCACTGCGACACCAAGGCCGTGACTTCAGTCGGCCGTTCCGACTTCACGGCGTCCGGGTGTGGGCACCACTGGCCTATGTGCTGGCGAGCCTCGCTATCTACTGGGCGAAGTGGCCGACCACGGTCGAGGTCTTTGGGGTCATTGCCCTGGGACTGCTATGCTACATTTATTACGAAATTCGACAACCAGCGGGATGGCGGGCCTTACGGGCAAGTCTCAAGGGAAGCCGCTGGCTGTTAGCCGAAATGATCTGGCTCACCGTGATGTCTTATGCGGGGAGTACTCAGTTCGGCGGGGTCGGCCAGTTGGCCTATCCGCTGGACTTCCTGGTGGTCGCACTGGGCAGTCTGGCCTGTTACTATCTCGGGGTCCACGATGCTTATCGGAGTGAATCTTTCGCCATTGCCCGTGAGCTCAATCAACGGGTAACGGAAGAGGATTAAGGGGATGGCTGATGTTAAGTGCGGCTAATATTGTTGGGAGATTTCCGTTGGCTGGAAGCCTGACCGTTAGCAAGCAGTCGTCAGCCTGTAGCAAAGAGAACGTAGAAAAGCCTTTGTACCGCCAATATTTGGCGATGCAAAGGCTTTTTGCTGGTGTATTGATAGATGGTAATCATGAGTAGCTACCAGATGGCGATATTAGTTGTGTAAGCGCCAGGTCCAGTCGTGACCGGTGTCATCGGCAGTAAACCCTGCCGCCGCAAGTACCGCCTCGTCTAATCGCGCGGACGGTGTTAATTTCAATTCGGTCAGTTGGAGTTCATCGCGACCGAAGCTGACGAGACGATCTACGATTTCCTGTTGTTCGCTAGCGGGCAGTGTTTTGCCAGCTAGACCGGCGTGACCCGTATGGGCGGGCAGATCTAATTCCAAGAAGCCGCCCCAGCCCACCAACTTGTGGGTCTGCCGCCGTTCGATCCCCCAAGTGAGGGTGGATCGTTTCATGGTAGAACGCATGGTATTGTTGATCCAGTCGGCAGTTTCGGCGAGATCGCGGTGAGTGAGGTCGGCAACATTTTTTAATTTAAAGCGGGTAAGCCAGTCGAACCGAAACTTCGGTGTGAGTAACGGGTGGTAACCCTCAAAGCTTGACATGGACGGTGATTCCTTTCTTAAAACGATTTATCCCTATTGTACAGATAAATCGGTGCCGTTACCAGTGACTTCACAGGTGTTGTTGGCTGAGCTGTGCTATACTTAAACTAGATATTGGTAAGTTGAAAGGGGTAGCACATATGACGGAAGATTTTTATATTGGGACTTACACCAAGCGAATCAGTCGCGGCATTTACCGGGTGAGCCTGGATACCAAGATGCCACAGTTAACGAATTGTGAATGGTTAGCTTCTGCTGGGAGCCCAACTTATATTGCCAAGGCCGCTGCTAAGCGCCTGTACGTCATCAACAAGAAGGAAACGGATGGCCAGACCCAAGGTGGGTTGATTATCTACGATGTTTCTGAAGAAAAACCACGGGCCATTCAACAGGTGCTGGAACACGGTTCTTCACCGGCCTACGTTGCGGTTGATGAGGCGCGGCAATTAATCTACACGGCCAACTACCACAAGGGCCTGGTCGACGTCTATGCTATCGCTGACGATGGAACCTTGACGGAAACCGATGAGATTCATGATGACGATCCAGTCGGACCAGCACCGGAACAAGCCGATGGGGCCCACCCACATTTCGCTAACTTGACGCCGGACAACCGGTTGGTCGTTTGTGACTTGGGGACGGACAAGGTCTACATTTATGATGTATCGGCGGCTGGTAAATTGACCGCCGTCAGTCACGTCGACCTGCCAGCCGGTTACGGTCCACGGCACATCGTGTTCGATGCCAAGAAGAGTGTGGCTTATCTGGTCGGTGAATTAAGCAGTAATGTGGCCACGTTGGACTACGATGCCACTGCCGGTAAATTAACGGTTAAGCAAATCAGTCACACCATTCCAGATGACTGGACGGCGCACAACGGTTCTGCGGCAATTCGGTTGAGCAGTGACGGCCGTTTCGTTTACGTTTCCAACCGGGGGCACAACTCTATCACGGTCTTCGCGGCCGATGATGCAGGCAAGCTGACCACGGTGCAACGGATTTCCACGGAAGGCGACTTCCCACGGGACTTCAACTGGAACGCGGACGAAAGCTTGGTCATCGTGGTGAACCAAAACTCCGACAACGCAACGTTATATCAGCGTGACGCGGACAGCGGTAAATTAACGATGGTTCAAAAGGACTTCATGGTACCAGAGGGTGTTTGCGTGGTGCCGGTTAAATAAAAAAGAGTGCGGAGCAAGGCGTTTAGATCCTGAGCATTAACGTCATTAAGGTTAAAATCCCGGGTTTGGATTTTGGCCTTAATGGGGTTAAGCGCAGGGATCTGCCTTGCTCCGCACGTTTCGTCTATAGAACTAAAGTTTGAAGGCTATAAAACAGCTAGAATCCATAGTGTGATAAGGATAGCACCCATTATAATATGCTAGTTGCGTGCTGGCCGCCTTGCCGTTCGCCAAATTTGGTCTGGATCGCTGTGGGCAGGACCGGGAAAAGCCAAAGGGCGGTCTTTTCCCTCGCTTTGAGCCGTCAACCCGCGTCTCAAAGACGCCATTTTCCAAGCAACCCACTTGGAAAATCCCACGGCTGAGACCAAATTTGACTCACTCACGGCTACATGAGGGGTGTCCAATTACACTGAACGAACGTTGTCACACCAGTGATGTCACCATGTGTTTATTGGCTTTCAATCAGCGTAACCGGAGGCGGCCAGAGATGGAGGTAGCCGTGACAGTGGTGTTAGCCGACGTTCCGAGTCAGCTTACAGCGCGGGACGTGTTTGGAGACTAGCGGATTTTGCTAGGCTTCAAACCGAGCCGAAGGACTGTTTCTCAGGCCGCAGGCGGTCCCCACAGCGCTGGAATTTCTGGCAGCCGCAGGCGGTCCCCACAGCGCTGGAATTTCTGGCAGCCGCAGGTGGCGTTGATAGCTCGTTTAATAGCGATAAACCTTGCCATCTAGGAACTAGGGGGTGTTCGCGAACATTCAACCTCTAGTATAAAAAAATAAAATCACATAAAAAATGAGCTGGGATCAACGCCGAGCTCATTTTTTAACGGGAAAATTCGCCTTAAAGTACGCCGCCATCACCTGCAAGTGATGTTCCAAGCTCAAACGTTTCACCACGCCCAATCCCGGGAAATGATGCTGGTCGTGATATGCTGCCAGTTGTTTGGCGGCAGAGGTTTGGGTAGCGATCGGTTGTTGCGGGAGCCAGTCAGCTAGTTGCGCCACGGCTTGGAAAAATTTTTCTTTGGGGTGCTTGAAGTCCTCACGGTCCGTGGAAACGAAGCGGTGAATCCGCAACTGGTCGCCACGAAAATAGGTCAGGTGGAGCGTAACCGCCCGGGACGGATAGCCATGCTCGCTATAGTGGCCGCCACCGATGGTGTAGTCGCTAAAGCCAACGTCACCGTACAGCTCGGCCAGAGACCAATCATCGCTGAAGAAGCCGTCGGTGATGTCGGCGTAGCTTCGATCGTGTTCGGGAAACCAAGCGTGGTCGAAGAGGCGGACCGTTGGGCGGTGAAGAAGCTGGCGAATCCGGGCTTCCGGTGGAACCAAAAGGTAGTCGGGCGCCGTCAACCAGCCGGCCTGACTTGCCGCTTGGAGCTCGTCGTATTGGCGGGCGACCAGTAATGTTTGGTGTCCTGCTGGTGCCCGCAAGGTTTCCGGAATCAGGGTGGGCGTCAAGATGTGGCCGACGATCAAGTGTGGATTGTCCCGGTACGATTGCCAGTCATACAGTTTCTGTTGGGTCAGAGCGTAATCGCTGACGGTGGGATTGGCGATGACGGCGACTGATTGGTCGTGCTCGACGAAAGCCGCGATGGTCTGAGGAAGTCCCCGGATATCCCGAACGGGTTCAATGATGGGGATGATGTTGGCGGGGAGAATCTGTTGCTGGGCGACGGCCTTTAGCGCCTGCAGGTCATACTGTCGTCCGCGAAAGTAGGGAAAGTAAATCATGAGCGCTCCTTTAACTGTTGCTGTAGCTGGTAGACTTCGAGATTTAGCGCATCGACCTCGCCTTGCAGGGCGGTGACGGCGGTGGACTGGGTGTCCGCGATGAATTGATCGTAGAAGTTGCTGTCCGGGTCATAGATATCGTAGTGTTGATGGCGTTTCTTCAGTTCCTGATAGAGGCGATCGGTCCCGTATTGTTTGAGGCCGGTCGCCATTTGTTTGGCCTTATTGACCTCACGGGCCTGTGACGCGATGAAGCGCGACGTCAACTGTTGCTCGGGTACCTGAAGAGCTTGCCGGCGAGGTGGTCGCGCTACGGTCAGATATCCCGGTGCGACGGGGGCTTCGGTCGCCATCGCCAGCATGGTCTTGTCAAATGGTCGATAGATTAAAACCCCAATGCCGGCCGGAATCTCGTCGGCGACCGTCTGATAAAGCTTGAGCGGCAGGACGAAGTAGTTGTAGTGACCGACAAAGGATAATTTAGCCTTAGAATGGAAGTCGGATTTGGTGACTTTCAGTTCATAGCAACGCCATTCAACCGACAAATCGGGCATTTCCTGGTAGCTGAGGGTATCGACAATGCCCGCGTCATCGGGCATCGTGACCTCTTCAACGGGGGAGGCGCCGGTTTCTCGGCAGTAGTAATACAGCGTTTTTTCTAACGCGAGAGTGAGCTTAGTCTTCATGATGGTGATTCCTCCTGTTGCCAGAAATTGTGAACGGCGGCCGTCAGTTGTTCGGGCCGGTAGAGTCGGCGGAAATGTTGCCAGTGCCGTGGATACAGATTGGTGTAGCGGGGGCTGGCGAAGCGTTGGTCCATCAACAGAATAATGCCCACGTCCTTGGCCCCTCGAATCAGCCGACCGGCCGCCTGAAAGACGTTGTTCAGGCCGGGAAGCTGGTAGGCAAAGGCAAATCCCTGGTGCGACTGCACGTCAAAGTAGTCGCGGATCAGGTCGGTCTCCGGGTTGATCCCCGGTAGGCCCACGCTGACGACGCCGACGCCAATCAGCCGGTCCGCCTTGAGGTCGATTCCCTCGGAAAAGATTCCTCCCAGTAAGGCAAAGCCCACCAGAGTTTTACTGGGATTGGGCTGGAAATTGGCCAGAAAGGCGGTGCGGTCCGCCTCGGCCATTTGGGCCTGCTGAATCACGGTCTTGACGTGGGGGTAGGCCAGCTGAAAGGCCTGGGTGACATCGAGTAGGTAGCTGTAGGATGGCAGAAAGATAAGATAATTACCGACCTTACCATCGACCAGTGTCTTGATGGCCAGCAGAATGTTGGCTAGGTTGGCGTTGCGTTGCTTATAGGTGGTCTGAATGTAGTTGGTGACCAGAATAGCTTGGTGCTCGGGTTCAAACGGCGAATCGAGGCGATAGGCCAGACTGTCTTCGTCGCCTCCCAATACCGTTTGGTAGTAGCTCATCGGCGACAGGGTGGCCGAGAACAGGACGGCGCCGTGGCCCAGCGCGAGGCTATCGGCCAGAAAGGCACTCGGGTCCAGGCAGAGTTGTTTGATCGTAATATTCCCGTCGGCGACCGCCAAGCGCATGCGGTAGGTGTCATCGTAATACTCACCGATACGTTGATAGCTAATGGCCGCGAAGTAATAGTCCAGGATACTCTGGGTAAAGGGCGTCTGCGGTTGATCGACCAACCAGTCGTGGATGGCTTCCACGAGGCGCCCCAAGTCGTGGTTGAAGTCCTCGGGTGGCGTTAGGAAGGTGCTGTCAGTTCGGCCGTCCTGAAGCAGGGGGGCCACGATATCGTCAAAGGTGGCCCGCAGGTCTTGCAGGCGGCGCCGTAACTTGGGCGTGGCCTGCGCGAGGTCACGGCTTTGGTCGATCAACCGGTCTAGCGGTCGGCTGGTCAAGTCGGCGGAGTACATTTCCCGTGACCGGCTGACCAAGTTGTGGGCTTCATCGATCAAAAAGAAGTTGTCGGGGTCCTCGGCGGTGAAGAAGCGTTGGAGGTGGACTTGGGGGTCAAACAGGTAGTTGTAGTCGCCGATGATGACATCACAAAAGAGGCTCGCGTCCAGTTGGAATTCAAACGGATCGAGGGTGTGTTTGCGCGCGTACTGTTCAATCACCGGTCGGGTCAGTTGGTCGTTGTGCTGGATGAGGTCGAGCAAAGCCGGCTTTAATCGGTCGTAGTAGCCCAGCATGTAGGGATTCTCGTCGGGTTGGAGGTCGGCCTCCTCGGGGAATTGAATCTTGTCCTTGGCCGTCAACGTGATGCTCTTGAGCTTCAGTCCCTGACTGGCCATGAGCGTGATGGCTTCTTCGGCCACGGTACGCGTGCTCTGTTTGGCTGTGAGATAGAAGATCCGTTGGATAACGCGCTCACCAATGGCCTTGATGGTCGGAAAGAGGGTGGATATCGTCTTTCCCGTCCCAGTTGGGGCTTCGGCGAAGAGGCGTTTGCTGGTTAAAATGGTCTTGTAAACCGCCACAGCGAGCTCGCGTTGACCCGGCCGGTAGTGGTCGAAGGGGAAAGTGAGTTGCTGGATGGTTGGGTCACGCCGTTCGCGTAGGTCGGAGCGGAATTTTAGCCAGGTGACGTACTCGGCGATGACCTGATCGAAGAAGTCCTTGGCGGCTTGGCGCGTGATGACCTGTTCGGTTTGCGTCATGGTCTCGGTGTTGGTCTGAAAGTACGTCAGGGTGAGGGTCACGTCGTCGAGGTCGGTCTCCTTCTCCATTAGGAGGTAGGCGTACAGCTTGACCTGGCCCCAGTAGAGCGTCAGTGTGTTGTCGCTTAGCTGATCAAAGACGGTCTCCGAGGTTTTAATCTCTTCGATACTGGCGGCGGCTTCGGTCAATGTGACGCCATCGGCTCGGCCATGCAGGAGGTAGTCCTCACCATTTAAGGTTAGGTGCTTGTCGAGATAATATTCTTTTTGGTAATTTTCTCCGCGCTGTTTTTGCAGGCGACGGTGAATGCGTGCGCCCAATAATGCCGTGTTTTGGCTGTTGCTGGTGCTACCCAAGTCACCGGTTCGTAAGGTGAATTCAACCAATTCACGGACGCCTAATTTAATTGGCAAACCCACATCGCCTCCATTTCTGGCAATAAGCATACCATACTTTGGACCGACTTTGAACGCGTGTTCGGAAGAGATTTAATGCTTGTGAAATAATTGTAAAAGTCTTGGCTTTTCATATGTAATCGCTTACAATAGAAGTAAGAGGTGATCACGATGAAGACAATTGGATTCTCATTATTCGAAGAACTACCAACCGTTGACGAGGCCGCTGCATTTGAAAAGATCTGTCGCAAGCACACGGGTAAGGTGACCATCAAGATTCGTGATGTCGAGATTGACCCGAGCCGACAAGACGAGATCGCCGGGCTGATGGACTACGCGGGCCACTACGTTCGCGTGGTAGCCGAGGGCCCAGACGAGGCACTATTGGCGGGCGCCATTCATCAACAATTGGCCGCGGATAAGTGTTGCTACTAGCCGCTTGACGCGCCGGTGCTGATTCGCTAAGCTCAAGTTAAGTGATTTTTTCGAGGAGACTTAGCGGTGAGTGAAGAACAAGTAGCAAGATTATGTGAAATTGCGCCCAAGTACGGGCTATATTTGGAACACTCGGGATTGGTCATTACCCGGGTCAACGATCAGCCGACCCAGTTGGACACGACCAAGTACATGCCCGATCAGTTTATTGATTTGTTAACACAGATTATTGGGACAAATATGAAGGCAGATTTGTGGGATTGGAAGTAACTGCTTCGGTTGTTTACCGAAGAGAGAAATAGGATGTATCGGTCGGAAGTGATTTTCCGGCCTTTTTTGTTTCCGATGGTACTCGAAGCATCTACTTAGAGGGTTTCACCCCACCTTTGATGAACGTCAAGATAATATGAACGAAAAAATACCGTTAGCGGCGTGACTTTCTAAAGTCACCGCGCTAACGGTATTGGTGTTTAAGCTTCTTCCCAACGGTTGAATTCTTGGGGATGGCTGCCGAGGTAGTCGATGGCTTCCTGGCCCATTGCCTTAATTTGGGCATCGAAGTCCGTAGAAGCTGTGTCGCCTTCAGCATCCGCTTCGTCTCTTAGGAAGCCGGAAGCGAGGTCGAGATACTTGGTTCGGCGGCCGACGCCGTTATCCTTGAATAAATCGTCCAAGCCACTCAGGTCGTTCTTACCGGCTGTCGCCACTTGTTGGGCTAAATCGGCTTTTGCTCCCAATTTAGCTGCTGCGTAATCCATCAGAAAATCGTTCATATCAACGATCATGGCGTGCCGTGCTTTTCTTTCACTTTTATTTGCCACTGCTGGTCACCTCTTACCCCTAATTCTAGCCAATTTCGGGAGTAGACGCAATTAACGTCACAGATTAAGTTAATTATCGTGTTTGGGGCTTAACTACCGTAATATAAATGAATTTATAGCGAATTTGGCAACATTTACCGAAAATTTACACGATTGCTACGAATAATATATATTCATCGCTTAGAATCAGGGTTGTAAGTTATGGGGAGGCATTTTAAGAAAAGCTTCGCGCAATTCTTGAAGTGGTTCTACTATCTTTAAAGACATGGAGTGACAGAGATGAATAAGGGATCAAAGTTAGCAATGGGGATTGCAGCAATCAGTTTGTTATTAGTCGGTTGTGGCAAGGCAACAAGTTCCACGAGTAGTAAGGGCAGTAGCGAACCGCTTTCTGGGAAGGTAACCGCCGTTGGGTCGACCGCCTTACAACCACTGGCTGCTAAGGCGGGGGCCAACTTTACTGGTAAGAATAGCAAGGTCAACTTGACCGTCCAAGGTGGCGGTTCCGGAACTGGCTTAAGTCAAGTTCAGGCCGGTGCCGTTTCAATCGGGGATTCTGATATTTTTGCCGAAGAAAAGGCTGGAATTAAGGCCGACAAGTTGACGGACCACAAGGTGGCTGTCGTGGGGATGGCCCCAGTTGTTAACAAGGATGCCGGCATCAAGAACCTGAAGATGGCACAAGTGAAGAAGATCTTTACGGGTAAGATTACCAACTGGAAAGAAGTCGGTGGTAAGGACCAAAAGATCGTCATCATCAACCGGGCTCAAGGTAGTGGGACTCGGGCAACCTTTGAAAATGCTGTTCTGAAGGGTGCAACCGCTGTGAAGTCACAGGAACAAGATTCTAACGGTGCCGTTCAGAAGATCGTTTCCACCACACCAGGTGCGATTAGCTACTTGGCCTTCTCCTACTTCACGAACAAGTTACAAGCCGTTTCTATCGACAATGTAACGCCTACCGATAGCAACGTGCAAACCAACAAGTGGAAGATCTGGTCCTACGAACACATGTACACGAAGGGCAAGCCTGACAAGGCAACTGCTGCATTCCTGAAGTACATGGATTCCAAGGATGTTCAAAACAGTTTAGTCAAAGACATGGGTTACATCAGTATCCATGATATGAAAGTGATCAAGGACGCTAAGGGTGTTGTGACGCAAAACTAAGCGAACAACTGTCTGTCAGTAGTCGATACGGGGTGGAGGTGCGTTCGCAGCACCTTCACTTTTTTTAAGGGGGAGTCATCTAATGGAGCAAACTAATATTCATTTAAAAAAACAAGACGCCCAAACTCATGAGTGGGATGCCCGGTTGCACCAAGCAACTAAAGCGACCCGTGAGGATTGGATTGGGCGCGGTGTCAGTTATTTCTGTATTGGTATTATTATTCTAGTTGTTGCCTCAATGTTGTGGTTTATCACCTCTAAAGGGATTGCCACGTTTACGCAAAACCACGTCAACCTCTGGAAGTTCTTATCGGGAACCAGTTGGGCACCCGATCAAGGCCAGATTGGCGCGTTACCCATGATTTTAGGATCATTCGCAGTCACGTTTGCCGCGGCGATCGTCGCAACGCCGTTTGCCATCGGCACCGCGATCTTTATGACCGAAATCTCACCGAACAAGGGGCGTAAGTTCTTACAACCCGTGATTGAATTGTTGGTTGGGATTCCTTCCGTTGTTTACGGGTTCATCGGTCTGGCCGTAATTGTGCCGTTCATGCGGCATCTGGTTGGTGGTTCTGGTTTCGGGATTATTTCCGCCACATTCGTCCTGTTCGTCATGGTGCTACCGACGATTACGTCCATGACGGTCGACAGTTTACGGGCCGTTCCACGCTTCTACAAGGAAGCCTCACTGGCCTTAGGTGCAACGCGGTGGCAGACGGTTTCTCGCGTGATTCTGCGCTCCGCGACTTCCGGTATCCTGACGGCGATTATCTTCGGGATGGCCCGGGCCTTCGGGGAAGCCTTAGCCGTTCAAATGGTCATCGGGAACGCCGCTATCATGCCGAAAAACCTGATCTCGCCGGCCTCCACGCTGACGAGTCAACTGACGACCGGGATTGGGGACACCATTGACGGCACGTTGCCAAACAACGCGTTGTGGTCATTAGCCTTAATTCTGTTACTGATGTCACTGTTCTTCAACGCCTTAGTGCGGATCATTGCTAAGAGGGGGCAACTCAAACATGAACGCTAAACGTACGGATCTCATTGCAACGATTGTCATTGATTTGATTGTCGCCTCAGTGGTGGGCATTCTCTTCTTCCTGCTGGCTTATATTTTGACGGCGGGGCTCCCCCACGTTAGCTGGTCATTTCTGACCGGGGCAACCGATGCCTTTAGTGGTGCCGGCGGGATTGGCGTCCAACTGTTCAATTCTTTTTACCTGCTGGTTCTGACCATGTTAATCTCCGTGCCGATTTCTTTGGGGGCCGGGATTTACTTGGCTGAATATGCCAAGGACAATTGGCGGACCAGTCTGATTCGTTCCGCTATCGAAGTCCTGAGTTCCTTGCCATCCGTGGTGGTGGGGCTGTTCGGGTTCTTGCTCTTCGTGGTTAAGTTCA
The DNA here is from genome assembly GCA_021383565.1 of Levilactobacillus brevis. Taxonomy (NCBI): domain Bacteria; kingdom Bacillati; phylum Bacillota; class Bacilli; order Lactobacillales; family Lactobacillaceae; genus Levilactobacillus; species Levilactobacillus brevis. Next base: position 1,505,327 of record CP079699.1, on the reverse strand, counting down.
AGATTGGCTTCTCCGTTATTTCCGGTGCCATCGCCTTGACCTTCTTCAACCTGCCACTGTTAACGCGGAATATTGAAGAATCATTGAGTGCGGTGTCACGGAGTCAGCGTGAAGCTGGCCTGTCGCTAGGCTTATCGAAATGGAAGACCGAAATTGGCATCATCTTACCCGTCGCGCTTCCCGGGATTGTGACCGGGATTGTGTTGAGTGCGGGGCGGGTCTTCGGGGAAGCCGCAGCCTTGATTTACACGGCGGGTCAGAGTGCCCCCGTGACCAACTTTGCGGATTGGAACCCGATGGACCCTGCCAGTCCGTTGAATCCATTCCGCCCCGCTGAAACCTTAGCGGTGCACATCTGGAAGGTGAATACGGAAGGTCTGGCCAGCAATGCGGCGGCACTGTCCGCGGCAGCATCGGCCGTCCTGATCATTGCCGTTCTGCTCTTTAACCTGGGCGCACGGTTACTGGGAACGTATCTGTATCGTCGCGTCACGGCTAGCAAGTAGGAGGTGTCAAGATGTTAAAACAGTATTCATTTGAAGAAACGGCCGTGCAGACGTTCGACGACAAGACGGCCTTGGCGATGAAGACCGAGAACATGCAAGTGTTCTATGGTGAAAATCATGCGATGTTTGACGCGAACTTGGCCTTTCCCAAGAATCAGATTACGGCATTGATTGGCGCCTCAGGTTCCGGGAAATCGACGTATCTGCGGTCACTGAACCGGATGAATGATGGGATTGCCACGGTGACCGGTAAGATCTGGTACCACGGCGTGAACATCAACGAACCCGGCGTCAATATTTACGAGATTCGGCGGCATATCGGCATGGTTTTTCAACGGCCGAATCCATTTGCCAAGTCAATTCGTGAGAATATTGTCTATGCCTTACGCGCCAACGGAATTAAGAAAAAGTCTGAACTCGACGAACGAATCGAGCAAAGCCTGAAGGGCGCGGCGCTGTGGGACGAAGTTAAGGATAATCTGGACAAGAGTGCGTTGTCACTTTCTGGTGGTCAGCAACAACGGCTGTGTATCGCGCGGTCGATTGCGATGGCGCCCGATGTCCTATTACTGGATGAACCATGTAGCGCGCTCGACCCCATCTCCACGGTGAAGGTCGAAGAGACGCTGCTGGAACTGCAGAAGAAGTATACGATTATTATTGTGACGCACAACATGCAACAGGCGTCACGGATTAGCAGTCAGTGTGCGTTCTTCCATCTGGGTCACATTATGGAGTACGCTCCAACCGGGACAATGTTTAGCAATCCCCAAATTCCGGTCACTCAGGATTATATTGCTGGTAGCTTTGGGTAAAGTTACCTTGTGGCAGTGCGCCAATTTTACTGGTCGCCAAGTTTTGGCGAGATTATGGCTATTGGAAACGGCCACGAGAGCTGCAATGAAACTACCAATGCTAAAACTACCCTGAATGCATGCAATACTCTGTCAATAATCATTTAATCTACGCAAAAGCCCCACAACGCTGTGTCGTTGCGGGGCTTTTGCTAACGGGTTAATGGTGCATTTTGAATTCCAAATAGAGGTCATTGTACAACTCAACCTTGGTTGGGGACAAGTCTCGGTAGACTTCCAAATGTCGTAGGGTCGTAGCGTCCGGATAGAATTGCCGATCGTCGCGGACCTTGCGCGGTAACTGGGCCTTGGCCGCACGGTTAGGCGTGGCATAGCCCACGTATTCGGCGTTCTGCGCGGCGTTTTCCGGCCGCGACATGAAGTTGAGAAAGGCGTAAATGGCGTCGGTGTGTTGTGCCGTCTTGGGAATGACGAAGTTGTCAATCCACAGGTTGCTGCCTTCGCTAGGGACTACGTAATGGAGATGGGCGTTGTTCGCCAGCATCTCGGCGGCCTCCCCGGACCAGTCAACGGCCAGTGGGGCTTCGTTTTGGGTCATGTACATCTTGATTTCATCGGCCACCGTGGCCTTCACATTGGGGGCTAAGCGGTTGAGCTTTCGTTCAGCCGCCCGCAGCGTCGTGGGATCGGTCGTATTCATCGACTTACCCTGAGAGACCAGGGCCATGCCCATAATGTCGCGGGCGGAATCAATCAGCATGATTTTGTCGTGGTACTTCACCGACCAGAGATCGTTCCAATGGTGAATTGTCCCAGGGCGGATGAATTTATCATTATAGATGATACCCAACGTCCCCCAGAAGTAGGGCAGCGAGTAGCGATTGCCCCGATCAAACGACTGGTTCAGAAACTGCCGGTCATAGTTTGTCAGGCCGGTTAACCGACTGCGGTCGAGCGGTTTCAACAGGTGGGCGCGCTTCATCTTCGCCACCATGTACTCGCTGGGAATGGCTAAGTCGTAGTGTGTGCCGCCCTGGTTAATCTTGGTATACATGGCTTCGTTGCTGTCAAAGGTTTCCACGTTGACGTGGTAGCCGGTCTCGCGCTGAAATTTTGTCAGTAGTTGCGGGTCAATGTAGTCGCCCCAGTTGTAGAGGTTCAGCACCTTCTGGCCGGTACTGCCGCTTGAGGCCTGAAGCTGATGGGCCGAATAGCCCAGTAGACCGCAAATCGCTAATAAACCGATGATGAGACTCACGAGACGTTTCATGAGGCCACCTCCCGCTTCCGTTGTCGCCGCTTATGGCCGGCCTGCTGAATCCAGTAGTAGCCGCCCACGAGAAGGAGGGAGAAGAGGAACATGACCCCGGATAAGGCGTTGATTTCCAAGTTAATGCCTTGGCGGGCACGCGAATAGATTTCCACGGACAGCGTGGAGAAGCCGTTACCGGTCACGAAGAAAGTGACGGCGAAGTCATCCAGCGAGTAGGTCAACGCCATGAAGAAACCGGCGAAGATGCCCGGCGAGATAAAGGGAATAATGACCTGCGTCAGCAGTTGTCGGGTGGTGGCCCCGAGGTCTTGAGCGGCGTCGAGCAGGGATGTCGACATTTCGCGCAACCGTGGCAGGACCATCAGGACGACGATGGGAATCTCAAAGGCAATGTGACTCATGAGTACCGTGCCAAAGCCCAAGGGGATCTTCAACATGGTGAAGAAGATCAGAAAACTAGCGCCGATGATGACGTCCGGTGAGACCATGAGGACGTTGTTTAGGGTCAATAAGGACTCGCGCGTGACTCGCCGCGTGGTTCGGGTGATGCTGAGGGCGCCCAGCGTCCCAATCAGGGTGGCGATGAGGGCCGACAATAAGGCGATGAGTAACGTATTGGCGACGATGGCGAGCATCCGCGCGTCGCTAAACAATGTTTGGTAGTGACGCCAGGTAAACCCGTGAAAGTTGGTCATCGTTTCACCCTGACTAAATGAGTACGCAATCAGAAAAATAATAGGTGCGTAGAGAATGATGAAGACGAGGATTAAGTACCCCGTTGCCAGTTTGTGTTTCATCGGGGCGTCCCTCCCTTCACCTTTTGATCGCCCGTCAGTAACATGACCACGATCATGGCGATGATGAGGACCACACCAATCGTGGACCCCATCCCCCAGTTCATGGTCGTCAGGAAATGCTCTTCGATCGCCGTCCCCAGCGTGATGACCTTGTTACCGCCAATCAGACGGGTCAACATGAAGAGGGAAAGCGATGGAATGAAGACGGCTTGCACACCGGCCTTAACGCCGGGAAGCGTCAGCGGAAAGATGACGTGGCGGAAGGTCTGCCAATTGCTGGCGCCTAAGTCTCGGCTAGCGTTGATGAAGGCGGGGTTAAGATCATCGAGGGCATTGTAGATGGGTAGGATCATGAAAGGAATCTGGATGTAGGTCGCCACGAAGATGAAGCTGGCGTTGGTGAAAAGAATCTGTTGGGGACCAATGCCAATGAACGTGAAAAATTGATTGGCGAGGCCGGCCTGACTAAAAATGCCGATAAAGGCGTAGGCCTTCAATAAAATGTTAATCCAGGTTGGTAAGATAACTAATAAGAGCCAGAACTGTCGATGCTTGAGTTGATGAATAAAGTAGGCCGTGGGGTAGCTAATCAGCCCGGTAAAGAGCGTGATGAGTAGGGCGTACCACACGGAATTGGCCGTCATTTTTAAGTAGGTGGCGGATTGAAAATAAGTGCCATAGTTGCCAAAGGTGAAATGATGGCCGAGGTCGAAGAAGGACTGATAGATGATGAGGGCGACGGGGGCGATCACGAAGAGCGCCAGCCAGAGGCCGTAGGGGATGAAGTACGCCCAAGTTCTACGTTTGGTCAACGTGATCATCCTCCAATTCTTCGTAGGTTTCGAGGCGGGCGTCGAATTCGGCTTCCTTTTCGCCGAAACGCATGACGTGGAGGTCTTGTGGGCGGAAGGTGATGCCGACCGTCGCGCCATCTTCGGCCGGGTTGACTGAATGAATCAACCAGTTATTACCGTGGTTGTCGGTCGCGGCGATTTCGTAATAGTCTCCCCGAAATAGTTGGGTGTCGATCGTCACGATTAATTTCGCTTGGTCGCGGGTCGTCAGTGTCAGGTCTTCTGGACGAATGACAACCTCGACAGGCTCGTTGTCGGGAATCCCGGCATCGGCACATTCGAATTGGTGACCGCCGAAAGCCACCTGAAAATCTTCGATCATCTTGGCGGGGAGAATGTTACTTTCCCCGATGAAGTCGGCAACGAAGTGGTTAATGGGTTCATCGTAGATGTCGACGGGGGAGCCACTCTGCAGGACTTCGCCTTGATTCATGACGAAGATCTCGTCGCTCATGGCGAGGGCTTCTTCCTGATCGTGCGTGACGAAGAGGAAGGTAATGCCAAGGCGTTGTTGTAAATCGCGAAGTTCATACTGCATTTGGCGACGGAGCTTGGCGTCTAAGGCCGAGAGTGGTTCGTCGAGCAAGAGTACCTTGGGTTCCATGACGATGGCCCGGGCGATAGCGATGCGTTGTTGCTGACCGCCGGAGAGTTCGCTGATGGCGCGGTCGCCGTAGTCGGCGAGTTGGACCAGTTTGAGGGCCTTGGCCACGCGTTCAGCGATTTCGGCCTTGGCTACTTTTTTAAGGGTCAGACCAAACGCTACGTTTTCCGCCACGGTCATGTGAGGGAAGAGGGCGTAGTCTTGAAAGACCGTGTTGACGTTGCGTTTGTTGGCGGGAACTTCATTGATCCGTTTGCCGGCGAAAAGTACATCGCCCTCGGAGACTTGCATGAAGCCGGCAATCGCCCGCAGAATCGTGGTCTTGCCGCAGCCCGATGGTCCGAGCAGGGTGTAAAATTTACCAGACTCCAGCGTTAGATTAATGTTGTTGAGAATGGTATGGGAATCGTAACGCTTGGTGACGTGGCGTAGGGTAATAATGGGTTCTGTCATCAGGCAACCTCCTCTGTTAAATGAATAGTGTCGCGGATAAATCCGGTGTAACTTTATTGATTATAGCGGGTTTGAACGTAAAAGGGAACGAAAAAAGATGGTGATTGGGTCAGATAATTAATGGAGGCAATTAACGCCATGATAAGGGGTCAATGAAAAGAAAAAACGCCTTCTTAGAACCTAAGAAAGCGCGCGGCTGAGTATGATTCATTGAAAAAAGATTCCCCCAAGTTGATTCGGTGATTAGTAATCTTGCATTTGTTGCCAATCCTCTGCGGCTATAAAGTCTTGCGGTTTCAGTGGGCTGGCGGACTTGTCGGTCAGGTAGTTGAGTTCATCGGCAAATTTGACGGCTAGGGATTTGGTGAAGTCTGGCCGGGTGGTGTTGAAATAAACCTTATACTTTTGCGGATTATCAAGTGGATGCCAAGCGCCGTGCCAAAAACTCAAGAAGGCAATCAACTGTTGATCCGTATTTTTGGTGAAGAAGATAATGGATTTTGGATGACATTGGCGATAGGGCGACTCGTTGAAGGCGGCAACTAAGTCCACGGAAAACAACTCAAAGCCATACTTTTCAGCGATTTGTTTCATGGAATATGCAAGAAATTTAGTATCTTTCACTTTAGTTTTCATTTTGGCATGCGGGAACCGCTGATTTATCCAATTCCCACACATTCCCCCCTTGTTAAAAAACGGTAACTCAGCCTTTCTTCTAGCTTACTGTAATTCGGTAGTAGGGGATAATGTTTAGGCTATGTTTGTATTGGTAATTAACATAAAGGATTGAAGCGAATTGACTTGGTTAGGAAGATGTGGCCGAGTAGCACAGAAAGTTGAGTAGTTAGACGTTGGAAAGATTTTAACGTGTAGATAGTTAGTTGGTCAGGAGAGAAGTAATGGAGCTTGAGGATATTTACCCAGGAGCTTGTCGCAACTAACCGCAATCTAGCCATATCTCAACTTGAGTTGTACAAGCCAATAACGGCTGTTCAAACCAGAAGATAAGCGGCATAGTTATCTTATTACTAAGTCAACCAGTAACAATAATCATCGCAAAAATAATTATGTATTGATATTTTTATGATGAGCAAATTTAAAGGTGGAGGAGTTTGTATATGAAAAAGAGTCAATTGAAATCGACTGTCGTGTTAATGACAGCAGTAATGGGATTAAGTATCGCGGTCCCAACCTTTACGAGTATTGGCAATGATGTTACGGCCCATGCGGCGTCTGGACGAGGATTTTATGAAATTACTGAGAAACAAGCCAAAGTAGATGATAAGAATTCATGGAATTCGATGTCAGCAGCTCAAAAGAAGATGGCTGTTGAGGACGCGAAGGTCGACGACCCTAACAGTTTAAAGGATAAGTCTTCAAATGAATATAAGTATAATCAAGTATTAAAGAAACAAGCGGCCAAGAAGAAGGCTGCCAAGAAAGCAGCAGCAAAGAAGAAAGCCAGAGCTTACGCGTACAAAGTTTCGAAGTTGACCTCAAAGAAAACGAAGTCCAACAAGTATGTTAAGGTTAGCGGAACAATCAAGGTAAACAACAAGACCAATGCGAAGAAACACAAAGCAACCTGGGATCGTATCACCACATACAAGGGTTATAAGTATGTTCGCTTGAGCAAGAAGGGGACATTTACCAAGACTATCAAGGCGCCAGAGGCAAAGTCTACTTGGGCCAAGGCCGGGTATTATGCTAAGAAGGTCAAGAACGGTAAGGTTGTTAAAAAGAATGGTAAGATCGTCTACACCTTCCACTTGCTCTCTGATTCCAAGAAGGTTAAGGTTCAGGCCTATAAGTAACTCAAAGTGACATCAACTAAAGTAATAAACACAGAAGGGCTCATGAGGTGAGTCCTTTTTTTCTGTCAGTGGTTATTCTTTTGAAAGATAACGCAGGTATCGGGTATAATCTAAAGCAATCAACTCAATTAAGATGGTGGCGTCACCAGGAAAGTGTTTCGTTTAATGAAAAAGAAAATGATAATGGGCTTAATCATTCTAGCGGTCTTATCCTTAGGTGCCTGTGGCAATCAGTCTACCAGTAGGCGGAAGACTGCGAGTAGTGGGGATGTAGCGTTTGGGGAATCCGCGCGAAGTTCTCGAGCTCGTGCGTGGTATCTCGCCGCCAGTCAGGCAACGCCTAAAGCGAGCACACCATTGAAGGCCATCGTGATTACGCAAAATGGTCGGGCAATGGCCTTTCGGGTGCCCACCACAGTTACGCTGGGGGATGTCGTTAAGCTGTCTACTGATCAGCTGGTGCGAGAGGGAAGCGTGTGGGCCAAACAAGATTTTATCGCAAGACGGCGCACACTAATTGCAACGACTCGCGAAGCACTGGCTGAAGAACAGAAAAATCTAAAACGCAATCAGAACGCCACAGTCGTTAGTTTTGCGAATATTAAGACGGATAAGCGGATAATTTCAACTGATCAACGTCAATTGGCGCGGCTGCAGGCGACTAAATTTAAACAGCCACGATTGCTGCCGGCCTCGGTGACGGTGAAGAAAAAGCAGCGAAGAATCAGTGAAAAAATGAATGCCTATTCCTATGATTTCGTAAACTCAGTGGCGGCCGTCAATGGCCGAGAAGTTAGGTATCAAAAAGCACGGCATCAGATTTTCACGGTCCCTTACACGCGGACGTCTGAAAAGATGGTGCGGGTAGGCCAAGCTACTTTAGGCTATTATCGAGCTTCTCGTGAAGGTGATGGTGAATTTGCGCTGACAAAGTTAGAAAGGGCAAATGCAAATGTGAAGTTTGATTCGTAACCCATAGTGTTATCCGAAAGAGAAGCGTCTCACAGATAACTGACCGGACGCTAATGATCAAGTGTTTGTGAGACCTTTTACTAAGCCCCTAAAATGGTCAAAATAAAAACTGCTAGCCGCTAAGCTAACAGTTTTTGTGTTGCCCCTGCCAAGGTGTGCTTGAGTCAATGGTTACCAAAAAAGTTACCATTGATTGTGATTTCGAACGAATTCGTGATTAAATTGCAAATCAGAATGCCGGTATATCAGCATTCTGACTGACTAATTTAGCCCAAATGGACCCTACCGGATTTGAACCGACGACCTCCTGCATGCGAAGCAGGCGCTCTCCCAGCTGAGCTAAGGGCCCGAAACTTACCTATTAATTATAGCACGCCGGCTAAAAATGTTAATGGGTAAGTTAGATTTTTTCAACTGACGTTAGTCGTGTCGCCGCCAGCCGTGGAATAGGTGTTGCCAGAAATTCCGATTATCCGTCTGGAGCATCAGGCGTTGATACTGACTGCCGATGTACCCGGCGAACAACGCAATTGCTGCCAGTAGAATCAGCAACGAAATCAACTGTTCCCAGCCATTGACCGTTCCATTGATGATTCGCATGGGCATGAAATAGGACGAGAAGAACGGTACGTACGACAGAATCTTGACGAACAGGGCGTCGAGGTTGTTCTGGAAGGGAAAGGTGGCGAAAAAGCCAAACATCCCCAGCATAATCACCGGTTGCGCAGCCTTAGAGGCGTCCTCGGCCTTGGCCACCACGGCGCCACTGTACGCCGCGAGAATCGTGTAGATAATGACGCCCAGAAAGAGATAGACCAGATTCAGGTTCAACAGATTATGGATAACGGCGTCAATCAAGCTTTGATTCTCCACAATCAACGGTTTCAGGCTGGCGCTTCGCCAAGCGAGTTGGTAGCCCGCCCAGCCACCAATCAGGTAAATGACAATCTGCGTCAGAATCACCAGCAGAATTCCCCCGATTTTACCGACAAAGTAACTGGTGGCCGTCGTACTGGAGAAGATAATCTCCATGATCTTGGTGCCCTTATCCGAGGCAATCTCTTGTGCGGCAATTGAGGCGTAGGTAATTAAAATAATGTAAATCATGGTAACCAGAACCCAGAACGAAATGGTCTTGACCAAGTTCGCTGTTCCTGCCTTTTCCTCAATGTGTTGCTGCAAGACGGGCGCTCGAGCCAGCAACCGTTGCTGTTGCGTCGTTAGCTTGGCCTGTTGGTAGTTCTGGGCTTGTTGATACTGCTGGAGGAAGTTTTGCGTCTGGGCCTTCAAGCCGCTGGCCATGGCACTGCTGCCGTGGTAGTCGGCCCGAATCTGATGCGCCGACTCACTGAGCTTGAGGTATCCCGCCAGATGGTTCTTGTTGATTGCCGATTTGGCCGCCGCTACCGTGGTAATCTTAGTGTTCAGCGAATCTGTCTGCTGCTTGAGATAAGCCTGACGTAACGGCTGCGAGGTGCTAATGACGGCGACTTGCTTACTGCTCGAAGCACTGTTGGCGCTGAGGTAGCTGATCCCAACAGTCAGCCCAATCATCAGGAAGGGACCGATGACCATGAACAGAAAGCTCCAGGACTTAATCTGGCGGAAGTACGTTTCTAGCGTGACAATCCAAGTTTTATGCATGGCCTTCACTCACTTTCATGCGGAAGATTTCGTCGAGAGTTGGCGGCTGTTGGCTGAACTCCTCGATGTAGTGGCCCTGGGTCAGTTCGGCGAAGATGGCGGGACCAGCTGCGGGGTCCGTCAAATGCAGACGGTATTGGCCGGGCTGACGCTGGTCGACGTGATCGACACTGGGGAGTGTAGCCAGTCGTTTGGCTGACCAATCGGTGGTCACATAGAGCTCGGTCTTACCAAATTGGTTACGGACCTCGCTGAGCGTGCCCTGAAGGACCATGTCGCCCTTCCGCAGCATGACCAATTGATCGCACAGTTCCGAGACGTTTTCCATGTCGTGACTGGAAAAGATAATCGCCGCACCATCGTCTCTGGCTGTCAGAATCGCCTGCTTGAGCAGGTCGGCGTTGACCGGGTCGAGGCCGCTAAAGGGTTCATCTAGGATCAGTAACTTCGGGTGATGAATCAAGGTACAGATCAGTTGAACCTTCTGCTGATTTCCCTTGGACAGGTCGTTAATCCGACTCTTCCGCGTGCCCTTGACGGCAAAGCGGCCCAGCCAGTCGTCAATCTGTGGTCGAATGTCTTTGGCTGATTGATCCTTTAGCCGCGCCAGATAGATAATCTGTTGTTCAATGGTTAACTTGGTCATCAGGCTCCGTTCCTCAGGGAGGTAGCCAATCGTATCGAAATCGGCCGGCGATAAGGGTTGTCCTTGCCAGCGGATGGTGCCGTCGTATTTAATAAAATTCAAGATGCTATGAAAGGTGGTCGACTTACCCGCACCGTTTTGACCAATCAAGCCCAGAATCTGACCGTTGGGGACCTCAAAACTGACGTCATTCAGGGCCTTGACGGGACCGAATTGCTTGCTGATGTGCTGAATACTTAGCATATGTCGTGCTCCTCTTCGCAGTTAATACCCACATTATACGCGAACCGGCCATGAATCCCAAAGGAAGCCGCGTGGACCGCTGGGGATGGGGCGAATTAATGTAAGAAAAAAGTCGATAACCCAGGCAAAGGACCCGGTTATCGGCTAAGTGACGGACAACGATGACGCAATTATTTATTTTGCGGTTGCGCGGCGGTATTTACCCGCGCTTGGGCAGTTGCAGGTGCAGTCGCCCGGTGTGGCCGCATGTTAAATACAATATTTAAAATGACCGCGGAGAAACTGCCGATGACGACGCCGTTGTTCAGTACAATCTGAAGGGATTGTGGCATCGCCTGGAAGATCTGCGGATAGACCGTGACACCGAGGCCCAGACCGATGGAGATGGCGGAGACCAACAGGTTATTGTTATCTTTGAAATCGACCTGTTGGAGCATCCGAATTCCCTGCACCCCGACCATGCCGAACATCACAATCATGGCGCCACCTAGGACGGCATCGGGAATGACGGTTGCCAGTGCCCCAATCTTGGGTAGCAAGCCTAACAGCATCAAGAATAGCGCTGAGAAGTACAGCGGCTTACGGGTCTTCACGCCGGACAGTTGGACGACGCCCACATTTTCCGAGAACGTCGAGTAGGGGAAGGTGTTGAACAGGCCGCCCAGAATCACGGCAATTCCTTCGGCCCGGTAGCCGCGTTTCAAATCTCGTTCACCAATTTGCCGACCAGTGATTTCACCGAGGGCAAAGAAGACGCCGGTCGACTCGACCATGGTCGTTAGTGACACCAGAATCATGGTCAGAATCGATGACCACTCGAACTTGGGCGTACCGAAGTAGAAGAATTGCGGCAGGTGGAACCAGCTGGCCTGACCAACCGCACGGAGTGACACCATCCCCATGGCACTCGCAATCAACGTACCGATTAGGATGCCGGCGAGAATCGCTAGAGACTTCAGGAAGCCCTTAGCAAAGACGTTGAGCCCGAGGATAATTCCCATCGTCAAGAAACCAACCAGTAGCATCTTGGGATCGCCGAAGTTCTTGGCGGTCGCGTCTCCGCCACCGAGGTCCTGAAAGCCCACGGGAATCAGTGTAAAACCGATAATGGTGATGAGTGATCCGGTCACGACCGGTGGAAAGAAGTGCTTAATCTTGGAGAACCAACCGGCGCTGAGAAAGACGAAGATCCCGGCGCTGATAATGGCACCGTACATCACGCCGACGCCATATTGATTACCAATCGCGCTGAGGGGGGTGACGGCCTGCACCGCACAACCCAGAACCACGGGTAACCCGATTCCAGTCAACGGCGTGCGTTTGAGCTGAAGCAGGGTTGCGACCCCACACATGAAGATATCCGCGCTGATCAGGTAGGCCATCTGCATGGCGTTGAAGTGCAGGGCGCCCCCAATCAACAGTGGCACGATGACGTCACCGGAATACATGGCTAATAAATGCTGAAATCCAAGGATGGCCGCCCGCCACATGGGCAGTGGTCGACTGGTATCTGATGACGCTGTATTCGCGGACTTAGTGGACTGCAAGAAAAGTTCCTCCTTCTCGTGATGTCCATACGCCGCCAAGAAAACGATTGAAAACAAAAAAGCTCCCTTGCAAAAAGGGGGCTTTCTGAAAACTCTACCGACGAACTCTTTTCATCGGCAAAAAGAGTTTCGTCCTCAATTTGCTTATAGTCCAGAGTTTACGGCTCTGGGTAGAAACTCGCCAACCTTATCTTGGCATTATATAGGCAATCACTTATTTTTTTGAATTGAATGTTGTTTACTTTACCACGAGAAAATGGAAAAAACAACACCCCTTGCAGATTTCTAATGCCGGTGCCATAGTTTCTTGAAAATGCTGCTAAACCAGGCCAGCAGCGGTCCCCAGTCGGCCACGCCGCCGGAGTTACTATATTTTTTAGGGTGGACGACCACACCAGGACGGTAGGGTTTAGCGCTTTCATCTTTTTTAGCCATTTTTCCGAACATCCTTTCCTAATTCTAACTAAATTCTACAGCAAATAAGGTACAATGTGGACAAGAAATCTTTTGCGAAAGAAGTGCCCGATTTAAAATTGAAGTGCAACACCCCTTAAGACATTAAGGGTAAACAAATAGGCCATGGAGACCTATACTTTTAAGCGACCAAACCAAAAAGAAAGAGGTATCTCCATGACCCAGTCAAATCATACCACTACCATTACTTACCAACAACTCTCTGCCGAAGAGCGTGGCCAAATTGAAGCGTTCTTGAAGGACCACCAATCTGTTCGCCAAATTGCTCGTAATCTTCATCGAAATCCCAGTACTATCTCACGCGAAATCAAGCGTGGCACGGTTCGCCAGCTTAACTCCGACTATCTGCCATACTATCAATATTTTGCTGAAGCAGGACAGGCTGTCTATGAAAAAGACCGCCTTAAATGCCATTCTAAGGGTTTACTAAAGCGTTGCTGGCTCTTCTTCAAGCTGTTAGTCCAAGCACTCAAAACCAAGATTAGAGTCGATAGTGTCGATAGCTTCGTCCACCGATTCCATCAACTTTATCCGGACAAGCCGTGTCCATCGACCCCCACGGTTTATCGGTACATTGATTTAGGTTATCTCGACCTCTGTAACGCTGATTTACCAGTCAAGCTTCGTCGCCGAGTAAAGAGCACTCGTCGAACTCGCTCCCGAAAGAATAAGAAGATATTGGGTAGCTCAATCGATGAGCGACCAGCTATCGTCGACCAACGCATCTTGGTGGGTGACTGGGAAGGAGACCTAGTTAAGGGCAAGCGGGTTGCTAGCGAGCCCGCACTGATGACATTAACCGAGCGTGTCAGTCGTTTTGAAATCATCGTTAAGATTCCTGACTACCACGCTGACACTTGCCGCCAGGCACTTCAAGGGGTCATTACGGCCTATGGTCCTAAGAACTTCCAGTCAATCACATTTGACAATGGCAGTGAATTTGCCGAGCTAGATCAGGTCCAAGGAACCAAAGTTTACTTCGCTCATCCTTATACGCCCTCTGAACGAGGGTCTAATGAGAATCTCAACGGTCTCATCCGTGAGTACATTCCGAAGGGCATCTCTCTCAAGAACTTTGATCTACCAACGATCCAAGCCATTCAAAACGCACTTAACCATCGCTTACGTAAATCCCTGGGCTATGCTAGCGCCGCCCAGGTCTTCAAAACACAGGTCTTCAAGAACATGCATCCGGTTATGCTTACGCCTTACTGTCCTGTGTTGCACTTGATTTGACAATTGGGGTTGCGAAAGAAGTTGACGGTAATGAAGAAAATCTTGGCCATCCATACCGGTGGCACCATCTCTATGTCTCAAAATGAAAAGGGCGAGGTCGTGCCTAACGCGGAGAACCCCATCGCTCAGCAAGAAACCATCATGGAAGGACGCGTCGAGCTGATTACCGACGAGCTCTTTAACCTGCCATCCCCCCACGTGACGCCGGTGGAAATGCTGAAAATTAAGCAACGGATTAATCAGGGCGAACGAGACGGCATCGATGGGGTGGTTATTACCCACGGGACCGATACGCTGGAAGAAACGGCGTACTTTCTCGATCTGACCCTGCCCAGCACGATTCCTGTCGTCGTAACGGGGGCTATGCGCTCGTCTAACGAGGTTGGCTCCGATGGTCTGTATAACTTTCAGACAGCGATCGAAGTGGCCGCAGACGATGCCTCACGGGGCAATGGGGTCATGGTGGTCATGAACGATGAGATTCACACCGCTCGCTACGTGACCAAGACCCACACCACCAACGTTGCCACGTTCCGGACACCAACCTTTGGCCCCATCGGTTTAGTGGCAAAGGGGCATCCGATTTACTTCCAACAACTCATTCGTGAAGCCGTCTGCGACATTGACCACGTGGTTGACCACGTCTACCTGTTGAAAGCCTACGCGGGGATGGACGCCAGCCTGTTTGAAGCGTTGGATAATGACCAGACGGCGGGGATCGTGATTGAGGGCCTGGGTGCCGGGAATTTACCGCCAGTTACCTTACCGGCCATTCAACAGCTACTCGACCACCATATTCCGCTAGTCCTGGTTTCCCGGTGTTATAATGGCGTTGCCGAGGACATCTATGATTACCAGGGTGGCGGCATTGAGCTGCGGAAGATGGGGCTGATGCTATGCCAGGGATTAAACGGACAAAAAGCCCGGATTAAGTTGCTGGTCGGCCTTAGCGCAGGCTTACAGGGAGAACGGCTGGCGGAATATCTGAGTACGGCGGTTTCTTAGTCAAAATTTGATGGCGGTTCACGAGCTATTTTAAGTCAGATATGATAAGCTTTTCAGAACAGTAGAAATAAGTTGCGGGTGAACGGTCTACCGTGAGCCCGATAGACAATCAAAAAGGGGGTCGTCATGTTGAATTCAATCATGAATGATTTAAACCGGGCATTGGCACAGCACATCTTAGTCAATGTTTATCAGACCAATCAAGACGTTGTGTATACCGGTTACGTGACGGCAGTCAGCGATACTGGCATCATCCTTGCCACTTTTGATGATTTTGGATTACCGGACGGCGCCGTGTTCCTGGACGTTGCGGTGATCGACGAAGTGGAATTTTCGAGCGATGATTTGGATAACATGGCCTTTCGGATTCAAACGGCGCAAGAAGAGCAGTTCGTCCAGGCCGGGGGACTTACCATGCGTTTCGATGGTCAGCGTGATTTGCGCCGGCAAGTGTTAAGCCACGCGTGGGTTGACCGCTTGGTGTTGATGTTGGTGGTGAAAAACGACGACCACTTCTACGAGGGGTTGGTGACCAGTGTGGCGGGCGATCAGGTCACGATTCAGTTACTGAACAAGTTCGACTACACGGATCAGGCCACGTTTACGTTAAATCCAGCCGAGTTGGAGGTCATCGAGTTCCAAGGTAAGGAATTGACCTTACAAGGCATCGCGGCACCCCGTCTGCGAAAACTCTCGCACATTGCGACTAAAGAAGTAACGGCAGCGGATCTGATTCCAGCGACGTTGCAACAACTGGCCGGTCGTGATTCACTGGTGGCCTTGGTGCCGAGCCACGATCAAGACCTCTTCTTCGTGGGGCGGATTAACACGGTCACCAAGAATGCGGTGATTATGAACCTGATCGACATGACCGGACAGTTCGGTGGCTATACCGTGATGCGGTTGACCGAGCTGCACGCGGTGGTGCTCGAGTCGGACTACCTGCAGACCATGCGACTCTTCTCCCTATTGAATCGGTCGCAGCAACAGCAGATCCAGCCGGTCTTAAACGATGAGCGACTGTTTGATCCGACCGTCGACCAATTTAGCGCTCGGTTGAATCAGGCGGCGGCCTTTCGGACCATCATTCGGTTGAAGTTACACGACAGCACCACGTTACTGGGTTATCCCAGTCAGGTCGGCGGTGAGCGGTTCATCTTCCACGAGGTGGCGGACAATCAGCTCGACCAAGTTGGCAAGGTCTATCGGATCAGCGACGTTGATGAGGTGGCCTTCGGATACTTGGACGCCTACCTGGTGGAGCGGCAATTGCGTGTGGAAGGCGACTTGTAAGGAGTTGTAACCATGAAAGTCAAAAAGATGCCGCGCTGGCTACGCGATGCGTTGTCGGTGGTGGGCGCCATGTCCATCCTCTTGATTGCGTATAATTTGTTCATGGTGAAGCACCCCGACTGGACATTGGTGCCAGTCCAGATTGTGCTGGCACTGCTGGCCGTTGGTGTGTGGAGCTTTTTAAGCGATCGTAGCCGACGGCGCCGGCAACTCGCGGCGCAGAGACAGGTGGCCGCGGCCAAACGTCGGGCGGAAGAACAGAAGCAAGCGGCCTTGGAAGAGGTCGTCAACGCCCAGAAGCGGCGGCAACGTAACCAGCAACATCAGCAGCCGAAGTAGGGAGGACCAACATGGCTGAAGACTTAAAGTTCTGTCCGCATTGTGGTGCGGCGGTGACGGCAACCGATGACCGGTGTCCCAAGTGTCACACGGACTTGCGGCCGTTTCGAACCGCACCGGCGGCAAAGGCGGACCCGCAAAAATTAAATTTATCCGCGCTCTATGCTAACCCGTACCGGGAGGGCATGAAGCGCCTGAAAGCACGAGAAGCCAAGGCGCCAGCGCCAACCAAGCATCGGTGGCACTGGCCGTGGTCAAAGGAGTGAGTATATGGCAAAGTTTACGGTGATTCATGGTGATATCACGAAGAGTCACGTTGACGCCATCGTTAATGCGGCCAATACCACGTTGTTAGGTGGCGGTGGTGTCGATGGGGCCATTCATCGCGCGGCGGGACCAGAGCTGTTCGCGGCGTGTGTGCCCTTTAACGGGTGCCCCACCGGCGAGGCCCGGATTACGCCCGGGTTTAAGCTACCGGCCAAATGGGTGATTCACACGCCAGGACCGGTCTGGCACGGTGGTGACCAGCACGAAGCCGAGCTACTAGCGGCCTGTTACCGGAATAGTTTGGCTCTGGCTGGCAAGTATGGTTGTCAGACCGTTGATTTTCCATCGATCAGCACGGGCGTCTACGCCTATCCGCTGGAAGAAGCGGCGGGAATCGCAACGCAGACCATCGCGACGGCTTTGGCCCACACGACAACTGTGCAATCGGTTCGGTTGGTGGCCTTCGATGAGACGACCGCGGCCGCTTACCGCACGGCTTGGGAAGAAGTTCAATAATTAAAAAGTGCGCCAAACCAGCTCAACTGATTTGACGCACTTGTCTTTGCAAAAAGGAAACAGAATTTGTAAACTTATTCGATGAAACTGGCTTAATTCGGCTTGGTGGCGATTAGACTCTTCAAGGCACTTTGTTCGTCACTCGTCGGGGCCAGTTCACCTGACTTGATTGCATGGTACTTTTCGACTGAAATGCGTGAGCCGAAAGCCATTTCGCCATCAGTTTTATCGTATTTCTTTTGGTAGGCGATGATTGCTTCAGCAAGATCATTTAATTCTTGACTCATTAATATCCCTCCAAATGATAATCCAGATTACTGCTTACGTTTATTATACTAAAGTTTTGCAAAAGCGGTGAAATAACCCTCGATATCTGCAAGTTTTTTTGTATTCTACTTGATGAACGGGCCAAAATTGCGTAAACTTATACCCAATATAACAATTCCTGTCGATTAGTTAGAAAATTGTTAACGCAATTTGGCCAAGTTGTCATGACTCTGTGACATTCAGGGCTTAAGCTAAGCGGTAAAAAGGTTAAAGAGGTGTTAGGATGAATCTTAGGCGTGTCATTTCGAGTTTGACCGTCGCAGTGGTTGTGTTAGCCATTGTGAGTGGGTTTTCCTGGTTCACCATGGGGAAGCGAACGGTGACGCACGTGGTCACCCACGCCGAAGCCGTCAACGTCATGCGGACCCACGCCTCGCAGATTCGTCTAAAATAACGCGGGAACACGCCGCCACTGGGGCCGGGTAACCGGCTGTGTCACTTTAAATTTCGGTAATCATATTGATTACATGACTACAGTCTCTTGTAGTTTATCAAGCAGGGAAACGGGCTAACTTCGGTTAGTCCGTTTCTTTTTGATCTGAAATAAATTTGGTGGGAATAAAAGAAAGTGATAAATGGCCGCCTTACCGTTCGCCAAATCTGGGCTGGAACGCTGGGGAAGGGCCGGGCCAAGCCTGAAGGAGCGGTCTTGGCCCTCGCTTGGAACCACCACATCCCGGTGTTTCCAAGACACCCATTTCTAGCTGGTAACCCGCCAGCTAGAAATGCCCCGGCTGAGCTCAGATTTGACTCACTCACGGCTAGATTGATGGCGAATTTTACTATTGTTCATTTTCTTCGGACCAAACAGGAAGGTTCTACTGGATTGCCTGCGATACCGTGTTGCTGGTTAATCATAGCCGGAGGAGGCCAGGGATGGAGCCAGCCGTGATGGCAAAGTTAGCTGGTGTTTTTCAACCAGGTTACTTTTCGGGACGACCTTGGAGACGTGATTTTTCGGCTCCAAGGCGAGGGGCAAGACCGCTTTGTGGCTTGCCCCGGTCCCCACAACAGGCGGAATCCCTGGCAGCCGCAGGCGATTGTCGTCATTTGGCGAACGGTAAGGCGGCCAGGCTCGTGTGATTTTAAATTGTGCGGACAAATAAAATCGCGCGTTCCGACAATGGGAACGCGCGACGTTTAGCTGTAGAAGTTAGAAGTGGAACCATTCGCTCTGGTTGCGGCGAACCTCACCGCGTAAACCGAAGAAGTAGACCATGAACGCGGCCACAAGCACCGCCAAGACAATGGTCCAGAACCACGCCTGCGTGTGAATGAAGGTGAAGTACGCAAACCCTAAAGTGCTTAAGGCAATCAAAACCAGATTGACGGGCAGATTCTTGCTGTGGATGAAGGCGATCGCTAAAGCCAAGACCACCGCGCCACCGAACATGTCGTCGCCGGATAGCCGACTGCCTAAACCGTTGAATAACGCATAAATCTCAATCAGGAGCCCCAGTAGCAAGGCCAGATAACCAAAAGACTGTAAGAATGTTAATTGTCGTAATCTTTTCATTGCCGACACCTACTTTCTCTCGTACGGTGCCCTAATTATACCGCATTACTTTTCGACTGAAAAATCTGACGGATCCGTTGCGTCAGGCAGGGCCCATGTCTCGTGATCGAGGGCCATTTGCCAGAAGTTTAACTCGTACCAGCTGCTACGCTTAAAAATTGTCAGGAGTTCCGCTTGGTTGGCCGGTGTCGCGACGCGGTTGGCCAGCGCCAATTGATCGGCCATCATACCGGTGTAATCGTCGGCGTCGTAAGTGTTTAGCCAATCCTGATAAATCGGAACGGGTGAACCGGCCTGAGCCAGCTCTTGGCCAATCTCGGCGTAGAGCCAGTAACAGGGCAAAAGTCCCGCCACAGCGCCCGCCGGACCGGCCGTGGCCAGTGCGCGATAGAGGTGGCTGGTGTAGGCGTAGCCGGTGGGCGCGATGGGGGTGGCCGCTACTTCATCCGCCGTGATGTGTAGGCGGTCAAAGAACGTTTGCCGCACCGCGATTTCCCCCTGGCGGAGGTGTTCGGCTCCGGCATGTAGCTGTTGGACAACCAGCGGATCGGCACTCTGGTCGGCGGCGAGGTCGTGGAGCTTGCCGAATTCTTGGAGATAGTAATGATCCTGAATCAGGTAGTAGCGAAACGTCACCAGCGGTAGGGTTCCCGCGCAGAGTTGGGTGATAAAGGGATGGTGCTTGGAAGCCGTCCAAGACGCCAAGGTCGCGGTGTGTGCTAAGTCAGTAAACATGTCAAAACTCCTTTAGTCATGAAATTAGGGGAGACCAATGAACAGCCCCAGTTGAACCAATACTAGGCTCCCAGCGAATAACCACCAGTCGCGGGCCACTAGGGGCACCGTTTCGGCGTGGGTTCGTGGTGCGCCTTCCACAAAGCCGTGAGAGGTCATCGCGGC
The DNA here is from genome assembly GCA_021383565.1 of Levilactobacillus brevis. Taxonomy (NCBI): domain Bacteria; kingdom Bacillati; phylum Bacillota; class Bacilli; order Lactobacillales; family Lactobacillaceae; genus Levilactobacillus; species Levilactobacillus brevis. The sequence goes on along the minus strand of CP079699.1, from coordinate 1,485,286 downwards.
GGCGATCTGGTCTGACCAGTTCATGGCGGCCAGGATGACTTTGAAATACAGTCGGGGCGACCACACGTGGAGCATCTCGCCGCGCATCAGTGCGGCGGCACGAACGGTGGCCACTTCCGCCTGAATCTTGGGCATCAGGTTAAAGGCCGCCAGAAAACCGTAGGCGAACTTGCTGGGCAGCTTGGCGTTTTGTTCCAGCGAATGAGTAAGCCAAAGCGGATTGGTGGTTAGCGTGAACCAGCCTCCCATGTAGACGTACACGAACATCCGTGTAAAGAGAACCAGCAGGAAATGATTGGATGCGTTTCCTCGGAGCATCAGTGACCAGACCAAGGTGCTAGCGAAGATCAGAGGTATTAGCGTCAGCCAGAACAGTCGCCGCCAAGCGATGTGGTTGACGAGCATCAGACCGAGGCTGACCACAATCAGGGCCACATTGACGCTCCAGACCTGAGTGAAGGAAACCTCCAGCGCAATCAGCACCAGTAAGGCGAGTTTGAGTGAAGGATTCATGCACTCACCCCCAGATACGTGAGGTGTCGGTCGGCGAGTTGTAAATGTAGGTCGACCAGATCGTCTAAGCCGCTGAGCTGGTGGCTGATTAAAACTAACGTGAGGTGAAGATCACGCTGAACGGTCGTCAGAATGTGCATGACGACTTGAATGGACGCGTAGTCGAGGCCCTTGAGCGGTTCGTCTAGGAGCAGAACCGCCGGCGCCATGATGAGCATGCACAGCAGTTGAATCTTTTTCTGTTGTCCGCTGCTGAGTGAGTAGAGGACCTGATCTTCACGCCCCGCAAGATTTAACTGCTGCAGGAGCTGTTGGATTCGGGTCGGCGTGAAGTAGGTGTTATTTCCGTATTTTTGCGATAACGCCAGTTCCTCAGCGACGGTGACGTTGAGAAATTGAGCGGAGGCCGCCTGAAACATCAGGCCGACTTGCCGGGCGTAGTGACGTTTACGAATCTTCTTAATGTCGGTGTCGCGGTAGGTGATGTTCCCTTGATAGCGTCCCAACCGTACGAGGGCCTTGAACAACGTGGACTTCCCACTGCCGTTGGGGCCGGTGATGAGTGTCGTCCGGTGTGCGTACAGCCGCAGATCCTGTGGCGTCACTAGCTGGCGATCACCGTGAGCCAGCCCCAGTTGATGTCCGTGTAAGCAAACGGTCAGTTGGTCGGCCGGCAGTTGAACGTGGGTGAGTTGGAGGCGTTGCGGAGTAAAGGCGGCGAACCGGGCACGCGTTTCCGCCGTAGACAGTAGGGTGAGGTGTCCATCCGCCAAGACGGCCAGATGGTCGACCCACTGCTGATAGCCGCTTAGGTCGTGATCGGCGAGGATAATCGTCTTGCCCCGTTGCGTGCAGAGCGCGACCAGCTTCTCGAGTAGGACCAGTCGAGTGGGCGGATCGATGCTGGCGAAGGGTTCGTCCAACAGGATGACGTCGCTGTTCATGGCCACGATGATGGCTAACGCGACCTTCTGTTGCTCGCCACCGGATAGCTGCATGAGCTTGCGGTGGGCGAGATCCGTGATGCCCACAAAGGTCAGGGCGGCGGCGCTTCGATCGGCGATCTCAGCGGCCGGAACCTGCTGATTTTCCAGAGCAAACTGCAACTCGTTGGTCACGGTATCCATGGTGAACTGCGTGCTGGGTTCTTGAAACAGCATGGATACCGCACTGGCGCGCTTGCCCGGAGCAATGGCACTGAGCGGTTGGCCGTCAAAGGTGATGGCTGAACTGGGATCTGGTAAGAGGCCCGCAATTAATTTAAGCAGTGTGGATTTCCCGCCACCGGATACACCGGTGAGCAGGGAGAACTTACCTGCGGGAAAGGTACCGGACAATTGGTCCAGCACCGGGCGCGACTGCTTCGGGTAGGTGTAAGTGAGTGATTGTACCGTGACGGTTGCCAAATGAATTCCCCCAATACTTAACTTTGTCTTTTTGCGTTTTGTCGCCTGCGGTGGTTAGGGTTCCGCCTGCGGTGAAGACCGGAGAAAGCCACAAGAGCGGTCTTTCTCCTCGTTTGGGAGCCATGGTGCGTGTCTCCCAAGCGTCTGGTTAAGTAACCTGGCCCAAAACGCCAGCTAACTTAACGTTCACGGCTAGCTGCACCCTAACCCCCTCCAGCTAGGCGACGAACCGAGCAACTTGTAATTGTCGTACCCATGAGTGTGTACGGCAATGTCCTGCCGAGGGTAATTCGTGGCATTGTTGCTCTTGCCGTAGCCGAAGGAGGCCGGGGATGGAGCCAGCCGTGGGTGCAAAGTTAGCTGGCGTCTTTCAGCCAGGTTACTTTGCTGGACGAGCTTGGAGACTCGCGGTTTTGGCGAGGCTTCAAGTCGAGGACCAAGACCGCACTGTGGCTTGGTCCGGTCCCCACAGCAGGCGGAATCCCCGGCAGCCACAGGCGGTAAACAGAAGATGCAGGTTAGTTCTTCAGAACGTGGGCGCGGACCAACAAGTTGTTGATGAGCTTGGTCAGTACGCCCCCGAAGAGGAAGATGGAGACGAACCGGACGCCGACCAGCAATAGCAGTAACGGTAGATGGTAAGCCGCGTACCCGTTGCGTACCAGGTCCCAGGCAAAGGTGACGATCGTGGTCGTCAGCGCGCTAAGAACGAGTGTGAACCAACCGTAGCGTTTGTACCCGGTGCAGATGAAGCCAAGTTCGGAGCCAAATCCCTGAAGGATGCCGGAAATTAACGTGCTAGCGCCCCATATGCCGCCCAGAAACATTTCAACTATGGACCCTAGCAACTCACCTAACGTGGCCGCGCCGGGAATCCGAATGACAAAGCCGGCAAGTGGCCCCGCCATGACCCAGATGCCAATGACCAATTCATTAGCCAGTGGAGACAGGCCCACCGGCGCCAGCGCCGCCTGAAGAATCGTGTAGACCGGCCCGATTGCCCAAAAGATGATGCCCATAAAGATTGCAATAATTGTCACCAAAATAATATCTCGAATATGCCAATGTTTCATAAACAGTCGCCTCCAATAATTTTAGACGCTGAGGGGTCACCAAGGCTAAAAAAATCCCCACTAAAGACACTTAGTGGGGGTCATTGATAGCTATGGATTACGCGTTCCCTTCGCTGGTATTAACCAGAGCAGGTTCAATGGGTTTGATCTCAGCCGCGATGGCACCCCAGTCGTATTTGATTAATTTCTAGCTTAACGAGTTTGCTGGGGAATTGCAACCGTGACCGAAAAAAATCGTTTTCAGTCTATAAGCAGTTGCGTGGCGCAATAGTTTTTACAAATGCGTTACATCTACAACTATGCTGGTCAGAACAACTATCGCCAATCAGAAAAGAGTGTTAGTCTAATCATTAGTCAGCTTAATTATTACGGAATAGGAAGGATTCAAAAATTATGCGTAAAGTACAGATGAACCGCGGCCTGATCGCCTTTGCTGTTGCGATAACGATCGGCGGCGTGGTCGGTCCAGTCGCCCCCGTTTCAGCGGCAACTCGCTACAAGACTGTCAGTACCAAGTCAATTAAGAAAACGGCTTACCACAAGAAGAGTCGGCGCGGGGCCATCTTTAATAAGACCCACACACGTAAGGTCATTAACCTAACTGCTCACCCCAATACCACGTGGTACGCGACCAAGCGGGCCACGTTGAAACACGGGAAGACCAAGGGCGTTTACCTTTACGTTAAGAATCGCCAGGGCAGCGTTAAGGGCTGGATCTGGCACAATTACCTGAAGAAGGGCAAGGCCCCCTTTGTTCTGAGCAAGGCCAAGGCCGCCGTGGCAATGGATGCCAAGACGGGCAAGGTGGTTTGGTCCAAGCACGCCAATACGGCGCGGCCGATTGCCTCCGTTTCCAAGTTGATGACGCTGTACCTGACACTGAAAAAGATCGATGGCAAGTCTAGTAACTGGAATCACAAGATTAAGATAACCAGTCGTGGCTTGGTTTCCATGAGCCGAAGCGCGGCGTACGGCGGGTTTCATTTTAAATTAAACCATAAGTACACGGTCCGTCAGCTCTACTATGCGGCCTTCCTGGATTCCTCAAACAACGCGGCGATTGCGCTGGGGCAGTGGGTCTCTGGCAGTAACGGCAAGTTCATTCGGAAGATGAATGCACAGGCTAAGACCTGGCACTTAGGCAAGGCCCACTTCGTTTCTGCGTCTGGTCTGGAGAACAGCGACTTGCGGTCGTACGGGTACGCCTATGGCAAGGCCAATGCTAACAAGGTTTCCGCTAAGGACGTGGCGCTGATTGCCCGGCACCTCATCACCAACTATCCGCGGGTCTTGAAGGACGGCAAGATTGGTTCGATGAAGGTTAATGGCCAGACTTGCCATAACTACAACAACCTACTGAAAGGCCGGAAATACTATCAGGCCTCATTGAAAGTGGACGGTTTGAAGACCGGCTACACGCCGTTGGCTGGATACTGTTTCACTGGGACGGGCCACAAGTCTGGCAAGCACCGGGTCATTACGGTCGTCCTGCACGATGAAAATGAATTCACGGAAACACGGTCACTGATGAATCATGCTTATGGTTTGCGGAGCATGAATGATTAAGATTAATGTCTCAAATGTCGACTCGGAGAAATAACTGAGTCGGCATTTTTTTCGTGAAATGAGGGTGCCCCGCAACCACTCGGTGGGATAAAGGTAAAACGATTGCGTTGTTAAGCCGCCAAGCGGTGGATTACGATAAAATTACGTCCCCAACAACTAGATTACAAAGTCTTGTTAGCTCTTGCTGACAAGATATTTGGCATGGTAGGCTAGTCGATAGTGATTAGAAGAGGGGAATTACATAACATGAAAATGTCAAAGCTTAAAGGCGCGCTGGTGGCCTTGCTCTTTACGGTGACGCTAGGGGCCGCCGTGAGTGTTCAAACGACCGCAGATGCCGCCACGTATACGACCGTCTCGAGTAAGACCGTCAAGAAGACGGCTTACCACAAGAAGAGTACGTCGGGCGCTATTTACAACCAGGCCCATAACAAGCGGATTGCCACGATGAAGGGGTATCCGAACACCACCTGGTACGTGACGAAACAAGCCACGTTGAAGCACAGCAACTCCAAGGGCATTTATTTCTACGTGTCCAACAAGGGGGGTTCGGTCAAGGGCTGGATCTGGCACGGTTACTTGAAGAAGGGGAAGGCACCGTTTGGCCTGAAATACGCCAAGAACGCCGTTGCGCTGGACTATACCACCGGTAAGGCTGTCTGGTCCAAGAGTGCCAATACGGCGCGGCCGATTGCCTCCGTGTCCAAGTTGATGACGCTGTATCTGGTCTTGGATAAGATTGATAGCGGCTCTGGTAAATGGACGGATATCGTGAAGACCAGTAATAGCGGCTTAGTTGCTATGGGGAACAGTGCCAGCTGTGGGGGCTTCAAGTTCTACAGTAACCACAAGTACACGGTCAAAGAATTGTACGATGCCGCACTATTGGATTCATCCAACAACGCCGCTATCGCGCTGGGCCAGTGGGTCTCTGGCAGTAACGCCAAGTTCATCAAGAAGATGAATGCTCAGGCGAAGAGTTGGGACTTAGATAAGGCCAGTTTCGTCTCGGCTTCTGGCTTGGAAAATAGCGATTTGAAGGCATTTGGCTACAGCTACGGTAAGGCCAATGCAAACATGGTCTCCGCTAAGGACGTGGCGTTGATTGCCCGGCACCTGATTCAGGACTACCCGCGGGTCTTAACGGACGGTTCCGTGGGCTCCAAGACGGTGAATGGTCAACTCTGCTACAACTACAACAACATGTTGCCTGGCCGAAAATACTACAAGTCCAGTCTCAACGTGGATGGCTTGAAGACGGGGTACACGCCGCTCGCTGGTTACTGCTTCGTCGGGACTGGTCAGAAGACCGGTAAGCACCGGGTCATCACGGTCGTCCTGCACGATGAAAATGAATTTACGGAAACGCAATCCTTGATGAACCACGCTTACAGCCTGGGGATGGATGCGTAGACCTAACTGAATAATCTGGAAAGTCACGCCGGTCGTCGCTGGCGTGATTTTTTTACATGATGGTTTTTGTGGGCAACTAATTTAGCCAATAATTACCACGTAAACAAGTCGTTTACCCTATCGAGAACGCCGTCAAACCGGCGCTGGTTTTATGATTTTATTTGTAAGGTAAATGCGTTGTACTCGGGGTTCTGGTCAGGTATGCTGGAGGTATCTTCTTTTCAGAAAGGGTGGAGACGAATGCGACCCAAGGTGATTGCGACGGATTTGGATGGGACATTTTTAGATGATACGGGACACTACGCTGTTGCACGGTTTGATGCGCAACTCGCGGCCTTGGCCCGCCAAGAAATACGGTTTGTCGTGACCACTGGTGACCCGCTCGACCACGTCCAGGCCCTGTTTGCCCCCTTACGTCACCGGGACGCCTTGACCTACATCGTCGAAGATGGCGCGTTAACCGTGACGGGACGGGGGGAACAACTGCAGTTGCAGGCGATCTCCAAGGCTGACTGGCGCGCGGCGGTTAGCTGGTTGCAGACCGCACCAGTGATGGCGGGGTGCTTCGTCATCGCTTGTGGCCGGGATCGGGCGTACACCGAGCTTGCGGCCACCAGTCAACGGTTTCACGAATCGCAGGCCTTTTATCCCAGTCTGACCAGCGTTGCGGATCTAACGCAGGTGACCGATGCAATCCTCAAGCTGGACGTCACCTGGTTGGAAACGACCGTGAGCGCACAAGTTGCGGCATTCAATCAACATTTTCGGAACCGCTTGGTCGGCACCAGTAGCGGCCTAGGCGGGATGAATGTGACGTTACCGCTGGTCAGTAAGGCGACCGCACTACTTGCCCTTGGCCAGATATGGGGCGTCTCGCCGGATCAGATGGCTGCGTTTGGTGATTCGGGAAATGACCACGCTATGCTTGAGATGGTGGGGCAGGGCTTTGCCGTGGCCAATGCCGATCCGGCTATCGTGACGGGGCCGATTAATCGGCTAACGGCTACGAATCAACAAGGGGCCGTGAGCCAGCAAATTGAGGCGTGGTTAGTTTAGGTGACTGCCACACTAACTGAGTAGCTTGATTAATCCGTGTCAGCCCTTTTGCCGTACAATCGGCGGTGTTGAGGGGATGATAACGTTGGCTGAACAAACAAGCGGCTTAGGTCGCCACCTCATAGGAGTTGAAATTAAGTTTCGTCGCAACCGGCAGATGCGCGCCATCTACCATGCGTTGCGGCTCATCTTTCCGTTAATTTTAGTGGGGACCCTAGCGGACTTTGTCAATCAGGCCTGGTTACAACGAAGCGGTTATTATTATCAGACGCTACACGTGGCCAAATGGGTGCTCCAGCTGAAACTGTGTCGGCAATATCTGGGCTTGTTGAGTGCCGGGACTCTCGGGATGACGGCAATCCTAGTGACTTTTGCGGTGAGCTTCTACTTGGTCGCACCGGCCACACCACTGATTGTGGACCGCTTAATGGCGGGGATTATTGCAATTATCACGCTCAAATTGCTCAATGTAAATCGTCAGTCGGTGCTGAGTAATCATCCGGTCGAATGGCTCTCAAACAACCTGGGCCTGTCGGGCGTCCTGGTCGGCGTCCTCGTGGGACTTGTCGTGGGCAACGGTTATCGGTGGTTGATTGATCATCGAAAGATGCCCCATCAACCTTTAGAGCAAAACGTGGGCGCGGTTAGCCTCTGGTTGTTAGTCTTGACCGGGCTGGGATTTCTGTGGATGAGCACGCAAACCACTAGCCTTAATGCGGCGCTCTTGGCGTTATCGCGTTGGCCGTTTCAGTTGCCCCATACGCTTGGGAGCTTGCTGGGCTTTGGTCTGTTGACTGGCGTTTGCCAGTGGTTCGGTATCTTAGGTCCCATTGCTAGTGTCGGCGGTCAATCGGTCGAGGCGGTCCAGAACTTAGCGGCCGTCTTGAATCACAGTGGCTGGCAAATTCCTCATCCCATCACGGTGCATACGGTCTTTGATGTGTATGCGACCAGTGGGGGACCCGGTATGGTACTTGCACTGTTGCTCGCCATATTTTTGGTACAGCACAACCGGCGACAACGGCAATTGGGCTGGTACTGCTTGGTTCCCACGCTGGGGAATTTCAACGCGCCACTACTGATGGGGCTGCCGGTTCTCTTTAGTCCCATTCTGTTGGTGCCCTTTGTGCTGACGCCACTGCTCTGCATCCTGATGAGTTGGGCGTGCTTGGTCCTTCAGTGGGTTCCTGCCGCGGCTTATCCGTTGGCAAATGGGACGCCGGGGATCTTGCAGGCCTATCTGGGCACCGGAGGCAGTTTAGCTGCGCTGCTCTTGTCGGTGGTGGAACTGCTGTTGAGTACGGCGATTTATTACCCCTTTGTGAAGTGGGCCAGCATAGCGGAGGAGGCGGTGAACCATGACCCGACGATTTCGTAGTGTTCTTGTGATTATCTTGGGCTTGGTTTTGCTGTGTGTGCCCGGATTTCTGTGGCGTCCGCAACAACGGACCGCGGTGCAGGCGACGTATCGGAGTCAAATGGCCCCCGTCTTCTTGGTCCCTGGTTCGAGTGCAACACAGAATCGCTTCAACGATCTGGTCGATGGTGTGAATCAGAAGACGGCGCATCGCCACAGCCTGTTACGGGTGGAAGTCATGACGGATGGAGCCCTGAAGTATACGGGCAGCATTCGGGCCAACGACACGCAGCCAATCATCGTGGTCGGGTTCGAGAATCACCACGATGGCTATGAGACAATTCAGAAACAAGCCAAGTGGTTTACGATTGCCTTTCAGGCTTTACAGCGAACGTATCACTTCAATCATTTTTCGGCCATGGGGCACTCTAACGGCGGGCTGGTCCTAACTATCTTCTTGGAAGATGACTTAGCGCGGACCAAGGCGCACGCCGATCGCCTGATGACGATTGCCTCGCCATTTAACCTCGAGGAACAAGATCAGAACGTCGATACGCCACTATTTAAACAACTCATCGCTGGACGAAAACGATTGCCCAAGGCGCTTACCGTGTACTCCATTGCGGGGAGTCAGGGGTATGCTGGTGATGGCATCGTGCCCTTTGACAGCGTGAACCGCGGAAAACTGATCTTCCAGGGGCAAGTTAAGAGCTTTACGCAAATGACGGTGACTGGCGCAAACGCCAATCATGCCGACTTGCCGGAGAATCAGCAAATCCTTGCGCTCATTCGTCAGGACCTTTTGGCATAGTCGTGGTTCACTTCACGGCCCGTAACGTGTAAACTAGAAGGTATACGGAGGACGAAAACGAATGATAAAAATGATTGCACTCGACCTAGACGAGACGTTATTGAATACCGATAAAACGATCAGTGAGGAGAACGCCGCCACTTTACGCCAGCTGCACACAGCAGGGATGAAAGTGGTGCTGTGCACTGGTCGGCCCATCAACGCGATTTGGGGGTATCTGGAGCAGCTGGGATTAACGACCAGCGAAGACTACACGATTACCTTCAATGGCGCGTTGGTTATCCAGAACACAACCAAAGAAGCGCTGGCCCAGAGTGGCTTGAGCAAGCACGACTTCCAGCCGCTACATGCCTTTGCCCAGGAGAACGGGTATCCCCTAGATATCTTGGACTTTGACCAAGTGTATCCGGTGGCCGATCTGACGCCATCGGTTTACCAGCACATGCTGAAAGCACCGATGGACTTCGTGCCCACCAAGTTTGCCGACTTACCGGATCACCTCTTCAGTAAGGCCGTCATGGCCACCGATTCGGAAATCCTGGATCAGGTCGTCAGCAATCTGACCCCAGCACTGCGCGACCAGTATCACGTGGTCCGCTCGCAACCGAAGATTTTGGAATTCTTGGCGGCGGACATGGACAAGGCCGTGGGCTTAGGCCAATTGTTGACGCACTTTGGCTGGGACTTCAGTAATCTGATGGCCTTTGGCGATGCTGAGAACGATTTGGGAATGATAAAGGCGGCCGGCGACGGGGTGGCGATGTTAAACGGTCAACCGGGAATTAAGACGGCGGCCGATCATCTGACGCCAACGACCAACAACGAGGCCGGCGTGGCGGCGTACCTGAAACAACGTTTCGCAGAGCTCTTGGCTTAACGGTAGCGATTCGTTGCAATTTCATAGGTTTGATGGCACTATAAAAGATATATTGAGTGGAAGAATAAGGAGGAGTATGGTCATGAAACGTTTATTGGTTAAGTTAGGACTAACAGTGATGGCATTGGGGACTTTGGGTGGCGTGGTTGCGCCCAGCGTCTCTGCGAGTGCTGCGAAGAAACCAACGATTAACAATACCGATTTAAAACGGTACTATAAGAATGCCAAATCCAAGACAGCCTTTTACTTCAAGACGTATAAGTCAGGTGGAAAGACCGGTTCCATGTTGATTTTTGGTGACTTCGGGTCCACGCCTAACGTGAAATACGGGGTACCAACGTCGACTAAGCTGAGCAAGAATCGGCAGACGCTGACTACCAAGTACAAGTTGATCCAATTCAAGACGGTGGATAAGAAGACCACAACGTCACTGACCAAGAAGACCTATACGTTCAAGTTAACCAAGAAGTCCAGCACGAAGTTTACGGCTAAGATTGCTGGGACCAAGGCTAACCGGCGTTTAGCAACGACCGGGAAGACTTACACGTATACCAAGACGAAGACCAGTCCAGCCGCAGCTTACGGTAAGAAGTACGTTAAGCCAGTGCTCTATAAAGAATATATGAAGGCTTTCGACTCTCTGTCGGCGGCTAACCAAAAGAAGTTCGCTAATCAATACGCGAACGCCGGGGTCAAGACCATGACCAACAACTTCAATTACAAAGTTAAATAACGCAACGGCGAAACGGCACGGCCAGAGATGGTGGTGCCGTTTTTTTGCTGACTAAAGATTGAAAGCTTGCGAACACGCCCCAGTCCCCAGCCGGCAGGGCTTACCGCCATAAAACGAGTCATCAACACCACCTGCGACTGCCAGAGACTCCGGCGCTGTGGGGAACGCCTGGGGCCTGAGAAGCGGCCCTCCGGCTCGGTTTGAAGACTGGCAGAATTTGCCAGTCTTCAAACACGTCCCGCACTGTAAGCTGACTTGAAACGGCAGGCGGACATTAAGATTACGACCCAAAAAGCCACGCCCATCGTGATTGATGAGCGTGGCTTCGATTTAACAAGAGCTTAGTTCTTCTTGAACAAAGCGGTGAGGTATTCCATAAAGGTCTTCAAGTAACGGTCCTTATCAACCGCCACGGCAACCTTCACGTTGGTAGGTTCGTTTAACCGGTTGTCGTCACCGATCGTCCGGCCATAGGTTTCCTTGTTGTAGTTAACGACCATGTTCAAGTCGATCGTCGTCACGAAGCTAGGGTCCAAAGCAACCCCAACGGCGAGTGGATCGTGCAATGCACAGCCGCCTAAGTTATCGTTAACGTCGACATAGGCTTGGATGTAGTAGTTCACGATGTCGGCAAACTTTTCGCCGGCTTCGGTGCCCAGGTCACGCCATTGTTGGGTTTCCTTCTTGGTTAAGAGGGTCCGTAACGTAACGTCCAGGCCGACCATCGTTGAATGCATTGGGCTGGTCAAGACGGCGTTAGCGGCTTCAGCATCTTGGTTGATGTTGGCTTCGGCGTAGGCCGTCACGTTACCAGGAACCGTTAAGGCCCCGCCCATGAAGGTCATGTTGCCAATTTCCGTGGCAATTTCTGGGGCTTTCTTGATAGCAGCAGCCAGGTTGGTCATTGGGCCAGTTGGGACCAACGTCAGGTCTTTACCGTACTTGTGAACGGCGTCGATTAAGAAGTCCACACCGGATTCCTTTTCAATGGACCGCTTGGGTGCGGGTAATTCGACTTGGCCGATCCCGTTTTCACCGTGGATGTCGGCACTAACTTGCATCCGGTCAAAGTGATCGCTAGTTGAGGAGTGGCTTTCACCTAAGTATACGGGAATGTCGGTGTGACCGAGCAGTTCCAAAATCTTTAATGAGTTTTGGCCACCAGCTTCGACCACCACGTTACCGTAAGAACCGATAATCCCGATTAAGTCTACGTCTGGTGCACCTAAGGCGTAAGCAATTGCTAAGGAATCATCGATACCTGTATCTAAGTCTAGAATCATTTTACGTTTTGCCATGATTTCATACGTCCCCTTTGATCGATATATATTAAATGGGCTGAACACCTACTCTAACTATAATGTAACGGTTTACATTTAGCAACCCTTGTTGGAAGCAAGTTGAAGCCGCTCGCCATTCACGGTAAACTAGAAACCAAGTCTAGGCGTCAGTGTGAACCATGTAAGGGGGAGTCAATCTTGGCGAATAAAGAGTCTGTTAAGCCGGTCAAACGGCATTTTGAGTATCACAACCATTTATTGGACGATGCCACCAAAGAGATGAACGAATGGACGGGCGAGAACAAAGTCGTTGAAATTCATTTATTTTCAATGTTTTCAGCCGTTTTTAAACATCATGACTTGGATGATGCCGAATCATTATTTATCGTAGGGACCAAAGAAACCACGCCATCACTGGAGGCCGTTTCCTCGGCGCCAGTGAAACCGTGGTTATTTTCCCGCGTCTTTGCGGTACTCGGCGCGAGCTTTGTCCTTTTAGCCCTGTTATTTCTGGGGTTTCGGAGTAACAATGCCGTGCCGGGGATGATCTTTATCGGATCGTTGACCGTCCCATTTTCACTCATGATCATGTTTTTTGAAATCAACGTGTTCCGCAATATCTCCGTGTATCAGCTGATGGCAGTCTTTCTGGTCGGCGGGATTCTGTCGTTGGTTGCCACGATGATTCTGTACTCGCTGATTCCGTCCGGCAACGGCGTGTCGTGGGAGTCCGCCCTGATCGTGGGATTTATCGAAGAGACCGCTAAGATGTTGGTGATTGCCTTCTTCGTCAACCGTTTCCGCTTGAATTATATCTTTAATGGCTTACTGGTGGGGGCGGCCATCGGCGCGGGGTTCGCCGTCTTTGAGACCGCTGGCTACACCGGCCAATACGGACTGGTTACCCTGCTGATGCGCAGTTGGCAGGCCATCGGGACGCACACTATCTGGTCCGCCATCATGGGCGCCGCGATTATCTTGGCCAAAGACCGGCACCAACCGGTCACTGGGGGAAATATGGTGGCGCCAAAATTTCTCCGTTTCTATCTCCTGGCGATTCTGTTACACGCCGGTTGGGATTGGAACGCGCCGTTTGACGTACTGGATATCCTGTATCTCCAACAATGGGCGCTCATCGCCATTGGTTGGCTGGCCATCTTCGTGCTGATTAACGCCGGTCTGCGGGAGGTCCGGACGCTCCAGGGGCAACGCATCTTGAAGAACAGTCAGCTTGGCGGATAGAGGAATCGGATAATCTGCCGGTCAATCCCCGGATTCTCGTGGAGTAGGGAGTGCTGCATGTCCCAGATGGGGCCGTCGAGCTCTTCAAAACGGTAGCTACCCACGCGGCCGGCCACCAGCTGGCGTAGTGGAAGCGTGGTATCGACCGGGACCTCACTGTCGTTACCCGTTCGGCCGATATTACCGGCGAGATTGAGGATGTGAAGCTGCGGATAGGCCCGCCGCAGTGGTGCGCGACCCGGGAAGTCGGCGCCAATGCAGACCAATCGACTGACGGTGACTGGTGCTTGCCGGTTGCGATTCAGGTAGTCGTAGGCGATGGTGCCGCCGGAAGAGTGGCCGATAAAGTTAACGTGAGTGATACCGTAGCGGTCATGCAATTGCCGCAAAACGGGGACCAGCTGGGTCGCTTCACGTTGGGCGTGCGTGTTATCCTTAAAGAGAACTGGCACCAGAACGTTGGTGGTCAAGCACCGGTGTTGTTGCCAGCGAATCTGCCCGTCGTAGGCCACGTGCGCCGTCAGGGCAAAGTGGCCGAGGTGGCGGCGGTTGAGATCAAGCACCATGTCGCGCATGGAGAGCCAGCCACCGCTGTTCCCCGGTAAGAAGAGGGTGGCCGTGGTGGTTTGGGGGACGCGCAGGTGGGCCAACGCCGCCTGTCGCGACTGCCAAATGCCGGTGAGGCCGCCGAGGGTCAGTAGGGTAGTGAGTAGGATTGTGAAGCCACGCAGATGTTTCATGACGGCCACCTCCTAACAGTGTGGGTATTCAAGAATGGAGTAAAGACAAATGACAGAAGCTTATGATATTACGATTGTCGGCGGTGGTCCCGTCGGCATGTTTGCGGCCTTTTACGCCGGGATGCACAATGCGAAGACCCAAGTGATTGAAAGTCTCGCGGAACTTGGGGGTCAGGTGAACGCCCTGTATCCAGAGAAGACAATTCTAGACGTGGCCGGTTTTCCCGGTATCAAAGGTCGGGACCTCATTGCCGGCCAACAAGATCAGCTCAAACAATTTCCGTTGACAATTAAGACGGGTGAGGCGGTCACCAATGTGGTGGCTAACGACGCGGGCTTTGTGGTGACCACACCTAAGGGCACCAGTCAGACGCGGGCGGTCATCGTGGCCGTGGGTAACGGCGCCTTTACGCCGCGCAAGTTAAATGTTGCCAACGCCGATGCCTTGACCGGCAAGCACCTGTTCTACAGCGTTCGCGATTTAGAACATTTCCGGGACAAACGGGTTATGGTTGCCGGGGGCGGGGATGCCGCCATCGACCAAGCTCTGCTGCTAGAATCCGTGGCTAAATCCGTAACGCTCCTGCATCGCCGGGCCCAATTCAGAGGGCTGGCCCACATGGTGGACTTGCTCGAAGCCTCCACGGTCAACGTGCAGACGCCGTATCTGATTCGCGACCTCCAGACCACATCCGATGGGGCCGTGGACGTTACACTCAAGCAAGTCGGGTCGACCGATGAGTTGACCCATCAAGTTGTCGATGATTTGGTGGTCAGTTATGGTTTTACGGCGGACCATTCGGCCTTGGCCGCGTGGGACGTGGACTTGGCCGAGGAGCACCGTTTGATCGCTGTTGACCGCCAAATGACCACCAGTGTTCCGGGCATCTACGCCATCGGGGACGGGGCCACTTATCCGGGAAAGTCACCGCTGATTGCCATCGGTTATGGTGAAGCGCCGATCGCCGTACAGGCCATCATGTCCACGTACTTCCCCGATCGTCGTGGCCCGGTTCACAGCACATCAATTTCACTTAACAAAGATTAGCTGGGAGATATCGGGTGACCGCCTTGCCGTTCGCGAAATCTAGGCTGGGACGCTGGGGAAGGCCGGTCCGAGCCAAAGGGCGGTCTCGGAACCTTGCTTTGAGCTGGAAGCCCATCTTCTCAAAGTCACCGATTTACCAGTAAAGATCACTGGTAAATCCCCCGGCTGAGCCTAGATTTCGCTTCACTCACGGCTACGGTAAGCGTCGTCCAATCAGATACGTTACGTCAGCCATTGGCGGTTATTGCTTATGCTGCTTTTTCGTGGGGCCACTTGTCCATTGCTGGTGGATACGAGTAGCGTAGTTACAACTTTCAAAACAAGTTAGGTTTGGCCGTTGTCGAGCACTCAGCCAATCTCTGCGTTCCAGCTCATCTAGGGCGAACGGCAAGGCGGCCAGTTCGAGCAATGCCACCACGCTATGCTCAACCCCTGACCTTCAGCTAAACCTTAGAATGCACACTGATTAAATGCAAAGAAGCTATCCGTCCAACGTGAAGATTGAACGGATAGCTTCTTTATTTTGGACGCAGATAACGCAGTCTACTTGCCGCTGGTGTCATCTGGGTTGGTAATCTTGATACGGTTCGAATCGGTTTGCTTGTGGTTGAGTTCCGGCGCATCCGTCTTGTACAGACCCTGCGTGGACTTATCGCCATTCCGGGAGAAGAGGCTTGTGGACTTCAAGCCCAGCTTCTTCTCTAGTTTTTCAGCCTTTTGGAGGCCATCGGAATAGTTATAGTCTGCCGGGTCAACGGCGGTAAAGCCCTTCGGATGGTAGAAACGCAACAGATTCTTAGAGTTCAAGGAATCCGAGTAACTTAGCCCTTGATTAACGTGCTGCTGCATCTTCTCAATCTTGGTCTTCAACTTACCCGTCGGATGAATCTCCTGCTTGGTCTTATTGCTGTAGATGGTCCCATCGACGGAGGTGTAGTCGGGACTTTCCCAATCGCGGTTACGGAAGGCCACGACTTGGTTGTGTTCGCTGGAGAACAGGTCGGTCCCAAACTGCAGGTATTTCTTGGTACTCATCCCCATCAGGTGCATCAACGTTGGCAAGACATCAATCTCGCCGCCATAGGTGTGTTCAACCTTTCCCTTGGTGTATCCGGGCATGTTAAACATCAGTGGCACGCGCTGGAGCTGAGCGTTGTCGTAATCGTTCCAGTCATCTGGGTTGACACCCAACAACTTCGCCAGGCTCTTGTTGGACGAGTTGGAAATGCCGTAGTGGTCCCCGTAGATCATGACCAGTGAATTTTTCGCCAAGCCGGACTTGTTGAGGTAGCGGTAGAATTCCTGAATGGATTGGTCGAGGTAATTGGCGGTCTTGAAGTAGTTGTCGACCGTCTTATCCCCAGTGTCTGGGGTCTTGAAGCTACTATCCTCGCTATCCAAGGAGAATGGGAAATGGTTGGATACGGTCAGGTACTTCACGTAGAACGGTTGTTGCAAGTGTTGCAGGTACTTGACGGAGTCGTTGAACAGCAGTTTATCCTTTAAGCCGTAGCCCAGTGATTTATCGCCAGAGGTATCGTAGTAGCTGGCATCGAAGAAGTACTGGTAGCCGAGATTCTTGTAGGTGTTGTTCCGGTTCCAGAAGCTTCCCACATTACCGTGGAAGACGGCTGTGGTGTAGCCGGCCTGATTGAAGATGGCCGGGGCGGCCTGAAAGGTGTTGTCGTTGCCCAATTGGGTGAATAACGACCCCTGCAACAGCCCATATGTCCCGGTTTCTAGCATGGTCTCGGCGTCGGAAGTCTTCCCCTGACCGACTTCATGGAAGAAGTTGTCGAAGCTGTAGGTGGACTTACTCTTGTAGAGCTTGTTCAGAAACGGCGTGACTTCCTGGCCATTGACCTTTTTATTAATCAGAAATTGCTGGAAACTCTCCAAGTGAATGATGATGACGTTTTTCTTCTTGGCGACCCCGTAGAGTTTCTTATCAGGCGCCGCGTAGTTCTTATGAACGTATTTTAGAATGCCACTAAGCTCGGACTTCTTGGCGTGAGAGCGCATCTCGCTGGTGTGCCCGGACTTGATACCGTCGTAAACGGTGAAGGCGTCCAGCCCCAGATACTTGACCACGTAAGTCCGATCGAAGGTCCGCGTTAACAGTTGCGGCCGGTCCATTTCGCCCAGCGTCAGGTTGACGGAGAAGGCGAGCAGGGCGGCAGAGGTAACGGCCAGACCGACACGCTTGTTGACGGGCCGGGGATCGACGTAGATGCGGCGGGTCAGCATCAGGAGTAAGACGATGACGAGGTCCAGCCAGTAGAGAATATCATGTGGTGAGGTCAGGGCCAGCGAACTGCCGGAGAGTCCCTGGTCAACCTTTGAATACCCCAGTACGGTGCTCACGGTCATGAAGTCGGTAAATTCCCGGAAATAAATGACGTTTATGTAGAGCAACAACGTATTTAAGATGTCGATCAGAAAGAGAAAGGGGTAGAAGAACCGCGCGCGCTTGAGGTAGAGTGCCAGTCCAAAGAGTAACACGGTTGTCGCGATGGGGTTCAGGATGACGATGAGGAACTGGAAGGGATCGCTCAGTCCTAATTTGAAGTCGACGAAATAGGCGACTAATGTCTTCAGCCAGAAGAGCACGACCAGTAGGGTAACAAAGCCCATTCGTGTGCCGGTTCTGGCCCAGATTCTTTTGAAACGTTCCAAGTTATTTCGCTCCTTCATTTTGTAGATAAGTAGTCTTATTCTACCATAGTTAACGGGTCTTGGCTGGTGCTCGCAAACTTGGCATTTTCCCTATCCTAGCAAATAACTGGGGTAGATAGTAGGTCTAGCGGCAAGTTTAGGAAAAGTTTAAGTCCCGGCCGATAAAACACAGCTGGTCGCCTTGCCGTTCGCCCCGGGCCAACTCAAACTTATCTTCAACCACGAAATGGACTAAACCAGTAGCCTACGCCTGCCAGCAGTTCCGCCTGCTGTGGGGACCGCCTGCAGCCAAAGAACGGGCTTCCGGCTCGCTTGGAAGCCTCGCAAAGCTCACGAGTCTCCCAAGTCGTCCCACGCAGTAACCTGGCCTAGAACGCCAGCTAACTGCGCTGTCACGGCTGGCTCCACTACTGGCGAACTCCGGCAAGATTGGGTAGTTAACCAAAAGTTAGCGTTAGCTTACGTTAACTGTAGGCCCCGCCGTCATAGCCGTAGCCAATTAGTGTGGTCAACCACTACCAGAGCCGAGAGTGAAGCCTCAGATGAGCTCAGCCGTGGGATTATCTGAACGGCGTGAGCCGGTTAGATAATGGCGACTTGGAAACGCCGATTCTTGGCGGTTCCAAGCGAGGAGAAAGACCGCTTCTCAGGCTTTCTCCGTCCTACCCACCGCATTCCAGCTCATCTGGGGCGAACGGCAAGGCGACCAGAACGGACTAGTTTGGGTAAAGAAATCAATACCATTTCTGGCGTTATTTGGTACACTAGAGTCAGACAAAACTGTCAGTAAAGGAAAGGTGTGAAGACGTTATGGACAAGCAAATCACATTATATGTGGTGCGGCACGGACAGACTTATTTCAACATCTATAATAAATTACAGGGCTGGAGTAATTCACCGCTGACTGAAGCCGGAATCGCGGATGCCAAGGCGGCCGGTGAGCGACTGCAAGACGTGCCATTTGCGGCGGCCTATTGCAGTGATACCACGCGGGCCGAGCAGACGGCCAAGACGATTTTGGCGGCCAACCACACCCAGCCGGCGCCCAAGTTGACCACGGCCCCGTATTTTCGCGAGGAGTTCTACGGCTACTACGAAGGCACCGATATGGCTCAGGCGTGGTACGTGGCCGGCGCACCTCACGGCGTACCATCCTTTAAGGCCATCGAGGAGAAATACTCCATTGGTAAGGCCAAGGACTTCTTAAAGGAAGCCGATCCTTTCCGCCAAGCCGAGAATAATGACGAGTATTGGGCAAGGGTAGACCAAGCCTTTGACTTGATCCGCGCCAATCCGGCCTTGAAGGATGGCGACAAGGTCCTGATGATTAGCCATGGCAATACCCTGCTGAGCCTGATGGAACGTTACGGTCAGGGCAAGTACGATCTGAGCGTGCGGCCCGCCAATGGCAGTTTGACCAAATTATTACTGACACCGGACGACATTCAGGTGCTGAGTTACAACCAAAAAGATTAGGACGAGGATGGTTTGATGGAAATTAGAATGGCTTGGGGTAAATTGAACCCCGTCTACCAGGACGCTGTACAGATTCGCAAGGACGTGTTTATCGCCGAGCAGGAGATTGACCCGCAGGTGGAGTTAGACGGCACGGATGAAGATAAGATGCACTACGTGGGGTACGTGGACGACCAGCCCGTTACCACGGCGCGAATTGACATGTTAGCGGGTAACCGCGTGAAGATTCAACGGGTCGCCACGGAAAAGTCCGCGCGGTATCATGGGTACGCCGGTGAATTGATTAAACAGATTATGGCGGACGCCAAGAAGTCTGACGTGACTAGGGTTGAATTGGACGCCCAACAGACGGCATTGGATTTTTACCGGGAGTTGGGTTTTACGGTGATTGGTGAGGTCTTCGAAGAAGCAGGAATTCCGCATCAGACCATGCGCTATACAGTAGATTAGAAGAGTTGAAGGGCATTGCCTGTGACGTGTGCGCGTCGTGGACAATGCCTTTTTGGTTTGAAATTTGATAACAAAAAACACGTTACCGCAAGCCAACTGCTTACGCGTAACGTGTCATCATTATGATCGTTCAATTGAATTCATGAGGTTCAGACGAACTAGTCGGCGTCAGTGGCCGTGGTTACACGAGCGTAACCAACGGCGTGCCACCATGGGGCATGAACGGCTTCGCGAACGACACCACGGTTTTGGGCGTCAATCATCTTACCGTTACCTATGTACATCCCAACGTGAGAGATAGAACCCTTACTGTAACCGAAGAAGACCAGGTCACCTTTTTGAATGTTCTTGTAACTAACATGCTTGTATTTGTTGTATTGTGCTTGGGCCGTCCGTGGTAACGTGGTCTTGGCACCCTTCTTGTAGATGTAGCTGGTAAAACCAGAGCAATCAAAGGCGGAAGGACCGGTAGCACCGTAAACGTAACGAGCACCCAAGTGAGACTTAGCAACCTTGTAAACTGACTTGAAAGAACTGTTGGAAGCGGCTGATGCGGTGGTCGTAGTGCTCATCGAAACAGCGAAAACCCCAACCAAAACCAATGCAAATGCGGCTAATAGTTTAACAACTTTCTTCATTCCTACTGACAACTCCTCATGAATTATTACAGTTACTAGCGTACCAATGTAATGTGACAAATATGTAACAAGCCGTTTGCAAACGGGTTAAATGTCTTAAACAAATCGTTACTTTTTGCAATTTAGTTGCAATATACCGGTAAAACTTGGTATTATCTAACAGGGTTGATAAGTAAGTTAACACGGGGAGGAAGCGTGAGCAATGGCAGTATTTTCAGAACAAATGCGAGCAGCCTTTGATTTCCATCGGTTAGTCTTTCGAATCGGGGAATTATCGACGATGACCGATGTGTCTGCCCGGCAGCTCCGTTACTGGGAGAAGAAGGGTTTAATCACGTCTCGTGAACGGGAGGATGGCCAGCAAGCACGGGTCTACACGTTCAAGACGTTTATCAAGGTTTCCATCATGAAATATTTTCTAGATAACGGCTATACCCTAAACGGCGCGGCCAAGCAGGCGCAAGCGCGGGAGGACCGGGTGAAAGATATCCACCGGTTCATCTCGACGGGGATGAAGGGATTCGCGCAGATCGACGGGAATATGGCTCTTAATTTGGGTCGGTTCGATGACGAGCGAACGTTGATGGCCGTGCTACCGGACGAGGGCGATGTGCAGTACAAACTATTGCCGAATGCCGAAGCGCAGCGATTGACTGCGGAAATTGCAATGTAAACATAAGTAAACGGGCTCAAGACGCCAAGGTCTTGGGCCCGTTTTGACGTTCAGTTTTAGTGATGATTACCAGATGAAGGGGATCAGTTCCTTGGTGTCCCGTTGATAGGCGATGAAGGCCGCGCCGTATTTATCGGCGAGATACTTGTCAGCCGTGGGAATGTAAGAGAAGACGAAGAGCGCCAGCAACATCAGTGGGATGAGTAGGGCGTACGGGTTGCCCACCAGGAGCGCACAACCGAGGACCCAGAGTACATCGCCAAAGTAATTGATGTGGATGGCGTACTTGAACAGGCCACCGCGATATAATTTACCCGCATTGTTCGGGTCGGCTTTGAAGGGCTTGCGCAAAAGTTCGGCGGTGGTATTGATGACACTGCCACCGATAAAGCAAAGTAGCCCCAGCGCGTAGGTGACCGGGATGAAGTGACCACCGTAAATGAGCAGCAGGGGGAACCCCAGATAGTAGAGGGCAAAGGCCAGACTGTTTCCAATGGCTTCGGACCAGCCGATCCCCGGGGGAGCCACCAGAACATCATGGCGTTGAGACGCGCAAAGATAATGGCCAGAAAGCCAGCTAGCGTCCAGGTCAGTAGACGGGGCTGGTCCTCGTTCGCTAACCAATAACCGCTTAGACATAAATACAAGCACTGCGCCACCAGGATGGTGAGTTTAGCGCCAGTTGCCGATTGTTTCCGTCCATACATCGTCATCGTCTCCTTCGTTGACTTTGGCCTAAGCATACACCCGTAGCTTAAGGGGATAAAGCGGTAGATTTGTGATGCCAGTTTTACTTTCATATATCGTCCCGATATACTATAATAAGTCAGCGATAAGGGAGTTGACGCGTGTGTACGAATTATTTATTTTAGGTCAGTTGATGGACCATGCCATGTCCGGCTATCAACTGCGCAAGGCCTTGGCCACGGTGGTGGGGCAGGAACAGACCGTGAGTTATGGGGTGCTCTACCCGTTACTGGACCGGCTGGCGCAGCGCGAAGAGATTACGCTGGTGACCGAAGCTGGACAGTCGCGGGCCAAGAAGGTGGCGCGGATTACGTCGCGGGGCCGGGAGCATTTCGCTCAGCTCGTCATGGTGCCGGTCACCATCAACAAGCAAGCCCAGTTGACCTTCCAGATTAAATGTAATTTTTTACATCTGTTATCTTCGACTGATCAGCGAACCATTTTATCGGATTTTCAAAAATTTAGTCAGTTTCAATTACAAAACTTGCAGGACGTTCGGGACTATCTCGGTGGTCACCCGCGAATGGTGCCAACCGATGTCGTCGATGCGCTGCAGGTCAATCAGTTACAGCAAGTTCGCGCCCAAGCCCAAGCCGATTGGGTGGCCGCTCGGCTTGCTGAGTGCTAAGTCAGGGAGTTGAGCAGATGAAAGTGAAACGTTTTGCGGACGATCCGCAGATTCAAAAGCATCGTTGGTGGATTCTAGTGGCGGTCTGTCTCTTCACCTTTATGTCCACCTTGGACGCGAGCATCGTGAACATTGCCTTACCCGTCATTAGTCGGGACTTAGCCATTCCGATGAACCAAGCGGAGTGGGTGGTGTCCATTTATTTAATTGTGATTTGCGCGTTGCTCCTCTTGTTCGGAAAGCTGGGAGACACCTGTGGGAAGATTCGGATTTTTAAAATAGGGTCCGTTCTATTTACGATCGGTTCCTTGCTCTGTGGATTCAGCCTTGGCCTGGCCTTTCTGCTGGTGGCGCGGGCGCTTCAGGCCGTTGGCGCTGCCATGACCATGGCGACCAATAGCGGTATCATCACGGAGGTCTTTCCATTTAACGAACGCGGTCGGGCGCTCGGAATGATTGGATCGTTTGTCGCGTTGGGAAGCATTGCGGGACCCGGCGTCGGTGGTTTGATTCTGGCCCACTTGAGCTGGGGGTATATCTTCTGGATCAACGTGCCGATTGGTATCGCGGCCTTTTTGCTGGGGCAACGTATCTTGCCGCGAGACATTACCGTCAGTCAACAACCGATCGACAAGGCCGGGGCCACGTTGTTTGCCGTGATGATGGTCACGCTCTTCGCCGGCGTCTTCATTGGGCAAGAGATTGGCTTTGCCCAGCCTGCGATTCTGGGGCTATTTATCATCGCCGCAGTTGTCACAGTCGTTTTCGTCCGGCTGGAGTTGCGGTTGGACCAGCCGATTCTGGCCCTCCATTTATTTGAAAATAAACGCTTCTCCGTCAGCATTCTCTGTGCCTTTCTGATCTTTGTGGCCAACTTCTTCTTCAACGTGATTGCGCCGTTCTATCTGGAAAACGCCCGCAATATGCCCGCCAATTACGCCGGGTATGCGCTGATGACCTTTCCCATCGTGCAGGTCGTCGTGGCGCCGATTGCCGGAAGCATTTCGGATAAGATTGGACCGGAAATTCTGACGTTCGTCGGGTTGCTCCTGATTTCCATCAGTCAGGTAGGCTACATGTTGGCCAATCTGGCAACACCGCTGTGGCTCTTCATGTTCTTCGTCGGTCTGGTGGGCTTCGGTAACGGGGTCTTCATGGCGCCGAATAACTCGATTGTCATGAGCTCAGTGCCTATGAAAGATCTCGGCGTGGCCGGTGGGGTCAACGCATTGGCGCGCGAGATGGGGATGATCGTCGGCATCTCGGTTGCCACGACCGTGTTGTTCTCAGCGATGGGCCATTACGCGGGCCACAAGGTCACGGCGTATTTACCAGCGCATCCGGACATCTTCATCGCCGGGATGCACGTGGCGTTCATGGTCTCGCTAGCCATCTGTCTGGTCGCCAGCGTGATTACCGGTTGGCGGGTGTTTCATCGCACGACGCCGGCGAAGGGGTAATGACCTAGCCGCCACGTTTCAGCTCATATCTTGCGAGCGGTAAGGCGATCAGTTCAATACGATTTCAAAAAGGCAGCCCTCACTTTTCGCGAGAGCTGCCTTTTGCGTAACATTTACTTTTTATCGGTGGTGTCTTCACGCCGCTTAGCTGCACGGGTCTTTGGCTTGCGGGTTGACCGCTTGCGTTTCCGGAATTGCATCGGCTTTTGGGCCGGAATGATAACGGAAAGCTTGCCGAAGGACGAGGCCATGAGTGGCAAGGCTAAGTTGAAGATGATGGCCGTGAAGATCGTGATCAGCGTCACTGCAGTCAACGTCTGTGATTCGGCGGCTAAGAGCCCGAGAACCCCGGCGATGATGATGAACAGGGAGTGACGCATGGTCTGGCCTACTTCGTTGATGCCCGGCAATAACCAGTCGAGCAGAGGGCCATCGTTGAGGCGGTAGCTCAAGGCTAACTGCGTTAACTCGACCACTGCGAGGACGGTTAATGGGATGAAGGCCAACAGAGGAACTTGCCAGTTGAATTCACTGTTACCCGTGATCCAACCCATGATGAGTTGGGTCAGCTGGTAACCTGCGGCGGCGGAGGCCAGGAACGTTAAGAACCAGTAGCCCGCTTGGAGCAGGGAGCGACTGAACAGGACCAGGAGTAACAACGTAATGCCGAAGACTAGGAGCAAGACGCGAGGTAAGTCGTGTTGGTATTGCGTTTGAATGGTGCTAGCAACGACGGGCTGACCACTGAAAGTTAACGTGGCATTGTTCAATACCGTACCGCGCAATTGACTCTTGGCGACTTGCTTCAATTGATTCAGCGTTTGGGTGGTTGTCTTCGCGTTTGGCGCCTGCTTTAACGTAATCGTTAAGTAGGTCGTCTGTACCTTGGCGTCCGTGTAGTTCGTCAGGGATTGTTGGAAATCACCACTGGCAATCTGGGTAGGCGACAAGTACAGGGACTTGGCGGCTTCGGAAGACTGTAAGCCACTGAGGTACAGGTAAATCTTGTTCATGGATGTTTGCATGCTGGCAACCTGTTTCTTAGACGTCTTCAGGTTGTCGCTAACGGCCTTGATGGCTTCTGCGTAGTTGCTGAGGCTGGAGTGAGCAGTCGTCACACCGGTATTGACCGTACCTACAGAATTGGAGATGTTGGTTAAATCGTTAACCGCGGTGTTCAACTCCGTATTCACGGCGTTCAACTGGTTGATGTACCGCGTGATGCGCTTGGACGTACTGGTGGTGCCAGCGGCCGTTGACCGGCTGAGTGCGGCTTGCAGTGATGATTGCAGGACATTGCTGTCGCTCATCAAAGAAGTCGTCTGGGTGGTCAACTTGTTAAGCCGTTTGACCTCAGACTTCAAGGTCGCCTGTTTCAGGTTCGTCTTGTCGGACTGCAGATCGTTGCGCACAGTCCCTAACTGACCGACAATTCCCGTAATGTTTTCGTTGAGGGAACTCAGTTGGTTAGACACGTAGTACTGCGTGATCGGTTGACCACCAGGCTGGGTAACGGAGGTGACAGCGGCAACACCCGGTTGGGCTTGCAGTTTCTTTGTCAGGTTATCCAGTTGATAGAGTTGATTTTGATTGTCGAGGCGTTGATTGGTTGAGATGTACAGCGTGACTGGCGTTGCTTTCCCTTGACCAAAGTGTGCACTTAATACCCGAGCACCCTGCACGGCTTGATTGTTCGGAATATCTTGAGCGTTGTCGTAGTTGAGGTTGGTCCGATTGGCAAAGACGACGGGGACGATGAGGTACAAGACGACGGCGACCGCAATCCAAGGTTGCCAGAGACCGAATTTGGTCAAATGGAACCAGAGCTTGTGATCTTTCAACCGTGGCCGCGTCTTCTTAGGCCAGAAGAGGCTGGTACCGAGCATTCCCGTGAAGACAGGAACCAAAGTTACGCTGGCAATTCCGGTGATGGCAAAGCCAATCCCCAGCAGGCCAAATGCCCGAATGGTTGAGAAGTCAAAGAGCATTAGACTTCCAAAGGCAATGGTCAAACTCAGCGTACTGATGAGGATGCGGTAGCCCAAGTCATTGACGACTTTTGACGTCGCCGCTTGGCTGTCGGCCCCGTCATCGGTCAGGTTCCGTAGTTCCCGGAAGAACCAGAAGCTGGTCAGTAACGTGAATAGACTGATTCCAAGTAAGAGGAAGATCGGCGTATATTCGGAATACGCGAAGTTCCAGTGGTAGGCCAGGTTAGTTGCCAGAGAGAGCGTCGCAATATAACTAATTAAAATAGCTAAAAATGTGATGATTGGGGCGATGATTGAAGCGAATAAAATCCCCATGGCAATTAACGCAATCAGCATGGTCATCAAAATGACGATCAGGGTGAACGACGAAATGTGTTCGTTGGCGGCATCACTAATAATCTCGGGACTCGTCACGTAGGTGTTCAAGCCGACCGTTGAGATTTGTGACTTCAACTGGGAGGTGATTTGCCGCACGGTACCTTGATTGTGGCTAACCTCCAGCTGAACAATTTCCGTAGATTTATCCTTGGAAAGGAGTTGGGTACGGCTCGTTGGTGTGTTGGTCATAGTCGTGATCTTTTGCACACCGTAGTAGCTGGACCGTTTCTGCAAATCGGAGACAGTCTTATTGACTGAGGCGAGTTGCTTGTTGGTGAGGGCACCGTCGGGGTTGTTAAAGACCGCGTTGACGGTGTATGTTCCGTTTAGATTCCGACCCCAATTATTCTTAAGCTGGGTCGCCTTAACGGGTTGACTCGTATTCGCCAATTGTGGCTGCCCATCATATTGAATGATGGTCTTAACATTTGGCAAGGTGACGATGGCCGCAAAGACCACGACTAACCAGAATACGAGTGCAAAAATCCGGTTGTGGTGAAGCTTTCTTATCCGTTCTCGCATATGTAATCTGAGTCCTCTCTATCTAATCAATTTCCCGCCGTGCAAGCAGGGTGCAGTTCACTCTCAATTTTACCATATTGGGGGAAATTCGGGCCGTTTTCGGCGTTATTTAAGAAAGTTTAAGAAACCCTTTCGTTGACACTGAGAATAAAGCGGGTAAAGTAGAAGACCTCGTACTAACTAAAAGAAAGAACGTGAAAAAATGACGAAGCACCATCAAGCCTACCACAGTCCCTACGCCGCGATGCTGACGAACGAACGATTCGCGTTGGCCACACGATTAGCGGCACAATACCACCTCGACGAAAGCCAGGTCATGTTTGCCTATCTTCAGATTACAGCGACCGTTGCCGAACCAGGAAAAACGGTCACGGCCCGTCAACGGGAGATTGACCGGCGTTTTCAGGCCTTTCTCGAAGATGCGGGTACCCCGAAACCACTTTAATTGCGGATTCGGTAGTTTTCACGTAAACTTAATTAACTAGATTAATCGTGTTTTGGATGATGGACCTGCTGGTACGCGTGATATCCGGTAGAACTTTTGGCAACCGCAGGCGATCACACTAGGCATTGAAGCATCAGAACTATGCAATGAGCAACAAAGGAGGGCGTTTGCCATGTGTACCAGTATTTTACAAATTGCCAAGGACGGTAGCCATATCCTGGCGCGCACCATGGACTGGCACGCGCTCTACGTGCAGCCGTTATTCGTGCCCCGTGGCTACCAGTGGCAGAGTGTCTTCGACAATCATTGGCACACCAACCGCTACGCCATGATTGGGGGCGGCGGTGCTCACCACCACGAGATCGACGTGTCCGACGGGGTTAATGAGATGGGGTTGAGCGTACAGAAGCTGACGTTTGCCAATGGTTCTCAGCTGGTGGAACGGCCCACGCCGGGACAGGTTCATTTGGCCCCGTACGAATTCTCCTTTTATCTGCTGGCCAATTACGCCTCCGTCGCCGACATCGAGGCCCATCTAGACGAGGTTCAACTGATGAGTGGCGCCTATGCCGTCAATAATATTGGTGATTCCGAACTCCACTTTGCGGTGGTCGATCGGACGGGGCGCACCGTGGTGATTGAACCCACGCATTTTCCGATGCGTGTACGCGAGAATCCGCTGGGCGTTGTGACCAACAGTAAAGACTTTGAGTTGCAGCTTGAACGGTTGGGGCAGTACGTCAACTACACCGACGACTTTGAGAAGGGCACGGTGCCGCTGAACGCTCCGCGGGTCACCACCGGTCGTTTCTCCGGTAAACCCGTGCCGAGTGGTTCCTATACGCCGGGTGGTCGTTTCGTCCGGGCCGCCTATTACAAGGAACGCGCCGACTTGCCTGCCGATGAACGGGCGGGCATTGTTAGCGCCTGGCATCTGCTGGATAGCGTGGCGGTTCCCAAGAGTCATCAGTACCGGCCGACCTATTCCGTTTACCGGGCGGCGACGTGTAGCGAGTCGTTGACGTACTATTTTCAACCCTACAACCGCCTGGATGTGGTGCAGTTGAAATTAACGCCGGACATGTTGGCGTGGACCAAGCCTAAATTTTACAACGTGGCCAATCAATTAACCGTGACCGCCTTAAATTAAGTCAAAGCCGGTAGCAGGGGTCTCGGCCCGCGCTGCCGTTTTTTGTTTAGGGCAGCATCCACAGCACGTTCGTCGCAATCAGACCAATTAATACGCCACGATGCAGGCGTGGGTGAAGCATGATGAGGGCTAGAAATTCGCGGGCCCAGCCGACAACGATGTAGCCGGGCCGCGTCGGGGCGGGATAACCGCCGGCGTGAATGCCCAATTGGTGAGCCAATAACCGAGTTCGAAAAAGGTGGTAGCCATTGGTTATCAGGACCACATGGCCGCCCTGATTGGGCAGACGCCACCAGAGCTTCTGGCTGTTGATGAGATTGGTCCGCGTGTTGGTCGCGGCGGTCTCTTGAATGATGCGTGCGGCGGGGTAGCCACGTCGCGTGAGGTAGTCGGCCATGGCGGCGGCCTCGCTTAGCGACTCATCCGGTCCCTGACCACCAGTGACGATTAGGGTGACGGGGTGATCCTGACGTTTAGCGAAGGCCAGAGCGGTATCCAATCGGGCGCCGAGGACCCGGCCAATCTGATCACCATTGATCAGGCCAGCGCCCAGAACTACCAGTGTGTCGGCGTGCCGGGCGCGCAAGCACACCACGCGGAGGTAACCAACGAGCCCCGCGGCGAAGAAGATGCCAAGGTAGAGGCTAAATGCGGGGATGAAGCTGAGCCAGGGCCAGATAGTATCGTTGAAAGCACCGTGGCCGACCGCGTAGATCCAGGCGACACCTAGAAACAACCAGACCCAGATGCCGGCGATGAGGCCCCAGGCTAAGTGTTCACGCTTACGGACGATGAGTCGGGGCGAGCCGATGATGAGCAGCAGGGTGAAGAGTCCCCAGCAGCCAATGATCGCAATAATGAAGCGGCCAGTATCGGCAATCAGCGGCGCCCACGGTCGTTGTGAGAGGGTGGCCATGAGCGTAATCAAACCGCCACTCAGAATGGTGACCACCGCGCTGGTTAGGCCGTGTGGGTCCCAGATGGTTAGTAAAATGACGAGACAAATCAGAACAATGCTGGCGCTTAGTAGCATGATGATCTCCTTTCGATGTAAAGTTTAAGTTTTGTTGAGGCTTTGGATAATTAATTCTATCTAAAAAAAAACTCGTTATAATTGAGAACATTATAACCGAGATTGGAGGAATCCGGGTGCCCAAGCGTCGAAGAACGAAAAGGAAATCAAATCACAACCCTGCCACCGCCACCTGGATCTTCGTCATGGTCCTCTTGGTACTGGGTGGCGGGCTGTTAGTCCGCGGCAAAATCAAGACGGTCATTCAGTCGCAACGTATTGAACAGACAGCGACTAGCTCGACCGATAACGAATCCGCGGCCCAAAAGAAATTTATCAAGAAGATGGCCAAACCAGCCGTCCGCGTTTATCGTCAAAACGGTCAGGTGCTACCCAGCATCGTGATTGCTCAGGCTATTCTGGAATCGAGCTGGGGGACGTCGCAGCTCTTCTTGCAGGCCAACAATCCCTTTGGGGTGAAGGGCAGTTATGAGGGGCGGACCAAGTCTTTCCTGACCAATGAATATGTGAATAATAAGAAAATTTCCGTGCATGCCAATTTCCGGGACTATCCGAACCTCACCGCGGCCATCTTGGACCACGATGCGTTGCTCAAACGCAGCTACTTCAAGCAGACGGTGACCGACTATGAGACGGCGGCTAAGTTGTTGCAGGAGAATGGCTACGCAACGGATCCCAGCTACGCCAAGAAGCTAACCAACCTCATCGCCACCTACAACCTCAACCAGTACGACACTTAGGTCGTTAGGATCAGGATTGGATGATGACCGCCGCCTTACCGCTCGCCAAATCTGGGCTGGAACGCTGGGGAAAGGACCGGGCCAAGCCTGAGGAGCGGTCTTGTCCCTCGCTTGAAACCGCCAGAATTCGGCGTTTCCAAGTCGCCCATTCACCAGTAAAGGCCCCGGCTGAGCCCAGATTTGGCTCACTCTCGGCTAGATGTACGCCAACCAATGCTTACTTCTTAGGCGTATGTCGTACGGGTCGCGTGTGGGTTAGTCGTTCGGTTAGAAATTTAGCTGGAGGAGGCCGGAGATGGAGCCAGCCGTGGGTGTGACGTTAGCTGGCGCTTTTTTAGCCAGGTTACGTCACTGGACGCGCTTGGAGACTCGCGGTTTTGGCGAGGCTTCAAGGCGAGACGCAAGACCGCTCTTTGGCTTGCGCCGGTCCCCATAGCAGGCGGAATCTCTGGCAGCCGCGATCGTTGACAGATAGCGAACGGTAAGGCGGCCCTATGCGAAAGTCGTTGTTAACCACTAACGAACACGAAAAGCGATATGTAAATCAAAACGAGACGGTACCGGCAAGTGCGCTGGTGCCGTCTCGTTTTAGTCGAGCAAGATGCCTGCCGA
This sequence comes from Levilactobacillus brevis, assembly GCA_021383565.1. Classification (NCBI taxonomy): domain Bacteria; kingdom Bacillati; phylum Bacillota; class Bacilli; order Lactobacillales; family Lactobacillaceae; genus Levilactobacillus; species Levilactobacillus brevis. Next base: position 1,454,552 of record CP079699.1, on the reverse strand, counting down.
CTAGAGCTGCGGTCGGTCAGGATTAGTTTTCATTATAGTAGCGTGCCAGATCATAGAGCGTCTTGGCGAGGCTGTCCATTGCCGTCGTTGGTGCTTGGTTGGCGAAGAGGATAACCCCGGACTTGTTGCCTTCGGACCCGTACAGCACGGTTTCGTAACCCGCGCCGCTCAGGGTGCCACGGACCCGTTTCATGGTGCCCGTGTAATGGTACAAGCCACCGCCATAAGTTAACTTATAATCGTTGGCCAAATCGTAATACTGATTGGTCGTCAGGATCTTACCGTTACGTAGACCCTTTTGAATCGCGTAATAGTCGGCTGGCGTGGAGTAGTAATTGCCGGCGCCTAAGAGGGAAGACACAAGATTCCGTGAGGCGTTGTCGATATTATTACTCTTGCCGTTGGCGTAACTGTAACCGTTCGCCACGGTGCCGCTCTTGGGCAGGTTATCCCAAGCATAGGTGTGCTTGAGGTTTAGTGGCGCGATGATCCGTTTTTGAACCAACTGGTCATACGTTTGACCGGTCACCTTAGAGGCAATCCCGGCCAACAGGGTAAAGTTAGCGTTGGTGTAGTTAAAGCCACCACTCTTGCCAACTTTAAGCTGATTTAGCGTATAGTTGATTTCGGCGGATTGCGTCGTCAACAAGGTTGATGGCGTGGACTCGGACATGTCGATGCCGGAGCGCTGATTTAACAGTTGCCGTAACGTAATCTGACTACTGTTCTTGACGCCAGGGTAGTAACGACTGAGCTTATTGTTCAGCGAAAGTTTGCCTTGACCAGCCAACTGCTCAATGATGGCCCCCGTCATGACCTTCTGTAGAGAAGCGATGGGGTAAATGGTCGACGACGAATTCAGCGTCTTGGTGGCCGCATCCGCGTAACCAACGTTGACGTGGCTCGCGCCAGTCGCAAAGTTATTGAAGAGCATCGCACTCCCTTGGAAGTGGGCATTGTTCAAGAGAACCTTTGCATTTTGACTTCGACTGAACTTCTCTAGCGCGCGGACGTCTACCCAGCCGATGGTGTCGCCGTACCAGGAAAACTTCGCAAATTGTACCCCGTTAGATAACGTGGCAATTTGGCTAACCTTGACGAAGCGGTGTTCCCAGTTCTTACCACTGGCATCGCGCGTCTTGGCCGACCGTTGCGTGTAATACGGGGCGTAATAATAAATTCCGTCATTACGGCTGCTTTGATTCACAAAGCGTGCGTTGTAACTGGTGTTTTGAGTGCTCTTGATGCCCAGATAGCTGCTGGCATTGGCGGAAATCGTCGATAGGCCACCAGCGAGTGCACAAGCGAGCGTGACCCCCAAAATTGTCACAAATTTCTTCAAAATCATCATCCATTCCCTTAAAGTTGATTTAAGTTTCTCCAAAGCCAGTTACATGGTAACGCGGCTCGGCCATATTTTCAATCTTTTATTTGGTGAACGGATTGAGTGAGCTAACTAACAGCATGAGTAGTTGTGGGGCACACTAGATAAAACAGTCGCAAGTTTAAAGGGAGTGTGGTAAACTTATCCAGATAAAAATATGTTTATAATCGCATGAACAATAACGTATGAGGAGCTGAAGACACCGTTGTTACACTTTCTAGGCCAACTCTATGGGCCTTTCTTTGATCTTCACAATTGGGAAACGGTCGTTACCTCGGGCAATGACTGGTTGATTATCTTTTCGCTGGTGCTGATTGAGTGCCTACTTTCCGTGGATAATGCCGTGGTTTTGGCCGCCCAGACACAATCATTACCGACGCGTAAACAACAGGAAGAATCTCTGTTTTACGGTATCTGGGGCGCCTACATTTTCCGGTTTATCATTATTGGGCTGGGAACATATCTGATTAATTTCTGGGAAATCAAGGTCATTGGGGCCTTGTATCTGGTCTTTCTGGTCTTTCAGTATTTCACCAAGACGCGGGTTAAGCACACCCGCAAGTTGGTGAAGGACCGGAAGAAGCGTATCTTACCGTTGTTCTGGTCCGTAGTGCTCCAGATTGAAATGATGGACATCATCTTTTCCGTGGACTCTGTTTTGGCCTCACTGGCCATCTCCAGCAATCCCGTGATCGTGTTGATCGGGGGATTGATTGGGATCCTGGCCATGCGGGGGGTCGCCGAAGTCATCATGAAACTCATGCGGCGAATTCCGGAGCTCGAGCCGATGGCTTACATTCTGATTGGCCTGATTGCCGTGAAGCTCTTCGTCTCGATTCCCGCTATCGACATTGAAATCCCGGCGACGGACTTTGGGATCGTCGTGTTGGGGGCAATCGTGCTCACGTTGATCATTCACGTGATTCGCAAACGCCGGCAACCGACTAAGCAAGCAACTAAAAATAAAGAGACATCGAAATCAACTGAATCGTAAATCTAAGGGGGTTGGCCTGCGGGTCAGCGCCTTTTTGTTATCTCTTTGGCAGTTGACGCAGCCGCAGGGCGGGCGTTGATGATTCGTTTAATGACGATAAGCTCTGTCAGTTGGAAGCTGGCGCGTATTCGCAAACTTTCAACCTTCAATGAATAGCCCTATCGACGGTCGACTAACCAAAAATTACGAAAACATCAGCTCAAGGACCATCTACTTATTACTAATGTAAATTGATGGCCTTTTGTTGCACGTTTTTGGGAGATTTGGGAAAAAATCGAATTAACCGTGAACTCGTTTATAGGCGCAGCGAATAGTCCGGGTGAGGGGCCCCTGGGCTTGCGGTTTGGCGATGTCAACAATTTTGTGACCAGCTAGCCGTTTGGTGGTCCCGTTCTTTGGGAAACAGGTGGTCGGCGAAGACTTTCCGCGTTATCTGGAGAGCAACGTGGTACCATAAGACTCAAATGGATGAAGGAGGTCGCGTTTTATGCAAATTGGATTTATCGGAACTGGCGTGATGGGGACTGGTATCGTGACAAACTTGTTGAAGGCGGGCAACACGGTCGTGGTGTATAACCGGACCAAGGCTCACGCCCAGCGCGTTCTGGATGCCGGGGCCACGTGGGCGGATTCGCCCCAGACCGTGGCTCAGCAGGCTAAACTGGTGATGACCATGGTCGGCTATCCCAGTGATGTGGAGGCCGTTTACACCGGCGAGCATGGTGTCTTTGCCGGGATTCAGGCGGGCAGCATTATCGTGGATATGACCACGAGCACGCCGGCGCTGGCTGTTAAATTAACTGGACTGGCACACGAACACCACATCCAAGCGTTGGATGCCCCCGTTTCCGGCGGGGATGTCGGGGCCAAGAATGCCACGTTAACCGTGATGGTGGGTGGCGATCGCGCCGCCTACGACCAGATCCTGCCGATCTTCGAACAGATTGGGCAACGCGTGAACTACTTTGGTGAAGCCGGCAAGGGACAGCACACTAAGATGGCCAATCAGATTATGATTGCGGGGACCATGACCGGGTTGACCGAAATGCTGGTCTACGCCAAGGCGGCAGGACTTGATCTGCCGCAGGTTCTGGCCACGCTGAGTAGTGGTGGCGCCGACAATTGGAGCATGGATAATTACGTGCCGCGCATTCTGAAGGGCGATTACACGCCGGGATTTTTCGCCAAACACTTCCTTAAAGACCTGCGGATTGCCTTGCAGGAGGCCGACCGAATGAAGCTGGATTTACCGGCGACCAAGCAGGCCAAGTTGCTCTATGAAGCCATGGTGGATGACTTTGGCCTGGGCGACGATGGAACCCAAGGGTTGATTAAGACGTACGAACAAAATTAAGGTAAAGCAATGCCGTTCACACTATCAAGAGGTGAACGGCATTTTTAGTTGATGTCGACCGACGTGTGGGCGCTGGTCTTTTCGTGGTGGAATCTCTGGCTGGTGGTGAGTTGTCCGGTCTTCTTCTCGTTACTTTACGGGCAATCTTGGTAGCACGTGGACCGGTCAAAAACATCAGTTGTCATGGGGTGAACCCTCATTTCAATCTTTAAAGATCCTTATGCAACACCACGACCGGCGCACCATCTTCATCGAAGGGCCCGGCTGCCACAACGTAGCCGCAATGTTCGTAAAACCCCTGCGCGCTGACCTCACCGTGAATGACGCCGGTGCGGTAGCCATGAGTACGCGACCAGTCCTCGGCCGCCGTGAGTAGGCGACTACCCAGACCTTGACCGCGCAAATCTTGCCGGGTACAGACCCGCCCGAAGCGCATCTCTGCTGGTGATTGCGGCTCCAAGCGTAACGTGGCCACGGGATGAGTGGCGTCCTGATACAGCGTGACGTAGATCCGGTCGCCGGTGTCGCGGTCGTCGAACTCAACATCGCGGGGGATGCCGCGTTCGGTAACGAAGATGGTTTGGCGTAGAGATAACGCGGCGGCACGGTTAAAGGGGGCATTTGAAATGACGCATTCCATGGGCGGCCTCCTATTCAATCTCGGCGAAGAAACTGTAGAGCTTCTCAGTCGTCAGGGCCTTTTTCTCAGCGCCGGCCACATCGAAGGTGACCTTGCCGTGGTGGAGCACGATCAGACGGTTTCCGTAGGTCAGGGCATCTTCCAAGTGGTGGGTAATCATCAGACAAGTCAACTGTTCTTCTTGGACCCGTTCGTTGGTAAGATGCATGAGATCCTGACTGGTCTGAGGATCGAGGGCGGCGGTATGTTCATCCAAGAGGAGAATTTCCGGTCGTTTAAGCGTCGCCATCAGGAAGCTCAGGGCTTGGCGTTGGCCCCCGGAGAGGTTCCCGGTCGCCGTGGTCAGCCGTTCGTCCAACCCGTTGTGCATGGTGGCCGTGATTTCTTTGTAGCGGTCGAGTTGCTTATTGAGGTGACGGGGTGCCAGCGTTCGGCGCTGTCCGCGGCGTTCGGCCAACAGAAGATTTTCGGCCACGTTCATTCGGGGAGCCGTGCCCAGCTTGGGGTCCTGGAAGACCCGGGCGAGGAAGCGCGTCCGTTTCTCCACGGATTCGTGGGAGATGTCCTTGCCGTTGAGGAGAATCTGGCCGCTGTCGATACTGAGGTCGCCCCCGATAGCGTTGAACAGCGTGGATTTCCCGGCCCCATTAGAGCCCAACACCGTGATGAAATCACCGGCGTTGATGGTCAGGTTCAGGTGGTCGAGAATCATAATTTCCTCGGGCGTGTTGCGGTTGACCTTGAGGACGACATTTTTTAGTTCGAGTAATGGTTTAGTCATTGGTATCCAGCCCCCGTTTCAAAATATGCTTGAAGTTCAGCGTCTTCTTGAAGACCGGCAACATCATGCAGAGCGCCAGGATAATCGAGGAGATCAGGTTGAGGTCGTTGGCGCTGAAGCCGAGCTTGAGGACGATCAACAGGACGAACCGGTAGAGGATACTCCCCAGCGTGACCGCCACGAGCCGTTGATTCAGCGTTAAATCCCCGAAGGCCACTTCCCCAATAATGATGGAAGCCAGCGCGATAACGATGATCCCAATCCCCATGTTGACATCGGCGTACCCGTTATTTTGGGCGACCAGGGCACCCCCAAAGGCAATCAAGCCATTGGAGACCATCAGCCCCATAATCTTCATGTTATCGGTGTTGATACCCAGCGACCGGGCCATGGTCTGGTTGTCTCCGGTCGCAATGAAACCTTGTCCCAGTTGCGTTTGTAAGAAGTAGATGACCAGTCCGGTGATGACCACCATGATCAGCGTGCCTAGGAAGACACTGTCGAAGTATTGCGGGAGTGATGCGAGAAAATGGTTCTTGAATAACGTGGATTTACCGAGTAGTGAAACGTTGGCTCGACCCATAATCCGCAAGTTAACGGAGTAGCAGGCGGTCATGACCAGGATACCGGCCAACAGGATGGGAATGTGACCCTTGGTGTAGAGCAGGCCAGTAATCAATCCGGCGATGGCGCCAACGGCAAACGCCAATAGCGTGGCCAGCACGGGATTCATCCCGTTACTGATGGCGGCTACGGCGGTTGCGGCGCCCAGTGGGAATGTGCCTTCAACGGTCATGTCGGCAAAGTCCAAGATTCTAAAGGTGAGGAATAAGCCCACCCCTAAGACGGCCCAGAGCAGGCCCTGTCCAATTGCGGATACGAATAAACTCATTAGCGGTATACCTCCCCGTGTTGTTTGGCTTCTTTCACGACCGAAGCGGGCAACGTGAGCCCGAGCTTCTTGGCCGTCTTCAAATTAATCGTCATTTCACCCTTGCGAACGAAGTGAATAGGGGTGTCCGCAGGCTTCTTGCCCTTGAGAATGGCGGCGGTCATCTTCCCAGTTGTCACGCCCAACTTATATTGGTTGATACTGAGCGTGGCCAAGCCCCCGGCCTTCACCATGGTATCGACGGCGGGGAAGACAGGGACCTTCTTGGCCGTTGCGGTGGCTACCAATGTTTGCATGGCACTAGCGACGGTGTTATCGGTCGGCACGTAAACGGCATCGACTTGGCTGACCATCTGTTGACTGACTTGGTTTAAGTCGTTGGTGTTGGCGATGGAGTAGGCTTTGAGCCGGACGTGTTCTCGCTTGCAGAGCGCCGCAAATTGGTGGTACTGGGCGGTGGCCGAGTCATCAGATGAGGTATAAATAATTCCCAGTGTCTTCATATCGGGCATGATCTGTTGAATCAATTTCAGCTGTGAAGCTAGGGGAGCTTGGTCGGAAACGCCGGTCACGTTATTGCCGGGATGCGTGTTGCTCTTCACCAGGTGAGCGCCCTTGGGGTCGGTGATGGCCCCCAGCACGATGGGTGTGGTGGAGCTGGCGTTGGCTAAAGCCTGAGCGGCGGGGGTGGCAATCCCAATCATGGCATCGGCGTCTTCATTGACGAAGCGCGCGCTCATGGTCTTCAGATTACTTTGGTCATTTTCGGCGTTTTGAAAATCAATCTTCACGTTCTTGCCCACGTGGTAGCCCTCCTCGGCAAGTCCGTGGATAATTCCCTTGTGAATGGCGTCGAGTGCCGGATGGGATAACAGTTGTAAAATCCCCACGGTCGGCACCGCCTTGGTCGTGGCCGCTTCTTGGTGACTTTCCTTGACGAAGGCAAAGCCGAGAAAAATTACCAGAATGGCGATGAGTCCGTACAATCTTTTCATGCTACAATCAACCTCAATTCTCTAAGTGTTTTTGATGTGCTAGTTTATGTAGATAGTTTTTTGACGGCAACATAGCGGAAACGTGCGGTGCAGGACAGAAGCCTTGCGCCACACTCTTTAAACAAAAAGAGCACCCAGTCCGGCTGGGTGCCCAAGAAAAAGGCCCGCAAAACCGGATAGAAGACATCCGTGCGGGCTATTGCATCAGAAAGTTAGCCGGCGCAGATGCGAAAATCGCTCTGGGAGCTCAAGTCGCATCTACAGCGATGACGACTTGATTACCGGCTTTGCCAACGTCCATTAAGTTGAATACGAGACAGTAGCATCTAACTTTCCTTCCTTCCGTTTTCGAATAATTTTAGTGTACGGCATTGCTGAAAAAGCGTCAACCTTATTTTCATTTTTTCCGCAACGAAAACGGTGCCGTTCTTCGGAAAATGACGGCCTTCTGGGATACGGTGCGGCCGGTAACGGAATTTTTTGGTGACTGGTGAGGGACTTTGGTATACTGTAGGGTAATTAAGTGAAGCGCTAGAGATGGGGTGTCATCGCTAGCGGGACGTGAACCTCAAGGGGGTTGCCTAAAAAAGATGAAAATTGCAGTTATGACGGATACCTCAGCGGGCATCGACTTTATCGAAGCTGAGCAGCGACAGATTACACTATTGCCGGAACCGATAATGTTCGGCAACCGCCAATATCATGAATATCAAGATCTATCGACGGCGGATTATTACCGATTGATGCGGTTAGCCAAGACGAAAAAGGTGGTGCCGACCGCGCCTCAACTCTCGATGAAGACGATTCAGGCGGCATGTGATGCGCTGGTGAAGCAGGGCTACACCGATGTCATCGTCATTGGACCGTCGCTGGGTATCTCTGGTTTTGTCAACACGTTGGCGGCCTTTGCCGAGAGCATTCAAACCATTCACGTGTGGCCGTGGGATTCGCGAGGAATTCTGACGGTGATGGGCGATCAGGTGCGGCTGGCGGCCGCCTTGGTGAAGCAGGGGGCCACCGTCCAAGCGGTCTTTGATCAGCTCTCCTTGTTGCGGCAGACCATCCACAGTATTTTCGTGGTGGATTCCATCAAGCCCCTGTTGCGGACCGGGGAAGTCAATCCTAGCCGCGGCCCCGGCAGTACGCCCCTCCACGCGGGCAAGCCCATCTTGGCTTTCGATCCGTCAGGTAAAATGCGATATGCCGGTAGCACCCTGCGTTGGCGGGGGGCCCGCGGCGACTTTCTCGATGATTTGGCGCAGGACCTCACCGCCACGGTTCCGGTCAAGGCGACAATTCTTAACGCCGACCAACCGGAAGCCACGCAACGTTGGTTGTCCGCGGCGCAGGAGCGTTTTCCCACGGTGAAATTTGACGTCGCGTTGATTGGACCCAGCTTCGGCGTGCACGTGGGCGACGGGGCGATGGGGATGGCGTGGTCCCAAGACTTTCGGAGCTTAACTGTTGATGATGAGAATTAGATTAAAAAAATAGGGTTGACACGGCTATTTTTTAATGGTTTACTTATACATGTAAATTGATAAATGAAAGGAACTTCACTCATGAAGCAAAATAACCTCACTCATTTGAATAGCCAATTTGCCTTTAGCTTTTTCTTTAGATAGCGTTTGTATTCACCTCGTTGGATACGAACGCGCCGCACAACTGCGTTTGTATCTATCGAATAGCTAAAGTTTTTCAACATGACTTAAGCGCCAGATAGATACGGGTATAATCTATCTGGAGAAATAATATCGGGCCCGATAACACCAGGTAGATTCTACTTAGAATCTGTCTGGTGTTTTTTGTTTAGAGCGTGAAGTCGAGCGTTTCGAAGGCCGCAAGTTTCCGCAGTCTCCCTATGGAGAGCAAACCTCAAGCCAACGTAAAGCATTAGCCACTTAGAACCGATCCGGAGCGGTTCTAAAGAGAAATTCAGATCCTCATCCAGCGGACGCGTTGGATGAGGAAAACGGGCTAAATGCGCGGACTAAGCAAACGTCACGTTGAATCAATCTGTGGGCTGACCTGCCAGCACGACTGGTGGGTCAAACGGATTACTTATCAAAAATCCAAACTTTTTCTGAAACTTGAACCACCAATAAAACAGCACCATCAAATTCGGTCAACAGGACCGATCAAACTCTGGAGGTCGTCATCATGAAAAAATTATTATTAACCAGTATTGCATTACTCGGCTTGGGTTTAACGTTAGCCGGTTGTTCCAGCAAGTCTGCGGCTAGCAGCAAAAGTACACTTAACGTGGGGATCTTACAGGTCGTTCAACACGGGTCACTCGACGAGGCGCGGCAAGGCTTCAAGGCCGGACTGAATCATGAATTGAAGGCGCACAACAAGTCCGTGAAGGTCAAGTATCACTATCTGAATGCGCAGGGGGATCAGTCCAACCTGAATACCATGAGCCAGCAGCTGGTTCAGCAAAAGAATGATTTATTGTTGGGAATTGCTACGCCGGCCGCTCAGGCGTTGGCCAAGAAGACCACGACCACGCCAACGTTGGTAACGGCCGTCACGGATCTGAAGGCCGCGGGCTTGGTCAAGTCCGACAGTCAACCGAAGACCAACGTCAGTGGGACCAGTGATTTAACGCCGGTGGGTCTGCAACTAAAGCTCCTTGCCAGCATGCGTAAGGGTAACAAGCCCTTGGGTATCATGTACAACTCATCCGAAGAGAATTCCGTTCTTCAGGTGAAGTTAGCCAAGGCCTACGCCAAGAAGCACAACCTTAGTCTAAAAGTCGTCAGTGCCACGAGTACCAACGATGTGACCAGCGTGTTGGCCGGCTTAGAGGGTAAGATTTCGGGACTGTACTTACCAACGGACAACTTGATGGCCAGCGCAATGAAGACGATCGGTCAGAAGGCTAAGACCGCGAAGTTACCGGTCGTTACCGGATCGATTGAAATGGCTCAGGACGGCGGTACCGCCACCTACGGCATCAACTACTACGATTTAGGCAAGCAAACGGGGAAGATGGCCTACGATGTTTTGGAAAAGGGCAAGAAGCCCCAGAACCTCGCCGTTCAAACCTCGAAGAAGCTACACATGTACATTAACCAGGCAAATGCCAAGGCCATTGGGCTGAAGGCCAGCCAGATTCAAGAACCTTAGAAAGAAGGAGAATGGCTATGTTAATCACGAGTATCGGGCAGGGCCTCCTGTGGGCGCCCCTTGCCATCGGTGTTTTCATTACATTTCGTATCTTAGATATTCCCGATCTGACGACAGAGGGGAGTTTCCCACTGGGGGCGGCCGTCACGGTCAGCGCCATGGTCAGTGGGCAGTCGGCACTGGTGGCTAGCCTGCTGGGGTTCGTCGCTGGTTGCCTGGCCGGGTGGGTGACCGGCGTGCTGGATACCAAGCTACGGATGCCGTCATTACTTGCTGGAATCCTAACGATGACCGGTCTGTACTCGGTCAACATGCACGTGATGGGCAAGTCTAACGTGCCCCTGTTGAATCAACGGGTCCTGACGAGTTATTTACCTGCCGGTTGGTCGGTAGATTTGCAAACCATCGTGGTCGGCGTCGTGATTACCGGCGTGGTTATGGCATTGCTGGTCTGGCTCTTCAAAACGCGGCTGGGCCTGTCTCTGATGGCAACGGGAAATAATTCGGCGATGAGTGCCGCCAACGGTATTTACACCGATCGCATGGTGATTATTGGCTACATGGTTTCTAACGGGTGCATCGCCTTGTCGGGGGCGCTGATTGCGCAGAGCAACGGGTATGCCGACATCGGCATGGGGATTGGGACCATCGTGATTGGTCTGGCCTCCGTGTTGGTGGGGGAGATCTTCCTGCGCGGTCGTCAAATGTGGGTTCGGCTGTCGGCGATGGTCGTGGGTGCCATCATTTACCGGTTCTTACTCACGGTAGCGATGGGCCTCGGTTTCCCAGTCGATGACCTGAAGATTCTGTCCGCCGGTATCCTGGTCGTCGTGATTTGCTTACCCCTATTACGGCAAAAATATCAAACGAAGCAGCAACTGAAACGTTATCTCAAACAGATTGGAGTCGATTCGAATGCCACAGAAACCAGCAGTCTTAAGCGTCAAGCATCTCCAGAAGGTCTTCTTTCCCGGGACGGCAAATGAGCGTCACGTCTTAAAGGACGTCAACCTGACGATTGAACCGGGAGATTTCGTCGCCGTGATTGGAAATAATGGCGCCGGAAAGTCCACGCTCCTCAATACGATTGCCGGAACGCTGCCGGCAGATGCGGGTGAGCTGACACTGGCGGGACACCGGATCACACGTAAGCCGATCGCCTACCGTTCGCGCTGGTTGTCGCGGGTCTTCCAGGACCCTAAGATGGGCACGGCGGGGGAGCTCAGCGTGGCGGAGAACCTGACGCTAGCCGCCCAGCATACCGGTAGTATGAGCTTGAAACGTTATCGTCATCACGGGCAAATGGCCGCCTATCAGGACTTACTGCGACCATTGAATATGGGCCTAGAGGATCGGTTGACCACCCAAGTGAAGTATTTATCGGGTGGGCAACGGCAGGCACTGTCACTCTTGATGGCCACGTTGAGCCAACCGGAATTGCTCTTATTGGATGAACACACGGCGGCACTCGACCCCCGGACCAGCCAAAAAGTCATGGCGCTGACCCAGACCATTGTGACCAAGAACCGGTTGACCACCATGATGATTACTCACAAGATGAGTGATGCCCTGAAGTATGGCAATCGCTTGGTCATGGTTCAATACGGCCAGATCAAGCTAGACGTGCGCGGCGCGGCCAAGGCCAATCTGCGGCAGGAAGACTTGTTGACGCTGTTTGCGGAGTAAGCCTATTTGGATGACGTTGGCATGGAAGTTGCGGACTCTATAAACCAGTATGGGTGAATCCGGATTTTCAGTTTACTAGTTGTGATGCTAAATTAAAATATAATGTGAAAATATACTTGACAATGAGACTGATACTCATTATGATTTAACGTATTGAATCATTGCGCAGTGATTTATAAAAATAAATTCGAAAAAGTCGCGAGAAGAAGAGTAGCCAAGCGTCGTTCTTTTAAGAGAGCCCCCGATGGTGTGAACGGGCAAGAAAAAACGTGGTGAAGATGAACTTCGAAATGACCGGTGTTAGTGCAAGCTAGTACCACGGAAGGATCCGTTACCATCCCTGGTATCATAGTGTACCGTTGAGGCGTCAAGTGATTGGCGTGAACAAAGGGTGGTAAAGCGACAATTCGCCCCTTAATCGTTGTGTTAACAACGTTTAAGGGGCGAATTTTTTTGTCGAAACAATTGGACGTTTTGCTGGTCAACTGCAGTGATCAGCAAGGTGACATGCGGATTGGCAACCGCTCGAAGAGAATTGTGCTGGCTCATGTAACGGCCAGCCAGTATAAATAATTTGCATAAGAAGATGACGATATGGAAAGTACCACTTCAGAATTAAAAGTTAGTTTGTCGACTAAGGATTTAGTTATTTACGGGATAACCTTCATGATTCCTGTCGCACCATTAGCCTTCTATGGTTCGTTTCTGACACCAGCTAACGGTATGGTTTCCTTGGCCTATTTGGTGGGGATGATTGCGATGCTATTTACGGGATTTAGTTACGCCACAATGGCCGGGCGATATCCTTTTTCGGGTTCCGTTTATACCTATGTTCAACAGGGAACGACCGCTGGGTTAGGATTTATTAGTGGTTGGGGGATTGTTCTTGACTATCTGCTAATTCCCACGATTACTTATTTGATTACACAGTCATTTGGCAAGTCTCTTCTACCTGGTATTCCGGGATGGATATGGATCGTTGCTCTGGTGCTCTTTAACACTACAGTTAATATTTTAGGCGTAAACATCGTGACCAAGATTAGCTGGGCACTGATTGCCCTCCAGGCGTTTGTTCTATTAGCTTTCGTGGTTGGAACAATTACGGCGTTGATTCAGGGCACGATTCATCCTAACGTTGTGGCTTTCTATAATCCAGAACACTTTAACTTTCAAGGAGTGCTTCAAGCTACTGGAATTGTAATCGTGAGCTATTTAGGATTTGATGCGGTGAGCACGTTATCTGAAGAAGCAGAAAATCCTTATCATTCGGTTGGTCGGGCAATTATTTTATCAATTGTTAGCATTGGGTTACTCTTTGTTTTCATCACAGTGCTGGCGGGGTTTGTCGCTCCAGACTATCAGAATTTGAATCCCAATACAGCCTTCTTAGGTATTCTTGATCGGGTTGGAGGAACTTGGTTAGTTAAGTTGGCTGACATCACGATTATTTTATCTTTTGGCTTTGCCAGTGGTCAAGAAGGGCAGACCGCAGTTTCACGAATCCTTTATGCAATGGGACGGGACGGCGTATTGCCATCGTCACTAGCCAAGCTACATAAGCGATATAAAACACCAGTTGTCGCCATCGTTTTGGTCGGTGTTGTGTCCTTAATTCTATCGTTGGCATTGTCCCAAGACATGGTGTCTAATCTCGTTAGCTTTGGCGCTTTGTTTGGTTTTATGATTCTCAATTTATCTGTTATTTGGAAATTTTATATCACCGGACATCATCAAACGGTTGCTGATCTACTGAAACATTGTATTTCGCCGCTGATTGGTTTTGGAGTCAGTGCCTGGATTTTCTTAAGCCTGTCAGCTGATGCCAAATTAGTGGGGGCTACTTGGCTAATTATTGGATTGATTATTCTGATCATCAAGACCAAGTTTTTTAAAGTTCGTACGCCGAAGCTAGACTTCACCAGTAAGGACTGATGAAGTTATTATGTTGAAACCGAGACGAAGCTTGATGACGATACGTTTTGTATTCGAAACAATTATTATTGGAGGACTAAATTATGACTACAAAAATTAGTGAACCCGTAACTGTTGAACCCGTAACTTCACCTGTCGCTCAAACAATTGAGCAGCTAAAATCCTACGACTGGGTTGATTTGACCCACACTTTTGGGCCGGATAGTCCAAGATTCCCCTCATTTGCGAAACCAGAATTTAAGACCATTTTTACCCATGCCGATGGTTTCTTCGTCAAGCAGTATACATTTCCTGGCCAGTTCGGTACCCACATTGACCCACCCATTCACTTTGATGCCCATCAGGAAAAATATGTGGAGGATTTAGAGCTTAAACAGTTGGTGCTCCCGTTGGTTGTGATTGATCGTTCAGCAGCGGTAGCTAAAAGTCCGGATACCTCGTTGAGCGTGGCAGACATTCAGAATTGGGAGAAGAAGCACGGAAAGATTCCGGCAAACTCCTTTGTGGCGTTGCGGACTGATTGGAGTAAACGTTGGCCTAGTCAAGACAAATTTGAAAATTTAGACGGCCACAATCAGGCACATTACCCCGGCTGGGATTTAGAAGCCTTGAAATTCATTTACGAGCAGCGGCATGTCACAGCTAATGGCCACGAAACGTTTGATACGGATACCGCTGTTAAGCAAGAAAATGGTCTTGTTGGTGAGTATTACGTGCTGTCCCATGGTCATTATCAAGTGGAACTGCTGGATAATTTGGATTTGGTACCAGCAACAGGCGCTTATATTTTTATTTCCGTACCCAAAGCTGAGAAGGCACCGGGTTTTCCGGTTCGTGCTTTCGCAGTAATTCCAGATGCTAAGTAGAGGAGGTGTAGCAGATGACTGAAGTAACTGATGTAAAATTTCCTTACCATTACGATGTTGTGGGGAGTTTGCTCCGTACAGCAGAATTGAAGGATGCCTTGGTACGATTTGATCGCGGCGATATCACGGCGTTAGAACTGAAAAAGATTCAGCGCGCCGAAACTAAGAAGGTCGTCGATCGGGAAGTGGCCTTAGGGCTGAAGGCTGTCACGGATGGTGAATTCAACCGAAATTGGTGGCACTTGGATTTTTGGAAGTCTCTGACAGGAATTAGTGAGCACTTTAAGGAATCCATTTCGTTTGCTGGTGGCGGTAACAAACTTCATACGGCACAGTTAGTGGATAAAGTAGCCTTCAATCCAGAACATCCCTTTTTTACGGATTTTAAGTACACACAATCATTGGTGCCGGACGGTGTCACGGTTAAGCAGACGATTCCATCCCCAACACTATTGTTTGGAGCGAATTGGCATGATATCTACGCGGATTGGGATACCTATTTAAGTGATCTTGCAGAGGCTTATCATCAAACGATTCTACACTTTTATGCATTGGGTAATCGTTATCTCCAATTGGACGATACTAATTGGGCATATCTGATTAGTGAGCTTAACGCAACTGAAGATAATCCCGAAGCACATGCGAATTTTGAGAGTCAGGCAAGGGATGCAGTGTCCTTGGTTAATGCTGTTCTCAAAGATTTGCCCGCGGATCTCACGACCACAACGCATATTTGTCGAGGAAATTTTAAATCGACGTACGTCTTCTCTGGTAGTTATGATGTGGTGGCTAAATATTTAGGCCAACTTAATTATGATGGCCTATTCTTGGAGTATGATAGCCAGCGTGCGGGAGGTTTTGAACCCCTCGATGAGATTTGGCATAATGACGCCAATAAGCGGTTAATTTTGGGGTTGGTCACCTCCAAAACACCTCAACTCGAGACGGAAGAAACATTGATTGCACGACTGAATGAGGCTGCTAAGCATGTGCCGCTGGAGAATTTGGGTCTCTCAACGCAATGTGGCTTTGCCTCATCTACGGTCGGAAACTTATTGACGCAGGACGAAGAATGGCGTAAGTTACAACGAATTATTGATGTCGCCAAACAGGTTTGGGCCATTTAGGCTGACAAGCGGTTACCAGCTAAAAGGATTTGAGCTGAGTATCATGGCGTGGTGGGACAAGCCGTTATTTCAAGAGAGGTCGCATTCAGGCCGGATATCGCCGGGGTGTAGCCAGCTGTGACGACCCAGTTAGCTGGCGTATTTTGGCAGGTTACTGGGTGGGGCGACTCGGGAGACTCGCGATTTTTGTGAGGCTGGCGAGCGAGCTGGAAGCCCGTTCCTTGGCTGGAAGCGTTCCCCATAGCAGGCGGAATCCCTGGTAGGCGCAGGCCAAGCTTGGTCTAGTCTGATTGTTAAACCAACACGTAATGAAAAAAATGCCCCTTCACCACCGCTTGTCTTCGGAAACGCACGGCACCTTGCGCGATATGTGGGAGTTTCCTTTCTAACCAACCCAACATGGTCTATACTGTAACCAGATTCGCGGGCCACACAATGTTGGGTGGCCTAAGAGGTCCGCATTTAAAGTTGAGTGAAGCGATTGTGACGCGTATTCAGCGAGAGTTCTCGCGGGCGTTACGAGAAAAACGTAAAGGACGCTAACCATGAGAACTAGGAAATCATGGATAAGCGGCCATACATAAAAAAGCTCGGGGCGATTGCCTCGGGCTTTTTGTGACCAGTCAGATGAGTGACATGGCGTTATTCAAGAAGTGTAGGGTCATGTCGTAGCGAATATCACGGAAATGCAGGTAGCTATAGCCCAGTACCCAGCCCAACGCCGAATACATCAGTAAGGTTGGGGTGAAGCTGGCGACGTGCATGAAACCAAAGATAATGCCTGAAACGAAAATCCCCAGGAAGTTCATCAGCTTGGTATTCTTACTGAAGAAGTAATTGAGAAAGATACCGCGGAAGATCAGCTCTTCAATCACCGGCGCCAGCAGGATGGCGTAGGCCAGATTCCAGAAGGGTAACTGGGTGACCTGCTGATTAATCGCCTGCTGGTTGGCGGGACTCGGGAGCACGTGCGTGGCAATCAGAATGGACCACGAGTACTGAATGGCCAGCATCAGGATAAAGAAGCCAATGAGCTGGCTCACAGTCTTTCCGGTAAAGGGTGTCCGGCCAAACTGGCGGGGATTATTTTGCTGGAGTTGTTTCTGATAGCGCCAGGTGATGAATCCCAACAGTAGGCCCGTGTAGATCAGCATCATACCGATGGTTCGGTTGGTAGCGGTCCCGTGACTCGCCTGGAGTGTCGCCTTGGTCAGGAAGAGGCTGTCAATCAGGTAGAGCAGTAGAAAGCCCAGCCATTTGAGGTCGCGAAGCACCCAGTCCAGTAGCCAGTTGAGACCCTTGTTCAACGAATTCATGCAAGCAGTCCTCCAATGTTAGTGTGTTTCTAGCGGTGACCACGACCAATCAAGCGTTGTCGCAGTAAGCGCCGCCGTTACTTGTCGTATTTACCAATCTCGATGAGGTTTTCATCGGGGTCGCGGACGTAAACGGAGGTCATCGGACCCAATGCCCCTTGCTTGGGGATGGGACCGTCAACGATCTCGACCGCGTAGTTGGTCAGGTGAGAGAGAATGTTGGCGAGGGGATCAGTCGCGATGATGGCGAAGTCTGCGCCACCCACCGTGGGATGTTTAGCAACGGGTAAATGCAGGTCGTCACTTTGTTGAAAGTTCAACTTTTGCTTGCCGAGTTTCACGCCGCGCCGCCCGTCGTCAAATTCGATGATGGGCAGGTCAAAGACCTCGTGGTACCAACGCACGGAGCGTTCGATATCGCTAACGGTTAGGGTAATGTGGTCGATGTTACGAATATTCATGAAAGCTTCAGTCCTTAGAAGTAAATTTTCACTATTATAGCATAGTTTTCACGAGACCCTAAGCCATGAAGTTGACGAACCCGGGCGTTTCGTGGTAAGTTACTACTTATATATTACCGTTTGGGAGGAGGCCTTGACGTTGTCGGGGCTTTTTTCTTGCATGAGAGAAGAAGGGAAGGATACACGTGCCATTACTAGAAGTTGACGACCTAAGCATGAGTTTCGCCGATAAGAAGCTCTATGAAGGGGCCAGTTTTACCCTGGAGAAAGGCGAACACATGGGCGTCGTTGGGCAAAACGGGGTCGGTAAGTCAACCTTAATCAAGATTATTACGGGGCAGGAGCTGCCACTGACGGGGTCAGTGAAGTGGCAGAAGAAGACCCACGTGGGCTATTTGGACCAATACGCGGACATTCCAGCGGGGATGACGCTGATTGACTTTCTCCACACGGCTTACGCTGACTTATATGAAATGAATGACCGGATGACGGCCATGTACACGGAATACGCCGAGAGCATGGATGACAAGCTTCTGGAGCGGGCGGGTCGAATTCAAGAGGAACTGGACGCGCGCAACTTCTATGACGTGGAAACGCAGATTGAACGGGTCATCTCCGGGTTAGGTCTCGATGACATGGGCCGGGATCATGAAGTGGCTAAGATGTCTGGGGGCCAACGGTCGAAGATTATTTTGGCTAAATTATTGCTGGAAACGCCCGATGTTATCTTATTGGACGAACCGACCAACTATCTGGATACGGCGCACATTGAATGGCTGGAAGACTATCTGAACAGTTTTGACGGGGCCGCTTTAATCGTGTCCCATGATTACGACTTCCTCCAAGACGTGACCAACTGTATCATCAACGTGGCCTTCGGGCAGATTACCAAGTACCGTGGGAACTTCAAGCAGGCCATGCGTCAACGGGCCGAGAAGGAAAAGGCCCAACAACGCGAATTCGATAAGCAACAGGTCGTGATTGAAAAGGCCGAACGGTTTATCCGTAAAAACAAGGCCGGTTCTAAGTCGACCATGGCCAAGTCACGGGAAAAGATGCTGAACCGGATGGACCGGGTCGATCCGCCTTCGACCAACATTCAGGCGCACTTCGACTTCCCTTACCAGGAAACGGGGTCACAAAACGCCTTGGTGGTGGACCAACTGTCCGTTGGGTACGACCGGCCACTGTTGAAGCCCGTGACGTTCTCCGTGACGACCGACCAAAAAGTTGGACTGACTGGGTTCAACGGGGTCGGGAAGTCGACGTTGATTAAGTCCATCCTGGGAATCATCAAGGCCAAGGGTGGGGAAGCGTCCTTCTCGCCATCCGCGCGGATCAGCTACTTCAGTCAGGATTTAGTTTGGGATAACAATCGGCAGACACCACTGCAGATTATCCAGGCGAAGTACGAAAAGTTACCACAAAAGGCCATTCGGGGGAAGCTGTCCAAGTGTGGACTGGACTCCGCAAATGCGATGAAACCAATTGGAGAGCTCTCCGGGGGCGAACAGACCAAGGTCAAGCTGGCCTTGATGGAATTTGAACCCGCAAACTTCCTTATCATGGACGAACCGACGAACCATTTGGATGACGAGACGAAACAAGCTTTGAAGGAAGCCATCGCGAACTTTCCGGGTAACGCGATCATCGTCAGCCATGAGGCCAGTTTCTACACGGGCTTAGTCGATAAGATCTTGAACGTTGAGAAGTTAAGTTTGAAGAACGTCCAAAACTAACGTTGCATGAAGATTACGTTTCGGTAAAAATCATTTCCTTTTTCATGAAAATCCGTTAGAGTTGACGGTAGAGAAAATATCAGGAGAAAGGGACGGCAAAGCATGAGACGTTTCAGACAACTAGTGGTGATTGTGATCTTGGTTGTGGTGGCGGCAATGGGCATCAATCGCGTGATTCAACATTCGGCAGCCGATAAGACAACGTCGACTACCCAGACGGCCACGACCGGTACGACCCAAAAAGCAACAGTCAAGAAGATTAATTGGCGTCGGCCATCCGAAGACAAGGCCTATCCGAACTTGAAGCAGCATCCGAATGCGTGGCTGGACGTGAATACCAGTAAGCAACGGGTGTACATCAAGGACGGTGACCAGACCCTCTACACCATGTACTGCTCCACCGGGACGGGTAAGGAGAACGGCACCCCGCACGGGACCTATTACATTCAGGCCGAGCGCGGGAAGTTCTTCTACAATCAGTCTTCTGGTGAAGGGGCCAAATATTGGGTTTCTTGGAAGGATCATGGGATTTACCTCTTCCACAGTGTGCCCACGGATCAGAATGGCAAGTTCATCAAGAGTGAAGCCGAAGAACTGGGTAAGACGGACGCCTCACACGGTTGTGTCCGGTTATCGGTGGCCGACGCCAAGTGGGTCTACACCAACGTACCTTATGGGATGAAGGTTGTGATTCACTAGCTCGATTCGGTTGTTAAGCAAATAAAAATGAAAAACATCCAGTCAATTCGTGTTTGGAATTGACTGGATGTTTTTAGTTTAGCTTTTAAGCATTGAAATTATCGTTTTCCACATCACGGATAAACGTGGCCAGATGATCGTAGTAAACGGGTGCGTTATCGATCATGTGGTGGTGGCCCCCTTCAGGTGTGGTAACGAAACGAGAGTGAGGGATAAGTTCGGCCATCTTCTTACCAGTGGCGATTGGCATGGTTTCGTGTTCCCCAAAGGTTAACAGGGTTGGGACCTTGATTTCCTTCAAGTGGTCACGGAAGTTCCATTCCTTCAGCTTCCCTTTGATGACAAACTCGTTGTCCCCTTGGAAGGCACCGTAAACGTCGGTTGCCATGGTGCTGATTAAGTGGGAGATGGCGGCTGGCTTCTTCCGATCCACGTAGCCGTCGTTTAAGATGTCCACGTAGCTCTGGTAGGTTGGGTCGTCGTAGTTGCCTTGGGCTTCAACTTGTTTCATGTAAGCCACTTGGTCGGCGGATAAGACCGTTTCGCGAATATGGTTAATGCTTTCAACGTATTCGTCGATGTTATCAACCATGGAGGAAATGATCGCGCCCTTTAAGTGTTGGCCGTATTTAGCGGCGTACATCTGAACTAAAGCGCCACCCCATGATTGGCCGATCAGGTAGAACTTGTCGATACCCAATTTTTGGCGAACTTCTTCGACTTCATCCAAGAAGTAGTCGTAAGTCAGATACTTCTTAGCGATCTCGGGGTCGCTATAGTCTGGTTGATCGGAGTACCAGGAGCCAAGTTGGTCGTACATGTGGACTTGAACGTTTAAGCCTTGGGCGGCCAATTGCTTAGCCGTATCTTCCCAGTATTCGTGGTTACCACCGGGGCCACCGTGAAGGGCGAGCAAGTGAATGTCGCCGGTGCCTTGGGTGTTGGTCCAGAGGTGGTAGCCGTTGTCTAAGGTAATGATCGTCGTGCCTTGTTTCATAATGAAATTCCCCCGTTTCTAATGAGTTATCTAATAGTTTAGCACTGTCGGTTAAAATCCGAAACTAAAGTTAATTGAAGCGTGGTCTGGTTGGTCCTTCGTTGACGATGTGGAGAAGCCAGGGACCCACTGGCATTCAAATTGGTGATGAAAGAATTAGCAGAGCCGTGAGTGAGTCAAATCTGGGCTCAGCCGGGGCATCCATGACTGGTGATTTACCAGTTATGAATGGGCGCCTTGGAAACACCGAATTGTGGTGGTTTCAAGCGAGGGCCAAGACCGTCCCTTCAGGCTTGGCCCGGTCCTTCCCCAGCGTTCCAGCCCAGATTTGGCGAACGGTAAGGCGGTGCAGTGGGCAAGACTATTTCTCAACAAAGGGAATCGTCAGCGAGGATTCGCCGAGTTGAACGGAATACTGTAGATCCTGATTCCCGCGGACGGTCATGCCAAAGTCTGTGGCGTACACGACCAATCCTAACTGATGGCCCGCCAACAACTTGTAGTGTGTCGGTTGTAGGGTCACACTGAGGTCATAGAACTGGTTGGGTTTGAGCGAGTCAACGTGATAGGCGTTGGTCCGGTTCTGCAGGTTGCGGTGGCCCTTGGTGATCATCTTCCACGGCGTACTCTTGGTCGTCTGGAATTCCCGCAGGTTGTCCTCGCGCCAGTGGTAACCCTCGTCAAGGTTGATCCGCAACGAAGTGGGACTAACCCCGAGACGCTTGGCCTCGCTGTAATCCACGACCTGGAAACTCAGCATGCCGACCGGTTGGTTGACGGCGACCTGCAGTTTAACGGTTGGCTTGCCGTCCAAGATCAGATCGTCCTTTAAGACGGCAGATTTGAAGATTAAACGGTGACCGAACATGTCGTTGTGCTTGTCACCCAGTAAGTCCGCTTCCCAGGCGTCAATGTCCTTGGTATAACGCTGAAACTGTGCGGTCGGTAACTGGTCGTTGAAGCTCGTGGCAAATTCCATGGGCTCGTGCGTCGTCTGGTCGACCAGCTCGTCGTGTTGGAGGTTGAAGACGCGTTGCGGATTACTTGGCGCGTCCCAATCGTCGGTCGCATGCCAGGTTTCTGGGGCCACATTGTCTTGGATAATGACGTTAGGTAACAATGTCTCCGCCTGGTTATCCACGTCCAACAGCTCGTGGGTCAACCAGAGATTGACGATGTCAGTGTAGTCGATTGACCGGAAAGCATTGATGTAGATGTGCTGGCCTTGGTGGAGAATCAACTTTTTGGTAACGGGCAGGTCGCGAACGGCATTCCAGAGATTGTTGACATTACGGGGCTTGACGTTCCAGTCGTTGAGCCCGTGAACCAGCAACAGATCGGCCTTGATGTTTCCGGCATTCTTTAAGTAATTGCGGGCGTCCCAGAAGCGGTTGTAGTTTCCGGTTGCGCGGTCTTGGCCATGCGTGATGGCGGCGAGGTCGGCTTGCCATTTTGCTTGAATACGATGATAGTCACCAGCCTTGAGTTGCCGACTGAAGGTCTCTTCGGCCAGAACGTCGGCGTCTTCACCGGGAAAGCCCCCGGGAGCTACGACCAACCCACCGTCACGGTAGTAGTCGTACCAGTTGGAAATGGCGGCTTCGGAAATCACCGTTTTCAGCCCGGTAACACCGGTGGTTGCGGCGGCTGTGGCCAGAGTTCCCAGGTAGGAACGACCGGTCATGGCAACGGCGTGGTTACTCCACCAAGCGGGAATGGCTTGCGTGGCGGCCCGGCTAGTAAAGGCCGTGCGGTTGCCAGCCAGCCATTCAATAATGGCGATGGTCGAGGTCGTTTCCTCGGGATCCCCAGTCGTGCGGACCCCATCGGAATTGACGGTTCCAATCCCCGCGGCGTAGACGACCGCGAAGCCCCGGGCCAGGAAGTAATCGTTGAGTGTGTAGGATTGTTCGCGGGCAAAGGTCTCCTCGGCTGTCTTGGTCGTGGTGGTCACGGGCCGTGGGTCGGGAACGGGCCGTGTATTCGGCTCGGCGGTGACGTCGGCGTATGTGAGGTCGTTGGGTTGTTTAGGCTCCAACGGGACGTTAACGTTGTGCATCATCTGATCGCCGGCCTCGTCGTTGGTCCCTTGGTTGTAGGGGCTCGCCGTGTAGAGGACGGGCACTTTCAACCCGGATTCCGTTTCGGCGGGACGAATGACCTCGGCTTTGAGTAAATCACGTTGGCCGTCGTCATCGGTGTCCTGAGGGCTTTCGACGTAGACCACTTCGCGAATTAAGTGGGTGGTGTCGAAGACGGCTTGGGCCTTGCCGTTGAAGATCAGGGGCTTTTCGACGCTTTCGTCATGAACGAAGGGGGCAAAATAACCGTGCGTGGTCAGATGATCCAAGAAAGTTTGGCCGTTTTTGGTGTGGGTCGTCAACAGGAGATACCAGGCTTGCTTGAGCTCGGACAGGGTGAAGACATCTCCCGCGTGATCGGCGATCGGAAGCTGAATCTTAGCCATCGCGGCCAGGGGATCGGCTAAGTCGAAATCAACTTCTGGCAAGAACCCCAGCCGTTGAAGCGCTAAGTTGTAGAAGGCACTGACGGCCACCTCATCGTGGCTGGTCAGGTAGGCGAGACCATCGGTATCCGGCGAGGCCATCAGGCTGGCGAGCTGCTGCTCAACCACGGCTGCGGTCGTATATTCCGGCCAACTCTTGTCGTAGAAGTCCTGTAATAGGGCGCTACCGCTGGTTAGTTCTTGATTGTCCGCGGTTAAGAAACGTACCCGTTCAAGTTCGTGAATTGCCTCGGCCGGTTGTGTGGGCCGGATGGAAAATTGTTGATTACGCAAATGAATCACCCTCCTAAATAATTTTAAATTGTTGGTTTATGTTATGGTCGCCTATGGCAGACAGGGATTCCGCCTGCTGTGGGGACCGGTAAAAGCCTGTGGAACGGTCTTTTACCTCGATTTGGAGCCGAAAAGCACGTTTCCAAATACGTCCTGCGCAGTAACCTGACTGTGAGACGTCAGCTAACTGCGCATTCACGGCTGACTCCATCCCTGTCTGCCTACGGCTAAGGTGGTGGCTTAACTCAGCTAGTAGTGTGAGTCACACGTTGGCGGCCAGAGTGAATAAGTGGAAGCTGTTAGTAAAAACGAGTGGAGTCGGTAGTGAGTCCCGGTTTGGCTCACTCGCGGCTACGTTGGTGCGTGGCACAACGATTCATTTTGGCTGAGTCAATGATGAACAGTCTATTTGCACCAATGTTAGCCGGCCGGAGGAGGCCAGAGTGGAGCCAGCTGTGAGTGTGAAGCTAGCTGGCGTTTTGGGCCAGGTTACTTCACTGGACGACCTTGAAGACGTGAATTTTCGGCTTCAAGGCGAGGGACAAGACCGTTTTGTGGCTTGTCCCGTTCCTCACAGCAGGCGGAACTCTGGCAGCCGCAGACCAGCGAATGTAAAGTTCTATTTAGACTCAGGCTGGTCGTCATTGAGGCGGCTGTGGCGTAGGCCGTAAGTGAAGTAGATGATGAGGCCGAGGACGAACCAGATTGACGAGGCAATCCAGGTCTCCGCCGGTAGTTGGAGCATCATCCCAAAGCACAGTAGTCCAGAGACGATTGGTAGGACCGGATACCACGGCACCTTGAAGCCGGAGTTCGCCGGTAATTCTTTGATGTGCCGTAACCGAATGATACCAAAGGAAACGAAGAGAAAGGCCACTAACGTCCCGATGTTGACCAGGTTGGTTAGTTGCGCCAGGGGAACGAAGCCCCCGAGAAGCGCAATTACCACGGTAATAATGGCTAGGCTGTTCTTAGGTGTGCCGTTGGTTTCGTCGATTTTCCCTAAGAATTTAGGCAATAGCCCATCCCGACCGATGGAGTAGATGAGCCGTGAGGAGCTGTAGATCATGGTCACCATCATGGTAAACATCCCGGCCAACGCCCCCAGCGAGATGATCCCGGACGTCCAGTTCTGGTGGACCAAGGTTAACGCGAAGGCCACTGGATCGGCCACGTTGAGCTTGGTGTAATGGACCATCCCGGTCAGCACCACGGCGACCAGCATGTAGAGGACGGAAGCCACAATCAACGTTCCGATAATCCCAATGGGCATGTTCTTCTTGGGATTCTTGACCTCGGCTGCGGAAGCGGAGACCACGTCGAATCCAAGATAAGCGAAGAAGACAGTTGAGGCGCCTTGCAGGATTCCTTTGGTCCCGAACGGTGCGAAGGGTTTCCAGTTGGCTGGTTTGACGTAGAAGATTCCCACCAGGACGAATAAAATAATAATGGCAATCTTGACGAAGACGATGGCGGTATTAATCCGCATCGACTCGCGCATGCCCCGGTTGAGCAACCAACTAATCAGCAGGACCACCAGGATAGCCACCACGTTGCCGTACGTCCCATGTGCGGGGTCGTAAGGACCAGCGAGAGCTGTGGGTAGGGCTAGGTGGAAACCGGCAAGAAACGAGTTAAAATAGGCGCCAAAGGAATTGGCCACGGCCGCCACGGCCAGCACGTATTCCAAAATCAACGCCCAACCGAGCACCCAGCCAATGATTTCGCCGAAAACCAGGTTGCCATAGGAGTAAGCCGACCCGGCGACGGGCAGGACGGAGGCAAACTCGGCGTAACACATGGCCGCTGTCGAACAGACAATGGCCGCGAGCAGAAAGGATAAGACAATTCCGGGTCCGCTGTACTGCGCGGCGATGGTTCCGGGGAGAATAAAAATCCCGGTTCCAATCACGGCGCCAATGCCCAGTGACATCAGATCTTTTGCCGTCATGGTCTTGGCAAAATGCTGGTCACTTTTTAAATAATTATCTAAGCGTTCGCGGCGAAAAATTCGCGAAATACCCATAAAAAGCCTCCTTAATAATGATGATATCTCGGATAGTGTACCCTAGACGTAAATTAAAAGTCAATGAGAGCTAGTCAGACTTTTCGGAAAAACCAGTTAAAAATCCCCCATAACCCGGGATTTCGGGATAAAATAGAACAGTTATGGGCCGGCTAACGGGGAAAAATAGCGACGACCACTCGGAGCTTCAGTGGTATCATTGGCCAGACAAACCCCGTGATACCGCCAGTCTGGCCCAATCCTTGAGAAAGACGATTGGACAGCCACCAGCGGTTTTAGTGGCGGGGCAATCACAATTTCTCCGGAATTAAAATTTTTTCTGACAAATTGACCACTTTAAGTGCCGTTCGTGGTAGAGTTAAGTTTCATGAATTGAACGGCGGCCAGCACTCCATACCTATTTTGCTGGCCAATTAAAGTTGAGGTCATAGCTAACGAGGAGGCAATTTGAAGATGATAACGGAAAATGCCAGCGGTGCCGTGGTTTATCGTTTGGTCGACCAGCAGCCGCAGTATTTATTGTTGAAGAGCGCGACCAGTAACTTTTGGGGATTTCCCAAGGGGCACGTCGAGGGAAATGAAACGGATATTGAGACGGCGGTGCGCGAAATTCGCGAGGAAACCAGTCTCAACGTCACGGTGAACCCGACCTTCCATGCCGATCTGGATTACGACATGCGTAATGGTCACCATAAACATGTGGTGTTGTACACCGCCCAAGTTCCGGCAGACGTCACGATTGAACGGCAGGTTGAAGAGATTAGCGACTACGGTTGGTTTGACTTTGAGACGGCCCACGAGCGCCTGAGCTATCCCAACTTGCAGGACTTACTGACGCAGGCCAATACCTTCTTAGTGGGGGACCAGCATGACAAATAAAGTGTTGGTCATCACTGGCGCCACCGGGACGGGCAAGACGACGGTGCAGGATTATTTGGTGCGCCAATACCCCGTGACCAAGGTCATCACCCATACCACGCGGCCACCGCGGCAGGGAGAAGTCAACGGTCGTGACTACTACTTCGAGACCGACGAGAGCTTTCCCAAG
This sequence comes from Levilactobacillus brevis, assembly GCA_021383565.1. Lineage (NCBI taxonomy): Bacteria > Bacillati > Bacillota > Bacilli > Lactobacillales > Lactobacillaceae > Levilactobacillus > Levilactobacillus brevis. The sequence continues at coordinate 1,427,683 of CP079699.1, read as the reverse complement.
AACCATTACTTGGAGTCCGTCTTCTATTCGGGCTACCATTACGGCTCGTCACGTGAAGGGCTGGCGGCTGGATTCGAGCGGGAACCGTTCGTCGCCATCGTCTTAGATACGAAGGGCGCCATCACCTACGCGCAGGAGCTGGGCGATCAGGCCGTCATCATCTTCTTGACGGTTAGCCAGCCCGATGACCTGCTAACGCGGGTGACGCGGCGAGGTGACGACCGGGAGATGTTGCGGCAACGCTTTGCCAGTCCCGAGTATCGTCGCGACTTGACCATGCCACTGGCGTTACGCGGCAAGGCGATTCAGCTCAACAATGATAACTGGCAACAGACCCAGATTAAGTTAGATGCGCTGATGAACCGCTTACAGGCGAAATAAGTGGCGCATTGGTTGAGTTTCGACTGAAAGTGTGCGAAACTAATGAGGATTTCGGACTAAATTTTAAGAGGAGGCCGCCCATCATGGCAGACACGTTGACCGCCGCCGTGGCGATTTTAAGAAAGAATAAGTACAAGTTGACCAAGCAACGTCACGCGTTGCTGGAATTTTTGGTGACCAACCAGGGTCACTACACGGATGTGGTAACGGTTGACGCCTACATGCGGACCGAATTTCCGGGGATGAGCCATAACACGGTCTACCGGAACCTCAAGGAATTCGAGGAAGTCGGCATCGTGGAGCAGAACACGGAACAGGAGCGGACGCGGGTGAAGTACCAGTGTGACTTCCACCATCAGCACCATCACCACTTCATTTGCCAAAATTGTGGCAAGGTCACCGAACTCCAGATGTGCCCCATGGACTTTTTCACCGACCAGCTACCGGGTTACGACATCACCGGCCACAGCTTTGAATTGTATGGTATTTGTGCGGAATGCAAGGCGGCCGGGGTAACGGCGGCACCGCAGTCGTTGGTGAAAAATTAACGGCCGAACTTAGTTAAAAATTAACAGAAACTTGAGAAAATTTTGAAACGAACGTGCGATAATAAGAGGCATTGATTTAACGTAGAAGGAGGAATGTCATATGGCGTACCGGACACCACCCTTTATCACGCCGTTTGCCATCGTCTCGATGGCATTGGCACTCGGGGCCACCAACGTGGTGACCAATTCCGTCACGAAGACCAACGAAGGGGCTTCACGGACGTCGACCAGTTCGTCGCTAGTCGTGAACCAATCCAATGATTCGAAGAAAAAGGCCAGTGACGACAGCAAGAAGAAGGATTCCGATTCTTCAAAGAAAGACAGCAGTGAGTCATCCGATAAGGACAGCAGTAGTAGCAGTTCATCGACGGATACGGAAAGTTCGTCGGCTAATTCCACGTCTGAAACGGAAAACAGTACGGCCGGCACAACGGGCTCGACAGGTAACACGGGTTCGACGTCTAAGAAGAAGACGTCATCCAGTACGACGAGTTCTGCCACGACCGATGATAGTGGTACGACTAGTGACGACACCGGTTCAACCAGTGATGACACCACGACGGATGACACTGGTGCGGGCACTTACAGTCACGCGAACACTTATAACACGACGAATGACACCAACACCACGGGTCAATAACGAAGAAAGGGGGACCGACAATGCTTAGTTTTCTTGATATGGTCAACCATTACCTGGGCTACATCAATGTGAGTGTTAAGATTAAAAACCGCATTTATGTGATTTTGGGTGCGTTAGGGGACCTTTACCTGTTCTACATCGGGGTTCGTTATCTCCAAAATGGCCACCCATTCTGGGGCCTCTTGATTCTGTTGGTTGCCATTATTTTACTGTATTTTGCTTATTTGAATACGGTTTACTATTTCACCAATAAAAAGGCCCCGTTTGATATCTCGCCGAAGATTGAAAAACTTCTCCACATGAAGCCTAAGGAGGCCGAAATGGATCAGCCCAAGCGGACCATCGGCGGGCGGAACATCCCGGCTAACGGATACTTCGATGAGAAGAAGATATTACCCGGGAAATTATCGTCGACGCCTTTGGAGCAAGATAATATCCAGAATCTGGCAACTCGGCTTCAGCAGAATCAATTGCTCCAGCTGGATTACTCCGGCTTAGGCGATCGGGAGATTACGGAACAGACGCGGCAGACGGGCAAACCTGTCTACGCCTCTGGCCCCGGGGCCTTGATTCCGTACTTCGACATGCAGACCGAGGATAATCAGTTGGTCGTGTATGCGGGGATGAATCAGGCCGAAAAGCAACGAGTCGGTGTGGTCAGCACGGTAGGTCTTCAGAACGTAGCCGACGTGCGGGATCAATTCGAATTGTACTTGGCCAATGCGACGCTGGTCGGCGGGCCCTTTAAGGTTTTGGGGCGGACCTCAGTGATTGAACAGGCGAATGATTTTCAGGTTGCCGTCCAACTGGCCTACAAGCATCAGGGCAGTCGTGATCGGTCACGAGACACGCCAGCAACGCGGGAAGCTACGACGACTTCACGGCGGGCACGTTACGATCAGGCACCGCAGACGGATACCGACTCGGAACCAATGACGCGGACATCACGGTATCATCACTAAATTGAACAAACGAGGGCACGCGGATAAGACTAGCCGCGTGCCTTTTTTATGGCCAGGTCACACGTGGACGTCAACATGACGACTAGAAGTAGAAAAAGATTGGAAAACGTGATCAATGGTAGCGTGAAGGTGAGGCTGGGGAACCTCCATGTTGAAGCCGTCAGTCACGCTGAATTGGTTAAATCCGGGGGGGATGTTCGGAAAATAACGGTCTATATGTCATATTTTCTAACATATCTGTGCTACTTAACAGAATTTTTTTTGGTGGTCATTAGGCGTGCACAATCCATGGTATGCCTAATCTTTTTATCCCTGAATCTTTAGCGGGGGTGGTGACACCGGGAGTGTTTGTTTTGACCGCGATATTTTTTTGGTTTAGACTCTATCATAGACACAAAAAATCAGAGGTACGGACGTTAAAAACACCGACCAGGCAACTACTTTAGTTATGTGGAGGGAAAGACTTATGTCAATGATTGAATTTCACAACGTTGAAAAATACTACGGTAGTTTTCACGCATTACACAACATTAATTTAACGATTGAAGATGGGGAAACCGTGGTGCTGATTGGGCCTTCCGGGTCGGGGAAGTCAACGCTAATTCGGACGATCAATGGTCTTGAATCCATTCGCCACGGCCAACTGATTGTGAACGGCCAGGACCTGGCCAACCCGAAGACGGATATGAACCGCATCCGCAAGAACGTGGGGATGGTCTTCCAGCACTTTAACCTTTATGCGAACAAAACAATTCTTGAAAACATCATGTTGGCCCCGCGGATTGTGTTGCACCGCAACGAAGACGAAAACAAGAAGGTCGCCATGGAGATGCTCGACCGAGTGGGTCTGGCCGACCAAGCACCGAAGATGCCCTCGCAGCTTTCTGGGGGGCAGCAACAACGGATCGCGATCGCCCGTTCACTGGCGATGAAGCCCAAGTGTTTATTATTTGACGAACCCACCAGTGCCTTGGATCCCGAAATGATTGACGATGTGCTAAACGTTATGAAGACCATCGCCCGGGACTCCAGTATGACGACGCTGGTTGTGACCCACGAAATGGGGTTCGCTCGTGAGGTGGCCAACCGGGTCATCTTCATGGCTGACGGTCGGATTCTGGAAGATGATTCCAAGGAAACCTTCTTCGATGGCCAACCAACCAACGAACGGGCGCGTCAATTCTTAAGCAAGATTATTACACACTAAAATGGGGGAGGAACGCGCAGTATGAAAAAGTTTATTCGAATTCTGGGCTTAGTCCTGACCCTGTTAACGCTGACGGTTGTGGTCAGCGCCTGTGGTAGTAAGCCTCTGTCGCAACGAAACGTGTTGAAGACGGATCAACAAGACAAGACGATTACCTGGGGAGTTAAGGCGGATACCCGCCTCTTCGGATTACTAGACACGAAGGACGGTAAGATCAAGGGGTTTGAAGTCGACCTCGCAACGGCACTGACTAAGCAGATGTTGGGGAAGGACGCCAAAGCTAAATTCATTCAGGTGACGAGTTCAACGCGGATGCCGATGTTAAAGAACGGCAACATTGACGCCATTATCGCCACGATGACGAATACGCCGGAGCGGCGCAAGCAGGTTGCCTTTTCGAACACCTACTTCTTCGCCGGCCAATCGCTGCTGGTTAAACGCGGCAGTAGTATTAAGAACGTGAAGGATCTCAACAAGCAGAAGGGAACCGTCCTCGGCGTTGTGGGGTCCGATTCAGTGGAAAACGTGGCGAAGGTGGCCCCGAATGCCAAGGTCTTACAGCTGACGGATTACGCCCAAGCGATGACGGCCTTGAAGTCTGGGCAGGGCCAAGCGTTAACCACCGATAACGGGATTCTTTATGGGATGTCCGTTCAGAACCCGGGCTATGAAGTCACGGGGGGAACGTTTGTCTCGGAGCCTTACGGAATTGCGATCGATAAAAACCAAACGCCATTTAAGAATTCCGTGAACCAGGCCCTGGCTGAGTTACGGGCAAATGGTGAATATAACAAGATTCTTCACAAATGGTTCCACAACGTGAAGGGCTTTGACTACGAGGAGGCGGCTAAAGAATGATTCATATTTTTCAAGCATACGGAGGCACACTCCTATACGGCCTTGGCCAAACGTTGCTCTGTAGTTTAATTGCATTAGTCTTCAGTTTGATTATTGGGACGTTCTTTGCTTTGCTCGAGGAATCGCCGAGTAAGATTGCCCGGCGGATTGCGCGGGCCTACATTGAACTTTTCCGGAATATTCCCTTGCTGGTTATCACGATGTTCTTCTACGTGGTTTTCCCGTTGTACGTGGTCAAGATGAACGGGTTCACCGCCGGAACGATTGGGTTGACACTGTACACCTCGTCATTTATCGCCGAAACGGTTCGGGCGGGCATTCAGTCCGTGGACCCTGGCCAAATGGAAGGGTCACGGGCCAACGGGCTCACCTTCTGGCAGGCGATGCGCTACATTGTCTTGCCCCAAGCGTTCCGTTATGTGATTCCACCGCTGGGTAACCAATTCGTCAACTTGGTCAAGAACTCATCGACGCTGGCCTTTGTCGGCGGTTTTGATCTGATGTATCAAGGTAACGTGATTGCCTCAAGTTCTCTGGAGACCATGGCGGCCTATTCCGCCGTGGGGGTTCTCTATCTGATTATCACCATGCCAATCAGTTATTACATGCGCTATTTGGAAAAGCGGTTAGCTTAAGGGGAGGAGAATAATTATGTTGCAGAACTTTATTGATGCCTATTCTCCCGAAAACTTACACTACCTGCTCGGGGGCTTATGGATAACGATTTTGGTTTCGGTGATTTCCATCATCGGTAGTTTTATTATCGGGTCGGTGCTGGGGGTCATTCGCTACGTTAAGATTAAATACGTGTCGGCGGTTGTGGGTTTCGTCATCGATGTGATTCGGAACTTGCCACTGCTGTTGATTCTCTTCTTCACCTACTTCGGTTTACCCAATTTAGGGGTCAAACCCGAAGTGATTCCGGCGGCCATTTTGGCCATGACCATCTTCGAATCCACGATGCTCGCTGAAATTGTGCGCTCGGGGATTCAAGCGGTCGATCCCGGTCAGATGGAAGGGGCGCGGGCCAACGGGCTGACATACTGGCAAGGCCTGTGGCACATCGTCTTACCGCAAGCGCTGGTCAAGATGATTCCAGCCATCGTTAGTCAATTCATCTCACTGGTCAAGGACACGTCACTGGCGACGATTATTCTATTGCCAGAAATGCTGTTCCGCTCCCAGATTATTTACGGGCAAAACACCAACTACATTATTCCGATGTTCGTGGCGATTGCGCTCATGTACTTCATCGTCTGCTACTTACTATCCTTGCTGTCACGGTACTTGGAGAAACGGCAGGCTTAAAATGGCTTAAATCATACAGCGACTGATGGTTCCCTGAAATGGGGGAGCTGTCAGTCGCTGTTTTTTGTTTCCTTTTACGGTAGTCCTAAGCATTCCGCCTGCCGTTCAGCGTCCCCATGCCACTATGCCTGCGGCTGCCAGCAATTCCGCCTGCTGTGGGGACCGCTTCCAGACAAAGAGCGGTCTTCCAGCTCGCTTGAAAGCCTGTCAAAGCCCGACAGTCTCTCAAGGCGTCCCACGGTCTAAGCTGGCAGAATACGCCAGCTAACACCGTTGTCACGGCTGGCTCCATTACTGGCCTCCTCCGGCATTGACGGTGAGGGCACTGAACGTCAGATAAGCTGGAAGCACGTTACGAGCTGGCGAGCTACAGCACCCAAATCCGTGGTAAAAGCTATCGTAGCCGTGAGTGAAGCAAAATATGAGCTCAGCCGTGGGATTCCCTTAGCGGCGGGTCAAGCCGGTTAGGGAATGGCGACTTGGAAACGCCGGTCTTTGGCGGTTCCAAGCGAGTCCCGAGACCGCTCCTCAGGCTCGGGGCGTCCTCCCCACCGCGATCCAGCTCATATTTTGCGAACGGAAGGCGGATGAAAAAACAAAAAGCCGCCAAGCACATGTGTCTTGGTGGCTGATGATGGGTTATTTAGGCGCTAGTCCGTGACCACGAACTTCTGGAAACGATCGAAGTCGGCCTGCTGGAGCTCAACTTTCAATGCGGTTCCCTCCGCTTCGTAGCTGGTGTCGAGGACGTTAGCGTTTTCGTTTAAGTACGACACGATTTCACCGTCTGAGAAGGGCACCAGGAAGTTAGCCGTCACGTAGTCGTGGAAGACCTTTTCCTTCATGGCCTTGACCAACAATGCGACAGAGTCGGGGTCCTTGGCCGACAAGATGAGTTGATCACCCACGCGGCTAGGGTAGCTGGCTTCGGTCAAATCGGCCTTGTTGAAGACGGTAATCATTGGCACATCGGTCACGCCAATCTCTTCCAAGGTCTTCTCCGTGGTGGCCATCATGGCTTCGCGGTTTGGGTCGGCGTAGTCCACGACCTGAACCAGCAGATCGGCACTAGCTGCCTCGGCCAACGTGGAACGGAAGGCCTTGACCAGTTGGGTTGGCAGCTGGCTGACGAAGCCGACCGTATCGCTGAGCAACAGTTTCTTTTGATCGGGAAAGACCAGTTGGCGAACGCTGGTGTCCAGCGTGGCAAAGAGCATGTCCTTAACGAAGACTTGCTTGTCCTCGCTCTTGCCAAATTCGCGGACGAGGGCGTTCATCAAGGTTGATTTTCCGGCGTTGGTGTAGCCGACCAGCGCAACGGAAGGAAGCTGATTGCGTTCTCGTTGTTGCCGCTGGGTGGCCGCCGCCTGATTGATTTCCTTTAATTCATGATTGACGTGGTTGATCGACCGTTGGATGGTCCGCCGACTCATTTCAGTCTGTGACTCACCGGAACCACGGTTGGTGAAGCCACCGCCGCCACCGCTACCAGTCTGTTGGTCCAACCGTTGAGACGCGCTGGTGTGTAGGCGGGGCAGTTGGTATTGGAGCATGGCCAATTGCACCTGCAACTTGGCTTCACGTGACTGGGCACGGTTCGCAAAGATTTCTAGAATCAAGCCGGTCCGGTCGATGATTCTGGCCTTGGTGCCGTTCTCCAGATTCCGAATCTGACTCGGGGTCAGCTCGTCGTTGACTACGATGATGTTGACACCGTCGTCGGCCACGATTGTCGCCAATTCCTCGACCTTTCCCGTTCCGAAATAAGTCCCAGGGTTGGGCTTCGTCAGAGACTGTTGAATCTCCTCAGCCACGGTCATGTTGTTGGCCTCCACCAAGTTTCTCAGCTCCGTCATGGAATAGTTAAACGTGGATTGACCAGCGTTTAGCCCAATGGTAATGACGGGTGTTCGTGGGGTTTCTTCCAAAAGATCACCCTCCTTTAAAGTCTATGACTTGAGTATAACATGTTTGCTCAGGAGCGAATAAAGATTAGCTGGGGAACTGGGCGTAAATGAACGAAGTGATTGCGTCAACGATGAGGGGAAGCAAGTAAGACATTCAGTTAGAGATGAGTATAATTTAATATTCAGAGTTAGTTGTGGGAGAGATAGGATCTATGATCTATAAACGCTGATCTTACAGTGGTTGACGCTGCTTTTTACGATTACTTAGAAAGCTAAATCAAGTTCATTTGGTTACCTGGTTAGCAAAAAAATGTTGATAAATTAAGAAATGGTATTGATTCTAATCTAATTTTAATCTAAAATAGTTGCTGTTGCGATGGCAACGTGGGTCATCCGTTGTGGGCCTTGAGGGTTGGCACAAGAGAGGTCAGCTTTAAGGTACACAGCGGTAGAAATACATATTTAGAGGGGTCGGAATTTTATGAAGGTTAAGTCAATCGTCAAATTAGGGACGGTGGCCACGCTAGCAGCGATTTCGTTAGCCGCATGTGGCACGTCTTCAAGTAGTAACAAGCAAGCTAAGAACCAAACTTTGAATTGGATGGAAAGTTCTACCTTACCAACGATGGATAATTCGTTGGCCACCGATGTGGTTTCCGGTGAAACGTTGAACAATACGGGTGAAGGGTTACTGAAGTTTGGAAAAAATAGTAGCACCCATCCCGGCGTAGCCAAGAGCTACACCAAATCTAAAGACGGGAAGACGTACACGTTTAACCTGCGGAAGTCCAACTGGAGTAACGGCGATAAAGTGACCGCTCAAGACTTTGTTTACGGCTGGCAACGCACGGTCAACCCGAAGACGGGGTCTCAATACGCCTACCTGTACGCGGATGTCCAGAACGCCAACGCCATTATGAAGGGGAAGAAGCCCGTCTCCACGCTGGGGATCAAGGCAGTTGGGGATTACAAGGTCAAAGTCACCTTGGTTCATCCTGTCAGCTACTTCCCAACCTTAGTGGCCCAAACGGCCTTCTTCCCTCAAAATGAAACGGTTGTGAAGAAGTACGGCAAGAAGTACGCCACGAATGCCAAGAACAACGTCTACAACGGGGCCTTCAAGCTGACGTACTGGACGGGGACGTCTGACAACTGGACGCTGACGAAGAACAGCAAGTACTGGGATGCCAAGAAGGTTAAGCTCCATCAAATTAAGTTCAGTGCGGTCAAGGACCCACAGACGGCTTTGAGCCAATACCAGAGTGGCAAGCTCGACGCGATTTACCTGAGTGGCCAACAGCCGAAGAACTACAAGAACAATAAGGATTACCATGCCCGGAACAGCTCTCGGGTAACGTACATCGAATTAAACGAAAAGAAAGATTCAATGATGCGGAACCGAAAGGCCCGGCAAGCCTTGTCTCTGGTCTTGAACCGGAAGCAATTCGTCAACAAGGTGATGGACGATGGTTCTAAGGTTGCTACGGGAATCGTCACCAGCGGCTTAGCCATCCGTAACGGTAAGGACTTTGCCAAGGAAGGCACGATCCCAGCCGCAACGGAACACAACGTCGCCAAGGCACAGAAGTTGTGGAAGGAAGCTTTGAAGGAAACGGGCCGGAAGAGCTACTCGCTGACCTTGATGGCCGATGATACGGCGCAAGGGAAGAGTACGACCGAATACGTTCAGAGTCAGTGGTCCAAGCTGGATAACTTCAAGGTCACCAACTCTAATTTGCCATACAAGACCCGGTTGTCACGGTCTGCGTCTGGCCAATTTGATGCTGTCGTCACGCTCTGGGGCGCCGACTTCCCAGACCCAATCACCGATCTGTCGTTGTTCACGTCCGATAACTCCTACAACAACGGGAAGTGGTCGAACAAGACTTACGACAAGCTGATTAACGAGGCCACGACCACGAATGCCAATAAGCCAGCTGCCCGTTGGCAAAACCTGATTGATGCCCAAAAGATCTTATTGAAAGACCAAGGGATCATTCCGGTTTCTCAAAGTGGGAAGCCACAACTGGTGAAGTCTAAGGTTAAAGGGGTCATTTACTTCCCTGTCAGCTCGAACTGGGACTTCAGCCGGGCTTACATTGGTAAATAATGAAGCGTTGAATTAAATCGGGTCCACCGTGGCCTAGTCTTTAAAGCGCCTAGAAGTTGTGCACGACTTCTAGGCGCTTTTTGGGCGACATTTCCGAATGAATTGGGTGATAATAAATTATTTTTCAACTCTGGCTCCCCATGTTTGCGGTATTTGTGAGCGGGGTTAATCACTAATATTAAAATTCACTATTGATTCTAATCGTTTTGTAATTTAACATGTTATTCAACGTTATGTTACTAGCGGTTAATTTGTGAAGGGGTCGGAATTTATATGAGGATTAAATCAATTGCCAAATTAGGTGCGGTGGCCGGCATCGCGACGCTAGCGTTAGCAGCGTGCGGAACCAGCTCAAAGACCAACGAGGCCAAGGATCAAACGATTCACGTGATGGAGACCTCGGCGCTATCTTCGATGGATAATGCCAAGGCGACGGATATTATTTCCGGTGAGACACTAAACAATACGGGTGAGGGCTTGTTGCGTTTCGGTAAAAATAGCAAAACCTTACCGGGGTTGGCAAAGAGCTACCACAAGTCTAAGGACGGGTTGACCTACACGTTTAACCTGCGTAAATCTCAGTGGAGTAATGGTGAAAAGCTGACGGCACATGACTTCGTCTACTCTTGGCGGCGAACCATTGCGCCAAAGACCAGTTCCCAGTACGCCTACCTGTACGCTGACATTCAAAATGCTAATGCGATTATGAACGGGAAGAAAGCCCCGTCGACGTTAGGCGTCAAGCAGGATGGCGACTACAAGTTGGTCGTAACTTTGGCCCACCCCGTCAGCTACTTCCCGACGTTGGTGGCGCAGCAATGTTTCTACCCCGTTAATCAGGGGGCCGTTGAGAAATATGGCAGTAAGTTTGCCAGCAACGCCCAGAAGAATGTTTACAACGGGCCATTCAAGTTGACGTCCTGGTCCGGGACCTCTGACAACTGGACGCTGACCAAGAATAAGAAGTACTGGAACGCAAAGGTTGTTAAGCTTCAGCACGTCAAGTACAGTGCCGTTAAGGATCCCCAGACCGCTCTCAGTCAATACCAGAGTGGTAAGCTGGATATTATCTCACTGAGTGGGCAACAACCGAAAAACTACAAGAACGATAAGGAATTCCATTCACGTAAGAGTTCCCGGATTAATTACGTTGAGCTGAACCAGCGCAAGGATACCATGCTGAAGAATACTAAGGCTCGCCAGGCGTTATCCATGGTGCTGAACAGAAAGCAATACGTCAATAAGGTCTTACAAGATGGCTCTACGCCTGCTACCGGGATTGTGTCGACCGGGCTAGCTATTCGTGATGGTAAGGACTTTGCCAAGGAAGCAACCGTTCCGTCAGCAACCTCTTACAATCTAGCCAAGGCGCAAAAGCTTTGGAATCAGGCGCTGAAGGAGACTGGGCGGACGAGTTACAGCCTAACCTTGTTGGCCGATGACACGCCAGCCGGTAAGTCAGCGACCGAGTACATTCAAAGCCAGTGGAGTAAGCTGGATAATTTCAAGGTTACGAACTCGAATATTCCGTACAAGACCCGGTTGTCTCGGTCACAGAATGGTCAATTCCAGGCTGTCGTCAGTGGCTGGAGTGCCGACTTCCCAGACCCAATCACCGATCTGTCCTTGTTCACGACCGGCAATACTTACAACAACGGAAGATGGTCTTCCAAGAGTTATGACAAGTTGATCGACCAAGCCACGATTAAGAATGCTAACCGGCCAAGTGCGCGGTGGCAGAATCTGGTGGATGCCCAGAAAGTTCTGTTGAAGGACCAAGGGATCATTCCAGTTTACCAAACGGGGATGCCGCAGCTGGTCAAGTCTAAAGTCAAGGGCGTCGTTTATTTTCCAGTCGGTGCGAACTGGGATTACAGCCGCGCTTACGTTGCGAAGTAAGCCGCATTCTAAAAAGTAAATTAGTCCTAACGTTGGCGAAGTAAAGCCGAGTCAACGATGTGTCCCCAGAAGGTGTCCCTGCCTACTGGGGACCTTTTTATGCTTATTTGCTGAAGGGTAAAAACTAGGAAATAGCTAGAATCCATAGTGTGATAAGACTGACCGCCTTACTGTTCGCCAAATTTGGTCTGGACTACTGTGGGGAGGCTGGCACGTGTTCGCGAGCTTTCAACCTTGAAGTTATTAGCAAGAAAGTCGTGAACGGCAGTGAATGGCTGTGTACGTCATTTAATAATAGTTAGGCATCGCAAGACGGACAAACGCGATAAAGGGCGTTTAGCTGATTTTAAACCGGTTTAAGTCGCAGTGTAGCGATGGCGGTCTCGGGAAAAAGTGGTGGCAGTTTTCTCATAAAGCCGCTGGCGTCATAAATTGTATATTAGCCGCCACTTCAGTTTGGAATTAAGAGGAGATGTAGTCGCTAGTGGCGTGACAAAGGCTGAGGTCGACGATGATTTAGAGGGGGTTAGGGTAGCCAGTTTCCCGATTAAAAAAAGGGACTAATCTCTGTGGCCATTGCTACCCTAGTCGATCGACTAGAGCGTGCAAGTTCATGAGTAAGGGACTGGCGAGGCGGTCTAGGATTAGCGAACGATTTCGGCAGGGGGATAATTGCGTAGTGAATGTATAATAGGTAAATATTTATGTAAGCGTTATCTTAAATTTATCATCAAAATGAGAAAAAATACGATTTTTAATTTTATTTTTACACGACAAACGTTGATTTAACGGCATTTGTAATTGCATATTTAAATTTTATTAGTTTTTACCATTGATTTTAATGGTTTTCTAATATACAATTGGAAACATCAAATTTGAGGATGTCAATTTATTTCACATACAACACATAGAGGGGTTGGATATTAATGAAAATCAATTCGGCAGTCAAACTCGGGACGGTGGCTACGTTCGCGGCAGTCTTGCTCGCAGCGTGTGGGTCATCGTCGAGCAGTTCCAGTCAAGCAAGTAAACAAACGTTGAACTGGATGGAAAGTTCCGCCTTACCATCCATGGATTCTTCCACCGCAACCGACGTGGTTTCCGGTGAAACTTTAAACAACACCGGTGAAGGTCTGTTACGCTTCGGTAAGAAGAGTAGCATTCACCCTGGGGTTGCCAAGAGCTATAAAGTTTCTAAAGACGGGAAGACCTATACCTTTAACTTACGGAAGTCCAACTGGAGTAACGGTGATAAAGTTACTGCCAAAGACTTCGTGTATGCCTGGCAACGGACCGTCAACCCTAAGACCGCTTCACAATACGCTTACATGTACGCGCCCGTTAAGAACGCCAACGAAATCATGAAGAGTAAGAAGCCGGTATCTAGCTTAGGGGTTAAGGCAGAGGGTAACTACAAGTTAGTCGTCACGTTAACACAAGCTACGAGCTACTTCCCATCCTTAGCGGCCAGCCCAATGTTCTTCCCACAAGATCAATCAGTCGTTCAGAAGTACGGTAAGAAGTACGCGACGAACGCCAAGAGTAACGTTTACAACGGACCCTTCAAGCTGACTTACTGGACCGGGACTTCTGATAACTGGACGTTGAGTAAAAACACTAAGTACTGGAACGCCAAAAATGTTAAACTGAAGAAGATTAACTTCAAGACGATAAAGGAACCACAAACTGCCCTGAGTCAATACCAGAGTGGTAAACTGGACGCAACTTACTTGAGTGGTCAACAACCAAAGAACTACAAGAACAGTAAGCAATACGTTGAACGTAAGGGGGCCTCGACTTTCTACATTGAACTGAACCAACGGAAAGACAGTATGATGAAGAACAAGAAGGCCCGTCAAGCCTTATCACTGGCCATTGACCGGAAGCAATTCGTTAACAAGGTCTTAGCCGATGGCTCTTCCCAAGCTAAGGGTCTGGTTTCCACCGGATTAGCGACCTACAAGGGTCAAGACTTCACGACGGCAGCCGCTGTACCTTCAGCTTACTCACAGAACTTAACCAAGGCTAAGAAGCTGTGGAAGGAAGCCTTGAAGGAAACGGGTCGTTCAAGTTACAACTTAACCTTGATGGCCGATGACACGCCAGCTGGTAAGAACGCCACTGAATTCGTACAGAGTCAATGGTCTAAGCTGGGCAACATCAAGGTAACCAACTCCAACTTACCATTCAAGACGCGGTTGAGCCGTTCTGAAAATGGTCAATTCCAAGCCGTAGTTTCTGGCTGGGGTGCTGATTACCCAGATGCTATTTCCTTCCTCGAAATGTTCACATCAACCAACTCATACAACCGTGGTCAATGGAAGAACAGTTCCTATGACAAGGACATCGCCGCTGCTGATGGCAAGGATGCCAACAACCAGAGCGCACGGTGGAATGACATGGTAAACGCTGAAAAGACGTTGATGAAGGAACAAGGGATCATCCCACTTTACCAACAAGGGAAGTCACAACTGGTTAAGTCCAAGGTTAAGGGTGTAATTTACTTCCCAACCGGCGCTAACTGGGACTTCAGTAAGGCATACATTGCCAAATAACAGCATTTAAAATTCGGCATAACGCGTTAGAGTCAAACCTTATAGTCACATCGGGGAGTAAGGATTAACGAGGCAGTTAGTCCTTACTTTTCGATATTTAGCAATCATTTATCGTCTTGTTGTTTTCATATAATTCTTGTTAAGCTTAACAACTTAACGGTAACGAATAAGTCTACTGATTGAGAGGTAAACAAATGGCAAAGTACCTAGCAAAACGGATCTTCTACCTGATCCTGACCTTATTCATCGTGATTACCGTCACCTTTTTCCTGATGAAGTTGTTACCAGGGACGCCATTGACCAACCAAGCCAAGCTTTCCAAGAGTCAGATTGCCTTAATTTACCAGCAATATGGCTTGGATAAGCCCGTTTGGCAACAATACCTGCTGTACCTCGCAGGTGCCGTCAAAGGTAACTTCGGAACATCATTCCAATTCAGTGACCAACCCGTGTCCTACCTGCTTTCGAGTCGGATTGGACCTTCCTTACAGATTGGGCTGCAAGCCATGGTCTTGGGGGTCATTGTCGGCATCATCATTGGTGCTTTAGGCGCGATGCGACAGAATACATGGGTCGACACCACCACAACTGTTGTTTCAATCTTAGGGATTTCCATTCCTTCCTTCGTCTTGGCCGTGCTGTTACAGTACTACTTAGGACTGAAGTTGGGTTGGTTCCCAATCGCCGAATGGGGCGGCTTTATCTACACGGTATTGCCAACCTTAGCGTTAGGGGCGACGCCGTTAGCCGAGTCGGCGCGGTTCGTCCGAACGGAAATGGTCGACGTGTTGAGTTCAGATTACATTGAGTTGGCCAAGGCTAAAGGACTGAGTCGGATGGGGGTTATTTACCACCATGCGCTGCGGAACAGTTTGATTCCGCTGATTACGATTGTCGGTCCCTTAGCGGTTAACATCATGACCGGGTCGATGGTTGTTGAAAACATCTTCTCGATTCCCGGGATTGGGGAACAATTCGTGAAGTCCGTCTTGACGAACGATTACCCAACCATCATGGGCTTGACGATCATCTACTCATTCATGTTATGTGTCGTTCTGTTGATCACCGATATCCTCTACGGAATCGTTGACCCACGGATTCGGATCACAGGAAAGGCTAACTAGGAGGTAAATAAATGGCAGATACAGTAAAACTCCCAGAAGATAGCTTTAAGCCGATTACGGCCGATGACCGGGCGGCTTTAGATAGTGAAAAGATTGCGGCACCGTCACTAACCTTTACACAGGATGCATGGCGGCGGTTAAAGAAAAACCGGGGCGCCTGGATCTCATTAATTATCTTGGGCATTATCTTCATTATGGCTTTTGGTTCACTCTTCTTCTCACCGCACAATCCCAACGCCGTGAATCCTTCATACGCCAACCTACCTTCTAAGATTCCTGGCGTGAACATCAACGGGTTCAATGGAACGTTGGTTCAGGCTGGTGAACGGGTGGACGCCTACAAGCAAGCCGGGGCTTCCAGCTTGCACTACATCATGGGAACCGACTACTTAGGTCGGGACCTCTTCTCCCGGGTCTTGTACGGGACGCGGATTTCTCTAATCATCGCTCTGGTAGCGACGTTGTTTGACCTGACCATCGGGGTGACCTACGGGTTGTTCTCCGGTTGGAAAGGTGGTCGGGTGGATACGATCATGCAACGGATCATTGAAATCATCTTGTCGATCCCTAACTTGGTTGTTATCGTCCTGTTGATTTTGATTCTGAAACCCGGGATGACCTCAATCATCATCGCCATTGCGTTAACGTCGTGGGTCAACATGGCCCGGCTAGTCCGAGCGCAAACCTTGGAGATTAAGGAACAAGAGTACGTCTTAGCGGCCCGCACGTTGGGGGAGAGTTCGTGGAAGATTGCGTTTAAGCATCTCTTACCGAACTTATCGAGTGTCATCATCATCAACACGATGTTCACCATCCCCAGTGCGATCTTCTTCGAAGCCACGCTGTCTTACATCGGGATCGGGATCTCCTCACCACAGGCTTCCTTGGGGACCCTGCTGAATGATGGACAAAAGAACTTCCAGTTCCTGCCTTACCAGATGTGGTGGCCGGCACTGATCTTGTGTATCATCATGTTAGCCTTTAACCTCTTGGGTGATGGGCTACGGGATGCATTCGATCCGCGGACGAAAGAGTAGGTGAAATAACGTCATGGATAATGAAAAAGATATTTTAGAGGTCCGGAATCTACAAGTTAACTTCAAGACCTATGCCGGTGACGTTAAGGCAATCAGAGACGTTAACTTGGATTTACGGAAGGGTGAAACCTTAGCAATTGTGGGGGAATCTGGTTCCGGTAAATCTGTAACCACGCGGACCATCATGGGTCTGAACGCGACGAACGCGGACATTGTCAGTGGCTCGATTCTCTACAAGGGTCAGGACTTACTAAAGAAGAGCGAGAAGGAAATGCAAGCCATTCGGGGCCAAGACATTGCCGAAATCTTCCAGGATCCGATGACCTCGCTTGATCCCACCATGAAGATTGGTCGGCAGATCGCCGAACCACTGATGGTTCACAAGGGCATGAAGAAGGAAAAGGCGTTGGCCCAAGCCTTGGAAATGATGAAGTTAGTCGGAATTACGGATGCTGAAAACCGGATCAACGACTATCCACACCAATTCTCCGGTGGGATGCGGCAACGGATCGTGATTGCGATTGCGTTGATTAACTATCCCGAAGTGCTGATTGCCGACGAACCAACCACGGCCCTGGATGTCACGATTCAAGCACAGATTCTGAACCTAATGAAGGAATTACAAAACAAGATTTCAACGTCGATCATCTTCATCACCCATGACTTAGGGGTGGTGGCCGGAATGGCCGACCGGGTTGCCGTCATGTACGCGGGTAAGATCGTGGAGTACGGAACCGTCGATGAAATCTTCTACAACCCGAAGCACCCGTACACGTGGGGTTTGCTGAGTTCGATGCCGACGCTGGATTCGAGTGGTGATTCCTTGCCATCGATTCCTGGGACGCCACCGGATTTACTGGATCCGCCGGCCGGGGATGCCTTTGCCGCTCGGAATGCGTACGCCCTGAAGATCGATACCGAAAAGGAACCACCGTTCTTCAAGGTTTCCGATACGCACTACGCGGCCACTTGGTTGCTGCATCCGAATGCGCCCAAGGTGACGCCACCCGCACAGATTGTTGAACGGCAGAAGAAGTATGCCAAGATGCAGCAGGACTGGCTAGCTGCTCAGAAGTCAGCCACGCCGATTGAAGAAGAGGAGGAACAGCAATAATGGATTACGAAAATGCCGAAAAAATCCTCGAGGTCAAGCACCTCAAGCAATACTTCAACGTGGGCAAGGCTGATGAAGTTCGCGCCGTTGATGACATTTCATTTGACATCTACAAGGGAGAAACCTTTGGCTTAGTTGGTGAATCCGGGTCAGGGAAAACCACGACGGGCCGGGCGATTATTCACCTGTACGAGCCAACCTCTGGTGAAATTTTGTTTGACGGTAAGAACGTCGATTCCTTTACCAGTAAGCAGGACCAACATGACTTTCGTCAAGAGATGCAGATGATCTTCCAAGATCCGTATGCTTCACTGAATCCGCGGATGAAGGTTAAGGACATCGTGGCCGAGGGGATTGATATCAACCACCTTGCCAAAGATGATGCCGACCGGACGAAACGCGTCGAGGACTTGCTGGAAACGGTAGGTCTGAACAAGGACCACTCCAGCCGGTACCCTCACGAGTTCTCCGGTGGGCAACGGCAACGGATCGGGATTGCCCGGGCGTTAGCCGTGAACCCCAAGTTCGTGATTGCCGATGAACCGATCTCCGCGTTGGACGTGTCGATTCAGGCCCAAGTGGTCAACTTGATGAAGAAGTTACAACGGGAACAGGGCTTAACGTACCTGTTCATCGCCCATGACTTGTCGATGGTGAAGTACATCTCCGATCGTATTGGGGTGATGCACTACGGCCGGATGTTAGAAATCGCTGACGCTGACGAAATTTACGCCCATCCGTTACACGACTACACCAAGAGTCTACTGTCGGCCGTCCCAGTGCCCGATCCAGAGTTCGAACGGACACGGGAAGAGATTGCCTACGACGGGAGTGGTGAAAATGACGGTAAGGAACGGCATTTAGTCGAAATTTCCCCACGTCACTGGGTCCGCGCCGCGAAGGATGAGGTGTCGTTGTACAGACAACGCGCGGAAGAAGCGTCGTTGATTAAGTCATAAGAGTGTGGAGCGAGGCTGGGAGTCGGCGAGCATTAACGTTATTCAGGTTAAAATCCCGGTTTTGGATTTTGGCCTGAATGGGGTTAAGCGGAACCGGCTGCCTCGCGGAACACGTTTCGGCACCATAAATGAAAAGCACGCCTTAAGTAAAGCCCGGGAGCCAGTGTGGTTCTCGGGCTTTTTGTGCACTCCTGGGTTTGGTGGCTTCATTCAAATCCACCGCCAAGTCAAGGCCCCCAGAGTTTGGGATAAAACTTTCCAAACCCTTGCGTTCCAATTTAGATAGCCGAAACGTGCGCCAAAAGGCAGCCGGTTCCGCTTAAAACTAATAACTAAATGCTCATCGACTAAGCGCCTTTTGTCCCACGCTCTACTTACTACTAATGTAAATTTTCCATTTTTTGTTGCACTGAATCTCTCCAGATTTAAACTTTCTTAACTTTTGTCCATATCTTCAATTCGTCCCATGCAAAAAGGACGCGCCACCATTCGCTGGTTGCGCGTCCTTCGTTTAGTAGCAGGCCATTAAAGCGTGCCTTCAGAATTATTGTAATAGTCCACGTGATACTGGCCATCTGTGACGGTAATCTTGGTGATACTGCCGTTATCGACGGGAATTGACACGTCGATGTTGGAGAACTTCGACACCGTACTGCGGATGGTGGTGCTGTGGGTAGCGATAAGCACCTTGTCGCCGTCGTTGGCCGCCGCAATGGCGCGGTCGAATCCCGGTTGCAGACGTGCCCAGAAGGCGGCATTGTCTTCGGCATCGCCGTACGGGTCTTGGGCGTGGAACATGTCTTTGGTCTTCTCGATGGTTAACCCGGCGATCATGTCATCAAAGGTGTGGAAACCCTTAGGACTACCCACGGTGTGCCAAGTTTCGCCCTCGTCCATGCCTTCGAAGAACCCGAAGCTTTCTTCACGGAAAGCGGGGTCAACTTGCAGGGATTGGGAATCAAGCTGGTTAGCCGCCAGAATAATCTCGGCGGTCTTTTTGGCCCGTGACATGTCACTGGTGTAGGCCGCGGCGAAGGGGATGTTCGCCAGCCGTTCGCCGGCACGTTTGGCATCGGCGAGGCCCTTGTCGGTTAGTGGGGCATCAATCCAGCCCTGAATACGGAAATACTTGTTCAAAAAGGTTTGGCCGTGACGCACCAAATAAAGTTCAACTGTCGCCATGTCATTCGCTCCTTTTAAGTGTTAAATCAACGTGCTTGGTCGTTAGGAAAATCAGGTCCAGACCAATAGCAACGGTGCGGGTCTCATTGTAACAGTTTTAGTTCAGAATGCCTAGTTCGCGCCGAATTTCACGAGCTTTTTCTGGCGTACTGGTAAAGATGATCCGGTCGTTGAATTTTAACAGCGTGCTCCCAGTGGGCCGCACAAAGTGGCCGTTGCGGAAGATTTGACTGATGGTGACGTCCCCCACAAAGTCCAGGTTACGAATCTGCTGGTCGGTGTAGCGCCGGTTGCGCAGGGCAACTTCGTACACGGCGGAGGTTGAAGCCGTCATCAGCCGGAGTGTGGTTGGCGCTTCGATTAGGCTACGCAACATGGCGATGTTGACGTTGGGCGTGTTGTAGACTTCGATACCCAGGTCGGTCAGCTCGTCTTCACGTTCGTCCAGCACGTTGCGGTCCTCGAAGCGGACAATCACGCGTTTGACCCCGTAAGCCTTGGCCGCCTTGGCCAGCTCGTAGTTCTTGTTGGCGTTGAAGTGCCCCAGTACCACGATGTCAGCATCGAAGACGTCCTGATTGGTCACGTAGTCGGTGTCCAGTGAGTCCAGTAGAGAAACGTTGACTTCGGAGTTGTAAGTCTTGTAGTTCGCGGGCTTGTCGGTGTACATGCTGATGTCATACCAGCTATCGGCCAACTGCTGAGCCACGGGAACCGTGAGTAAATTGGTACCGATGAAGTGGACCGTGGATTTCTTCAGATCCTCGGCCTCGGCGGAGTAGCCCGTGTTGAACAGCAACGGGCCCAGCACGCAGGTCAGAATGGCGGCCAGCAGGAAGGCGCCGGACTGTTGACTAGTGACCACATTCATGGTCTTCGCGACCTGCAAGACGGCCAGAACCATGGTAATCGTGGCGGACGTAATCGCCATACCGGCGAAGGCATTGCCACGCTTGAAACGGAGCCGCAGGATGAAGTAGACCGCGGCCTTGGCCAGCAGGTAAGCCACCAGAAAGGCGGGAATCAGCAGTAACGTCGCCGAATCGGCTAGTAATGTCCGTAAGTTTAAGTCGACTCCACTCATCATGAAGAACATCGGGATGAAGAAACCGTAGCCGATTCCGTCTAGTCGCGTGCGCGTGTCCTCTTGGGGTTGGAGAAGCTTCATCACAATCCCGGCCACGAATGCACCGAGGATTCCTTCGGCGCCCACGGATTCGGCGATGACCACCATGCTAAAGATCAGAAAGAAGGCGAGCCGAATGTCCAATTGCGTGGTGGACTTGTTGATGCGTTCGAAGAAGGTGAAGAACGGTTTGAACCGGCGGAAGAGAATCCCGGCCGCCAGGAAGACCAACAATAATAGCCATAGAGATTTGCCACCCTTGCCGAAGATGGAGGCGTAGATGGTCAGGGCGAAGAGAGGCACGATTTCCCCCAGAGCAGCAATTAGGAGCACCGTTTGACCAAAGGGCTTACTCAGGAGTTCCTTTTCCTTGAGCGTCGCGATGACGATGCCCAGCGAAATGGTCATGAAGATGATGGCAGCTAGCCACGGGTCCTTGAATAGACCGGTCCACTGGCAGATAAAGCCCAGTAGTAGCGCGCTAGCGGCGATGGCCACATAGCTACTAACCGCGATAAAGACCGGCGAATACTTGGGCGCGTTGCCGGCGGCCTTGGCGGCTAGTGGTGTCTGCGGTTGTTTGCGGCGATTGAAGAGACTGAAGTCAATCTCCATCCCACTGAGAAACATCAGAAAAATAACCCCGGTGTTGGAGAGCAGAGTCAACGTGGCGTTGGTGTGTACCACGTTGAAGAGACTGGGCCCCAGCATGATACCGACCAGGATTTCCACGACAGCGGTCGGCAGGACGGTGAGCTTGAATTTCGCCATCACGAGCGGCGTCACCAATGCGGCAGTTAAGATAATTAATAGAGAAACTTGATCCATAGAGTCACCCCCGAAAAAATTTCCCCTCAAGTATACCAAAGTTATTGGCAGATAACTGGAATTAAGCCGCCGCTAAAGTCAAAAGGTGACTGGTAGCCCTGGTGGATCAAGGCATAGTCAGTCTCAATCATATGTGGTCGTTGCCGTCCGCCTTACCGTTCGCCAAATTTGGTCTGGATCGCGGTGGGCAGGACGGGACAAGCCAAAGAACGGTCTTGTTCCTCGCTTTGAGCCGTCAGCCCGCGTCTCAAAGACGCCATTTTCCAAGCAGAACCCTTGGAAAATCCCACGGCTGAGACCAAATTTGATTCACTCACGGCTACATGAGGATGTATCCAATTAAACTGACCAAACGTTGCCACACCAGCGATGACTCCACACATTCAGTGGCTTTCACTCGGCGTAACCGGGGGCAGCCAGAGATGGCGGTAGCCGTGACAGCGGTGTTAGCTGACGTCTTAAGTCAGCTTACAGCGCGGG
Organism: Levilactobacillus brevis; assembly: GCA_021383565.1. NCBI lineage: Bacteria > Bacillati > Bacillota > Bacilli > Lactobacillales > Lactobacillaceae > Levilactobacillus > Levilactobacillus brevis. The sequence continues at coordinate 1,405,458 of CP079699.1, read as the reverse complement.
ACGTGTTTGGAGACTGGCGAATTTTGCTAGGTTTCAAACCGAGCCGGAGGACCGCTTCTTAGGCCGCAGGCGGTCCCCACAGCCCCGGAATTTCTGACTGCCGTAGGTGGATCATAATAGGTGATTTAATACCCCCAAAACTGTACCAGTTGAGAATGAGTCAGCGTTTTCAAGTTTTCAATCTTTAGCCGGTCACATTTCTTTATTTATAAGGGGATTAAGTGTAGAATTGAAAGTCGAATTATTATGGTTAATCCGGGTCACCACGGGGGAGTACGGGAACTCGGAACGCCATAGTGATTGCTGATTTGGATGACTGATTAGCCCATTAATTCGAGGAGGGATTGGCTTGCCAGATTCAATTAAGGCTCATGAACAAAAACATTTAGATGCGGTGGTCGCGAAGATTAAGGTCGCACAAACCGAATCCAAGAAGCGGATCGATTCTGCCGAAAATGACGAGGCGGGCATTCGCAAGAACTTTGTCAATGACTTACGAATCAAGACAGACAGTTACGAAGGCATCCTGGAAACGGCGCTCTCCGTGCGGCAGCAACAACAGATGTTGGCTGAACGGCAGAATAGCTGGCAACACGCCACGACCGAGTTGAGCACCTTGAAACGCTTGGAGAAGAAGGCGTACTTTGCCCGGATCGATTTTCAGGAAGGCGTTAAGGCGAAGCCCGAGACCATTTATATCGGTCTGGGATCGTTCTCCGATTCACCCGATCATTTTCTCATCTACGATTGGCGGGCGCCCATCTCGAGCATCTATTACGATGGTGAGCTGGGAAATGTCAGCTATCAGACGCCAGATGGGGAACAGACCGTCGACGTTCAATTAAAGCGGCAATTTCAGATCGAGGATGGCACGATCATCACCCTGTACGATGCCGATCAGACGGTGACCGACCAGATGTTGTTGTCGGCGCTGAGTGAACACTCCGATACCAAGATGAAGAGTATCGTGACGACCATCCAAAAGGAACAGAACCGGATTATCCGAGACACCGGGTCCGACTTGCTGTTCGTGCAGGGAGCCGCGGGGTCCGGGAAGACGGCGGCTATCTTACAACGGGTAGCCTACTTGCTATACCGGTACCGGGGGCATTTGACGGCCGGACAGGTCATGCTGTTCTCGCCCAACCAGTTGTTCAACGACTATATCGACCAGGTCTTGCCCGAACTGGGTGAGCACAACATGGTCCAGATGACCTACTACCAGTACGCGGGCCGCCGGCTACCGAAGATTGACGTGGAGACGTTGGCGCAACGCTTCGGCGAGGTCAATACGCCAGCCCAGCGCCGAATCAGCCGGTTGAAGGGGAGCCTCGACTTCTTCGACGCCGTGACTGGATACGCCGATCACCTGGAAAGTATCGATATGGTCTTTCGCAATATTAAATTTAACGGGAAAGTCTTTATCCCGAAAGAAAAGATTCAAGAGATTTACTACAGCTTCAACCGCAACTACCACTTGGCCAACCGCTTGCAGGCGACCAAGGAAGCCCTGATTCGGATTCTGAATCGCCGGATCTCTAGTGAAATGCGGACAAAATGGGTCGAAGAAAAAATTCAGGACCTCGACCGTGAACAGTTGAATGCGTTGTACGGGGACGATCCGCGAGAATTTGAATCCGCCGACAAGGAATTCCAGTTCTTGGCGCGGAAGGTGGTCATGCAGGCCTTTAGCCCGATTCGTAAGGCGATCGTGCGGGCGCGGTTCCTGAGCATTAACAATCAGTACGTGCACATGCTGCGGGACATGCCGAACCGCCTCGATCTGCAGGATTATCACATCACCGTGGCCGATTGGCAGGCGAGTGTGGAGGAGACCATCGACAAGCTCAGAGATCATACCATGCAGCTGGTCGATACCACGCCGTACCTGTACCTCTACGACAAGATGACCGGTAAGACCGGTGAACGGGACATGCGTTACGTCTTCTTGGATGAAATTCAGGACTACAACGCCTTCCAACTGGCCTTTCTGAAGTACAGTTTCCCACGAGCACGGTTCACGATGCTCGGGGACCTGAATCAGGCCATTTTCACCAAGGAAAATAGCCGCACGCTGCTACAGGAGCTCAGTACGATGTTTGATCCGGATAAGACCAAGGTCGTTCAGCTGACGCAGTCGTACCGGTCCACGCAACAGGTCACCGACTTCACCAAGCATATTTTGAAAAACGGTGAGGCGGTCACGGCCTTTGATCGGGAAGGCGAACTGCCGACGCTCACGGTGGCACCGGATGAGCAGGCAGCCCTGCAACGCGTCATCGCGCAGGTCAAGCAGAACAATGCCGAGGACGAGACGACTGCGATCATTGGTAAGGACTTGGCAGATTGCCGAGCACTGACCGAGCAATTGCGGGCGCAGGACGTCGCGGTCACGTTGATCCAGTCGGAAAATCAACGGCTGGCACCCGGCGTGATCGTAGTGCCATCGTTCTTAGCCAAAGGGTTGGAGTTCGATGCCGTCATCGTTTGGCACGCTTCAGCTAGTCGCTACGGGGCGGATGATGAGCGGCAATTGCTCTACACCATCTGTTCGCGGGCGATGCACCGGCTGAGTCTGGTGGCGGTTGGCGAGATGTCACCGCTGCTGAGCGATGTGCCGACCGATGAGTATGAGGTGTTGCGTTAAGCTTGCCCTAGTTGAGTCCGCAAGCCTCGATATGCTGTGTCGCTCAAACGGTTTGGGTGACCATGACAATTTAAATAAAAAATTTCCATCAGGGTGTTTGTGATCACGTTGACTCAGCGTCAATCGTGATTGCAATGACGAGGGCTACTTTCCAGTTATGGCGGGTAGCCCTTTTGCTATTTCTTAAGCGGAAGAATTCCACCATTTTTATCACCGAAGCATAAGGAATTGGGACGTATCTGCGGTATAATGGGGCTAATTATTTCTGAAAAAGTTGAGGTGTCCCCATGTCAGATCCCATCAATTACAATGCCTTTACGCGTGCGCAGTGGCGAGCGTTTTCCGATGACGCGACGTTACCGTTGACTCAGGAGAGTTTGCGGCAGATTAAGGCGTTTAATGACCGTATCTCGCTACAAGATGTGCAGGATATTTATATTCCACTAATTCACTTGCTGCGGCTGGAGTTCGACCACTATCAACAACTCCAGCAGGACAAGGCGCGGTTCCTGCAGCGTCAGCCTCACCGGGTGCCCTTTATCATTGGGATTGCGGGGAGTGTGGCCGTGGGCAAGAGTACCACGGCACGGTTGCTTGAAGTTCTCCTGAATCACTATTTTCAGGGACAACGTATCCAACTGATTACGACCGATGGCTTTCTGTATAGTAATGAGGAACTGAAGAAGCGCAATCTCATGGCGCGCAAGGGGTTCCCGGAGAGCTACGATATGGCCGGACTGATTCAATTTTTAAATGACGTCAAGGCTGGTAAACCGCTGATTAAGGCGCCGGTATATTCGCATAAGATTTACGATATTGTGCCGGAACAATTTGATTATATCGTGCACCCCGACGTGCTGATTGTCGAGGGAATTAATACCCTGCAGTTGCCGACCAATGAACAGATTTATGTCAGTGATTTCACGGACTTCTCCCTCTACGTGGACGCAGATCCGGGGCTAATCGAGGATTGGTTCTTGGAGCGCTTCGACTTGCTGCTGAACACGGCCTTTCAGGACCCGACGAACTATTATTATCCGTATGCGATTGGCGGGCATGACCAGGCGATTGCTAAGGCCAAGCAGGTGTGGCACGATATTGATTTGAAGAATCTAGAGGAGTATATCCTGCCTACGCGGAATCGGGCGGATATGATTATTCACAAGACGTTCCATCACCGGGTGGATCGCTTGTTACTGCGGAAATACTAGGAGGTGGCGGCATGTTACGGGATGCAACAATCGTGGATGCCGACTCGGTGGCGATGCTGGTGCTCCACGAGCTGGAACGTCGGCAACTACGGCGCTTGCGGCGACTGAGCAAGGAACAGTTGTCGCAATTGCTCTTTGTTGGCTACCACCAGCCGCAGTTTCGCTATGGCTACCCGCAGGCACGCGTTTACCAGAATCAAGGTGTGGCCGTGGGCGTGGCGTATGGCTACCCAGCGGCGGTAGAGCAGACACTGGATAATCAGTGGTCGGCGCTGTTTGCCCGGTTGCAGGTGGCCCCGCCCCAGCAACTGGTGGTGACGCCGCGGGCGCGACCGGACGAGTGGTATTTGGACCTGTTGACGGTCCGCGGACGCTATCGGGGGAAGACCTACCAGCAGAAATGGTTCGATGAGTGGCTGATGGGTGACGCGATTCATCGGGCTCGGTTGAGTGGCGCCCAAGCGATGGGCGTCGATGTCCGGCCGGGCAGTGCGTTGGCCAAATTGGCGGCCCAGTACGGCTTTGTTGCGGTGGAACGTCGGCGAATCGACCGCCAGACGACCTTTCATCTCCGACTGAATTTACAGGGGAATCGTTGGTAGCAGGGAGTCCCACAACCGATTAACGGGTGAAGTAATTCTCCCGCTTTTCTGTTAGATTTAGATTGACCCGCGTTTCAGAAATCGGTATGATAGATACAATGTTGAGAAAGAAGAAAGGGTGAATGGCTTGGCAAACGTGGATATGTCCAAATTCGATAAGATTATCGTCTTGGACTTCGGAAGTCAATACAATCAATTGATTACGCGCCGGATTCGTGACATGGGCGTTTACTCCGAACTGAAGGCCCATACGATGAGTGCGGTCGAGATTAAAGCTTGGGGCGCCAAGGGAATCATCTTCTCTGGTGGACCGAATAGTGTGTACGATAGTAGTGCCTTTAACGTCGATCCTGAGATTTATAAGTTGGGCATTCCCATCTTGGGAATCTGCTACGGCATGCAACTGATGGCCTACGACTTGGATGGCGGGAAAGTTGAAGCCGCCGACAACCGGGAATACGGGCGGGCGGAAATCACCGTGTTAAGTGATGATGCCAAGCTATTTGCGGGTACGCCTAAGCAACAAACGGTGTGGATGAGCCACGGCGACTTGGTGACCCAAGTGCCGGATGGCTTCGAACGGGTGGCAACGAGTGAAAACTGCCCGATTTCTGCCATGCAAGACGTTGACCGGAACTTCTACGGCATTCAATTGCACGCAGAAGTTCGGAACACGGAATACGGTAATGAAATCTTGAAGCACTTTGCTTTTGATGTCTGCCACGCGGAAGCTAACTGGTCGATGGATGACTTTATTGACTTGCAAATCGAACACATCCGCGAGACGGTCGGCGATAAGCGCGTCCTGCTCGGCTTGTCCGGTGGGGTTGACTCCTCCGTGGTCGGGGTGCTGTTGCACAAGGCTATCGGCACGCAACTGACCAGTATTTTCGTGGATCACGGTCTGCTGCGGAAGGGTGAAGCCCAGCAAGTTATGGATAGCCTGGAAGGCAAGTTCGGCTTGAACATCGTTAAGGTCGACGCGCAGGACCGCTTCTTGAGTAAGCTGGCCGGCGTCACCGAACCCGAAAAGAAACGGAAGATCATCGGTAACGAGTTCATCCAAGTCTTTAACGACGAGGCCCAGAAGCTCGATGGGATCGACTTCCTGGCCCAAGGGACGTTGTACACCGACGTCATCGAAAGTGGGACGGATACGGCGCAAACCATCAAGTCTCACCACAACGTGGGCGGTTTACCGGAAGACATGCACTTCCAGTTGATTGAACCCTTGCGTTCGCTATTCAAGGATGAAGCCCGTGAATTGGGTGAAAAGCTCGGCATGCCGAGTGCCCTCGTGTGGCGTCAGCCATTCCCAGGTCCTGGTTTAGGGATTCGGGTCTTAGGCGAAATCACGCCGGAGAAGCTACAAATCGTCCGCGATAGTGACCTCATCTTGCGTGAAGAAATCAAGAAGGCCGGCCTCGACCGCGATATTTGGCAATACTTTACGGTCTTACCAAACATCAAGAGTGTCGGTGTCATGGGGGATGGCCGGACGTACGACTATGCAGTCGGTATCCGCGCCGTGACTTCCATCGATGGCATGACCGCCGACTTCGCCCGCATTCCGTGGGACGTCTTACAGGCGATTTCCGTGCGGATCGTTAACGAAGTGGATCACGTGAACCGCATACTTTATGATGTGACGAGTAAGCCGCCTTCGACTATTGAATGGGAATAGGATGGTAATGTAACTTAGAGTTGGAATCGCGGTGTATCAGCATTTTGGCAGTGTTAAAAGGTGACCAACTCATTAAAAACTACATGTTTGTTTGCCAAAATGTTTGCCATATGATGAAAGCATCCAGTATTAAAGCTGGGTGCTTTTTGAAGTTAGAGGAGAATATATGAGTTTAGAAGTAACAATAGATGATAACGAAAAATTAATTGACAAATTATTTGAGGATAATTCTGTATTTTCAAAGCAAAAATTAACACTGAGTGATGTAGCGATTATTTCTTTGTATTATTCTGCATTATCAAATGCCAAGGCAATAAAAATTCTTACAGATAATGGTCTAACTAATGTGACCGATACATTATTAAGGGCATTTATAGAACAATCGGTTTATCTGACATATATATTTCAGAAAAATACTGAGGCCAGGGCTGAGTTATTATTCTTTTATGAAAAAATGAATTCACATACTAAGGCATTAAGCATAGTAAAAGGACTAACTGATAAAGAGTTAGCCAAAAATATGCAGCAACAAATAGATAATCAAATAAAAAATGATCCTTCAGAAGCATCTAGCCTTGAAGAATCAACCAAATACTTTAGAAAAAAGTACGATACACTATTTCCTCAAAATATTCCTAATAGGACGAATTTACAATTGAAGTGCAACAAGTAAGAAGATAAAAAAGGAACTCATAGCCTGAGTCCTGTAAAATGAAGTCACCACAACAATCATTTAAAGGAGATTTTAGGCTATGAGTTCGTACAAACATCTTACCTTAAAAGACCGAGAATGCATACTGTTAGGCGTCACTTTAAACGATAGCTATCAAGTTATTGCGGAGAAAATTGGCTGTTCTAAAGCCACTGTATCACGTGAAGTTACACGCAATGGCGGTCGTGATGCATACTCAGCTGTCAAAGCACAAGAGAGCTACCAAAGGCGCCGACTGAAGAGCCGCCGTCCTAGACTCCTAACTGACCTGAAATTACGAGATTTTGTCCTTCGCTGCATCGTTCAATACCAATGGTCTCCCGAACAAATCTCAGGGCGTTTACTTCACGAAAATAGTGGATGGCGAATTAGTTACAACACCATTTATCGCGGAATTGAACGTGATAATTTGGGAATTAAACGTAAGAGTCGTGGCGCTCGTGGTTTTGCCCGTAAACTCCGCCATCGTGGCAAAACTCGCAAGGTCAAAGGAACAATCAATGAACGACGGGGGCGGTTTAATGATGTTCCTTCAGTCCATGAGCGGCCAGTGTCGTGTGATAACCGGAGCTGGTTTGGCCATTGGGAAGGTGACACCGTTCGAGGTAAGACTGGACGTTCAGCTTTAGTTACGTTGGTGGACCGTAAATCACGTTACTTACTATCTCAACGAGTTTCCAAAGTAAACGCCAAGAACGTTACACAAGCTATGATTGACTTATTGCATACTGTGACGCCCAAACGAGTTCGTACGCTTACGCCGGATCGTGGGACTGAATTCGCAAGATATCGTGAAGTTAGTCAAGAGCTAGGTATTCCGGTCTATTTTCCAGATCCACACGCACCACAGCAACGGGGAACTAACGAGAATACAAATGGTCTTATTCGTGAGTATTTCCCAAAAGGAACTGATTTAGATCAACTCACTGACCAAGATATCTGTCAGTTCATTGAAACATTAAATAACCGACCACGTAAGGTCTTAGGCTGGAAGAGTCCATCAGAAATTTTCTTTGGAATAAAGTTGCGCTTGACTTGACAATTCGTCAGGAATAAGATTAAACAACATTGGTATAATGCTGAACCGGATTACAAAAATACAAGTTTCAATCAACTATGTAAAAATCTTGGAATTAAGGATCTTTACTTAGGCATGTATGCCCCTTATTCCGATAATACTCATGGTGTAAATGGGATCGCTAACTTTAAAGTAAAGCCTCATAATGATGAATTTAATATGATAATAGAAATGTATGATAAAAATCTGAATTAACGATGCTGGAATCAGAACTTAATATGATGTTTATAAGAATGGCTTCTTATTATAAAATTGATGGTGCTAATAGTTGGGCAAAAACTGTTTATACTAAAATTTATTGTAATGTACTACTGCAAAGAAATTATCGAGTCCAGCAGTTACTTAAGAAAAAGGGAATTAGTTAATGGGAGAACAGTTATGCAAATAGAAACTAAGATAATGAAGCAAGTAAAAAATGTTTTACGCCAATTTGGTACAAAATATATAACAGAGGGTGGGGCATTAAAACGAAGTACCGTAATTAGTGACCTTGATAAATATGATCATGACTTAATGACGGCGTTACTTTCAAATCAGTTAATTCATGATGAATATACGGAAATAATTGCTAATACTGAAGTCTTTAAACTTAATCAATTTATTAATATGTTTGAGTACAAAGAATTCTGGGAAGATAGCTTTACAAAGTATGCAAATAGAATAGGCCTTGCAAGTGATAATAAGTTTATTTCTGATTCTTCAGATGTTGTACTCAATTTTCCATATAAGGATACAGTATTAAAAGCCGGTATGGACAAAGAAGATGCTGATCCTGATGTGGGAGCTGATGAGCCGTTTCTTAATGAAACGCTAGCGCATTCTGAAATTAGCGAATTATTTGAACCTAAAATTCTGATTAATGCTAAAAAGTATGACAGAGATGGTGTTAAATTAGCTGATGAATTTAATGAGGATGATAACTTAATTATCAAAGGAAACAACTTAATAGCCTTATACTCATTAAAGAAAAAATATGCAGGAAAGATTAGCTTAATTTATTTAGATCCATCTTATAATACGGGATCCGATTCATTCATATACAATGATCGTTTTAACCATTCAACATGGCTTACTTTTATGAAGAGCCGATTAGAAATTGCACATGATTTATTAAGTGATAATGGAAGTATATTTATTGAAATTGACTCATTTGAAGACTCATACTTAAAAGTATTAATGGATGAAATATTTGGTAGAGACAATTTTAGAAACAAAATTAATTGGAAGCGAAGAGGTGGAAGTGCCAATCCTGCAAAACAACTCAACAATGTTGTGGAATATATATTGTGGTATTCAAAAAATGTTGAACTTATGCAATATAATCCTGTATTTACAAAAAATAATTCAAATACTCAAAAGTATATTAAGGAACGTTTCACTAATGTTGATGCTAATGGTCGTAAATTTATGAAGTCCCCAATACAAAGTCCTAATTATCGTCCAAACTTAATTTATGATTATAAAGGATATAAGACTCCTAAAAAAGGATACTCAGTATCGAAAAAAGTACTTGAACAATGGGATAAGGAGGGACGCTTAGCATTTCCGGACTCTAAGGATAAAAATATAAATCGAAAGATATTTTTAGACGAGTATAAGGGGCAGCCTATAAACTCTCTTTGGGATGATATATATGTGATTAATCCTATGTCTAAGGAAAGAATTTCAGATTTTTCAAGTGGCCAAAAGCCAGAGGAATTAATCCAAAGAATTATTACTATGGTTACTAGGGACTGTCTGAAAACTTAAAATTCAGGTACAATCTGAGGAAAAACGAATCGAGGCATTCCGATGACAACACCTAAACGATACGAACTGGAAGATGCTCAGTGGGACCGAATCAAAGGATACTTCCCGCCATACCGGACTGGCCGTCCATCAAGCCTAGACAACCGTACCGCCCTCAACGCTATCCTCTGGCTCATGCGCAGCGGGGCTCCTTGGCGTGATCTACCTGAACGCTATGGCTCTTGGAAAACGGTGTATAGTCGCTTCCGAGCCTGGGTAAGTTCAGGCTTGTTCGAACAGGTTTTTCTCGAATTGATTGACGATCCCGACATGGAAAACTTGAGCTTAGATTCAACGATCGTTCGAGCGCATCAAAAGGCCACTGGGGCAAAAAAAACGCCGAATGTATGGTCGAAAATCAAGCTATTGGACTAAGTCGAGGTGGCCGAACGACCAAGATTCACGCACTCGTTGACGGATTAGGGAATCCCTTGGGTTTTCGCCTAACAGGTGGTCAAGTACATGATAGCCAAGTTGCCAGTGAGTTGCTGGAAGGCTTCGATATTTCTCAATCAAATATTATCGCGGACAAAACCTATGGCACCGCGAAACTTCGCCAGTATATTGAAGATAAAGCAGGCGTCTATACCATTCCGCCAAAGGAAAATACCAAAGACAAGTGGACCTGTGATTACCACGTTTATTGTGAGCGCCATTTGATTGAGAACTTCTTTAATCAGTTGAAGAACTTTCGTAGGATTGCAACGCGTTATGATAAGCTCGCTCATGTTTATCTGGCTACGGTCTACATTGCCTCAATTTGCATCTTACTTAAGTAGTTTTCAGACGGACCCTAATAAAAATGATATTGTTTTGGATTTCTTTTCTGGATCGGGTACTACGGCTTCAGCAACTATGAAAATGCATCGACGGTTTATAGGAATTGAACAGATGGATTACGTTAATACTATTACCGTTCCCAGATTACAAAAGGTAATTGAAGGAGAACAAGGTGGTATTTCAAAAGATGTTGATTGGCATGGTGGTGGATCTTTTGTTTATGCTGAATTAATGGAGAAAAATCAAGGATTCCTGCGAGATTTACAAAAAGCTACAAACGTTGACGAACTGAATAAAGTTTATCAACGAATGAAAAAAGGGGCGGATCTTGACTTTCGGGTTGATCTTGCAAAATACGAAAGTGATCCTGGTCGTAAAAACTTATCCTTTGACGATCAAAAAAAGCTTTTAATTAAGATGCTGGATAAAAACCAACTTTACTACAACGAAGCAAATATTGATGATGCTGATGTTCGTGACTTAGTCTCAGACACCGACTATAAGTTCAATAAGAGCTTCTATGGGAAGGAGTCAGAATAATGGCTCGTTCAAAAACAATCCCAGAAGAAAAAATTGATCTGAAGCTGCTAAATTGGCTAAATGATACTTCTTTATTTAATCAGGATCAGGGGCTTCAAAGGTTACCTCTCTACATTAAGCAGAACCTGAAGCATAGTTTAAGAGATTACCAATTCTCAGCAATTCATAATCTGGATGCTGTTGAAAAATTAGATAATAAAGAGGACTCTTATAACCAGTTAATGTTTTATATGGCTACTGGGTCAGGTAAGACCGATATCATGGCAGCAATTATCTTATACATGTATCAGAACTATAATTATCAATGCTTCTTATTTACTACCAACACAACTGCTGTCGTTAACAAGACTATCGATAATTTAACTAATCCAGCATCTCCTAAGTATCTGTATCAGGATCCATTAGTTATTGATAGCAAAAGAGTATCTATTAAAGCTGTGCCAGAGTTTCCTATAACACTGGAGAAAAATACAATCTATTTAAAATTTTCTGGTATTCAGCAACTCTCAAATGATATCAATTCTCCACGTGAAAATGGCATTACTGAAGAATCACTAAAGAATCATAAACTTGTGATTTTAGCTGATGAAGCTCACCACTTTAACGTTGGAACTAGAAGTAAAAAAGACGATGCTAATAATAAAAGTTGGGAAGCGTTACTAGATAGAATTAGGGGCCTGAACCCTGACAACCAGCAGCTTGAATTTACAGCAACTATCGACCTTCATAATCCAGAAATTTACCATAAATACCAGAATAAGATTATTGCTCAGTATGATTTAAGCAAGTTCATTAACGACGGCTATTCCAAACAGGTATATCGACTTCAAGCTAATAACAGTGATGAAGATAAGATGCTAAACGCTGTCTTACTATCTCAATACCGAAAGCGAATTGCACAAAACATGGAGATTCCAGACTTCAAGCCTGTTATTCTTTTTAAGTCCAATACTATCAAGGTATCTAAGGACATTAAAGCGCGCTTCTTAACAATGATTGCTAATTTAACAGCTGAGTCATTGCAAAGCTTTGTCCAATCCCAAAACCGTTCAACGCAAAGTGAAGCTCTTAGTTTAGCGTACAAATACTGGTTAAACCAAGACTTTGGTGAGACTGTTGCGGAATTAAAACGTGATTTTCAAGAGTTCACGACGGTTAATGCTAACGATTCTAGTAAAAAAGATATTCTTGATAATAACGATGTTGCTCAAAAGTTAAATAATCTAGAAAGTCCATCAAACCCGATTAGGTCAGTTTTTGCCGTTGCTAAATTAAGTGAGGGTTGGGACGTTCTAAACCTTTATGATATTGTCCGTATCGGCGAAAAGAATATCAAGCCAAATGATACCAATGCGGAAGCACAATTAATCGGTCGTGGAGCCAGATATAATCCTTTTATCTATAAAGGCCAGAAAGTCTACACTCGCCGGTTTGATGACCGGAGATCAGAAATTCAGTTACTGGAACGACTTTACTACCACACAATTAATAATCCTCAGTATCTGGAGAATCTTCGTAAATCATTGGATGCTATTAATCTCCCTGTTAATGAGGACACTAAGTATAAAATTTATACAGCGAATGTTAAGAGCTCATTCAAGCGAACGGATGCTTATAAACATGGAAATGTTTACTACAACAAAGTAGAGGTAGTACCAGCAGAACACTACAATTCAATTTTGAAGTACGGGTTTGATCCAGAAACGACAGAGCCTATTGATATGATTAGTGCGACTACTGAGCGTAAATTCGATACCGGAGCAGATAAGGATAATCGTTCATTATTTCCAATAGTAAATGCTGCCCTATTTAGTAATCCAGCAGATAAGGCTTTAGTTAGGACTGCCGTATCATTTAACCCATTCTTTCGATTTGAATCCCTAAAACAACAATGCCCAACTATAACAAGTGTAAGAGAATTTCTTACAAGTGACAGTTGGTTAGGACATTCAGTTGTAAGGGTGCGAGTTGCTAATGGACATCAATTAACTCCTCAGGAGCGATTAACTGCTGTTGAAAGGTATCTACTTCGCGTTCAGAATGCTTTAGTAAACAATTTCCAGCGCTCTAAAGGGACTAACCGATTTGAGAAGTTCGCTGTTAATGAAGTAATTAGAGACTATGAGAAACGTGTGGGGGATAACTTTAACGATCCTAAGGCAGCTAAAATCGGCCCTTATGAGATGAAAGGTAAGGATTGGTACGCTTATGATTACGCGATTGTAGATCAACTTGAGATGGACTTTATTGATCGAATTGGCGCAGAAATCCCAAATTTCCGAAAGAAATACGATCAAATTTATCTATTACGTATTGATGAGCGAAATACTGACTTTAAGCTTCATGACTTTGGTGAAAGTGTTTATCGTTATGAAGGATACATGCCAGACTTTATCATGTACCTTAAAAACGAAGATTATATTTATCAGATTTATATGGAGCCCAAAGGAACTGCATTTGTCGAAAGAGACAGATGGAAAGAAGATTTACTTGAACGAATTGATCCAAAGAACGTAATGATTCTAGAGGATAATGATGACGTAAAGCTCTTTGGTGTTAAATTTTACGTTGAGGATAAGGGGAAGCAAGATATTCACCGAATGTTTCCTGAATTACGAGAAAAAGGATTGCTAGCTGATAATTAAATGTTTTCAGACTATAAAGAATGAAATTGTCTAAAAAATAAAAAAACCGAGCCTTCATTTGGGTTTGAAGTGAACCCCTCGAATTGGAGTAAATCCAACTCGAGGGGTTTTACTATGTTTTCAGCTAAAATAAAACAACAAGTCTTAACTAAATATCTTCAAGGAAAATCGCCACAAAAATTAATGCAAGAGTATGGGATCAAAGGCTCCGCGACCATTTATCAATGGTTAGCCAATTTTAAATTGTTTGGTATTCCGGGCTTGGAGAACCATTCAGAGAAGACTTTTTACGACTATTCCTTTAAAATTAAAGTCATCAAATGGCGACAGACTCATCATGCCTCATATCCAGCTACAGCAAGCCACTTCCGCCTAAAGAACCCAGTTACAATATGGGATTGGGAGCGAAAGCTGATTGAAGGACGTTTGAAGCCATTCAAAGGACGGTCTTTAAAAGTGACAGACAAATCAAAGGATTCTAAAACACTCAAACAACTTCAAGAAGAGAATGAAATTTTACGCATTCGGGTAGCCTACTTGGAAAAACTCGAAGCCTTAGCACAGAAAAAATCTCAAACCAAGAAAAAGCCCAGCTAATCACTGAGCTAAGGTGTAAATTCAACGTCAAATTAGTTGTGGTATTGAAAGCGGCCAAGATGTCGAGCAGTAGCTATCATGATGCTTGTCATCGTAAGTATCAAAACACCTCTTCAACGTTAGTTGAAGAGGTCAAAAAGATTCGACAAAACAATCCAGACTATGGTTATCGCACTGTAACCTTAGCACTTAGGAATAAAGGCATACTGGTCAATCATAAGGCGGTTTTGAGAATCATGCGCGAAAATAATTTATTGTGCACTGCCTTTAAACGGCAAACAAAGAAGTACAACTCGTATAAAGGTACTGTCGGTAAAATCGCTAGAAACCGTCTAAACCGCAACTTTAAGACCAATCGCCCTTTTCAAAAAATCGTGACTGATGTCACCGAAGTGCGTTGGGGTCATCAGACCGTCAATGAACGTGCATACTTCACTGCCTACATTGATCTTTATAACGGAGAAATTCTTGAGTGGGCAATTAGTCAGCATCCAACAGTTAAATTCGTCACTGATCCCTTAGAACGCCTTATAGTAAGAAGACCCAAAGTGCCTTATCGAATGACTATTCACTCGGATCAAGGATTCCAGTACCAGAACTGTCGATATATCAGTATTCTCAAAGAAGCTCGAGTCTTTCAAAGCATGAGCCGCAAGGCCACATGCCTTGATAACGCCGTAGCAGAGAGTATTTTCCACATTCTCAAGGTAGAGACTGTTCATAATCACAGTTATAGCAGTTATCAAGAGCTTGCGGCAGCAATAACCGAATACGTAGATTATTACAATTACCACCGGATAAAAACAAAATTGGCCGGCATGTCCCCGGTAAAATACCGGGAACATGCCAGCCAATTAGTAGCTTAGAAATTCACTCCAATTTATGGGGTTCACTTCAATTATAGTTGGTGTCTGTCTTTTTTTTAGGTTGTCTACGTTATATTAGTTTGATGTTGGACGGATTAATGGGGTTACACGTAATTAGATATGTTTGGAAATGTGCAGAACTCTCTTTGGGGTCTATTATGCATTGAACGAGGGAATTTACACATATTTAGCAAAGTTATACATAAAAAAATATAAGATACGAATTCTTTCCATATTTAAAGCTTTATTCGGTTAATTGGAATGTTGACTAACGAAAATCATTGAAAAAATGTATATTTAGCATCCATGGTTGCATTGATTATTACTGGATAAATATTGATATATGAGTAATGAAACGAATTCTGATAAGAACATTTCTATTAATTATATTATTTTATTGATACCTGTGGAATGTATTGATTTGACTGCTATTTTAAAATTGACTCTCAAAAAACTATTTAAAAATAAAGTTTAAGGTGTTGATTGGATTTGTTGCTGATGATATATTATTTCTTAACAAGAAAAATTACATACATTGGACATCGATAGCTGTTTTTTTCGTCAATGATAGGGGATTGAAAATGAAAATTGATTGGAAAAGCGTGGACAAACACCATCAAAATTATTGGTTATTTGCAGGTGTGGTGGCTTTTACATTGGGAACGACAGGACTGGTACCGACTGGATCAGCGTACGCAGATACCATCACAGAGATTGGCAATGCGACTGAAAGTACGATGACCAGCCACAATCACCAAGATGAGGAGTCGCTTGAAGTATCTAAATCGGAGGCTAATGCCGAGATGGATACAGATAGATCAGATAAGTCTGAATCTGAAGTTGATTTGCAACAACATGAGGATAAAGTGGATTCTCAAGATGGTGAAGGCCATAAAACTACTAAACCGGAAAAGGGGATAGTTGCGCCGCCAACTGATCCCGTTCCCAAACCTGATAAGACTGAGTCAGTAGTACCAAATACGCCGTCCCAACCCAATTCCAATAGTGTTATTAACCAGGTGACTCCCGTGGCAAGTGTAAAAAAATCCCTACCAACAGTGAACAATATCATACCGGACAAGAATCTCCAACGGGTAGTCTTGTATGCGATTCAGCAGACGCACCCTGAGGTTACGGATGCTTCTCAGATCACCACGGACCTTTTAGGTGAATTGACAGAAATTGATCTTTGGAATGATAAAGGAAAAAAACAGAGAATTGATCGATCTTTCTACAATGCTGTAATTAATATTAAATCGCTGAACGGCCTTCAGTATGCAAAAAATTTGACAACATTGGCCATACTACCTGATAGGTCGGTTAGTAAAGAGATTGGGAAGGCTGGCCAGCATGGCCAATTATCGGACATTTCTGCTCTCAAAGGCCTTACAAAGTTAGCTAGCTTAAATTTAAGTTGGAACCAAATTGCGGATGAAAGTATGTCCGTGATCAGTAGCTTAAAGGGCCTGACTTCATTGAATTTATCAAATAATAGAATCACAGATTTATCGGCTATATCCAACTTAGTCAATTTAAAAACGATTAATTTCTCCCAGTCTGCAGATAGTAAATATAAGATTACAAGTCTGAAGCCGTTGACGGCATTAATCAACTTAACACATGTTTCATTCTCAAATAATGATATTTCGGACCTTACGCCACTCAAACATATCACCTCACCAGAAATGATGAGTTTTGGTGGCAATCATATTTTTGACATTACGCCCCTGTTGGCACTAGACTGGAAGCCATTTTTCCCTGGAGCTGAAATTAGGTATTCGATTTCGGCGGACGGACAAACTTGGACGACAGCTCAAGCCACTCTAAATTCAGCGACAACAAAATTATCAACTTGGTCATTTGCTTACGATAATTTACATTTTAATGAGTTCATGGAGGGAGATCCAAATTCGACCGGAGAGGAACATATGATTGGTGGTGGAAATTGGTCAACGTGGAGCGAGTTGAAAATGTTAGACGCTACACACGGACAATTGAAATTGCACTGGGGTGTTGATCGACACAACGATCTTACTAAGCCAGTAGCACCTAATGGCTTAATGTTCAGTGGAATTATTACTGTACCGTATACGCTAGCTCCTAGCGTAGGCGCAGTTACGGTTGCTTTTCAGCTCAATGGTGTGGTTAATATTGCACCGTTTGTCATCTTAAGCGGTAAAACTGGTGATACATTTGACGTATTGAATGATGCTTCTGTTCAGAAGACAATAGCCAATCTTGAAAATCGCGGATTTGCATATGAAAATTCCAGAAAGCATAATCACAATCTTACAAATGTGGTTGAAAGCTCGAAGGTGATCTATGATAGTGATGCGCAAAGCATTGTGTTGATTTTCAATCCATTACAGAAAATTTATTTGGTCGATGAAATGGGAAATGCAATTGGTGATAAGCTTATCAAGAAATCTGGACAAATGGATTCGTCCTGGAAGCTTAATCTGCCTGAGATTAATGGCTATGATTTTGACCGCGTTGAGGGGAACGGTACAGTGACTGACCGAATCCTTAGTGGGACCATTCGGGACGTTAATCAGGATATCTATCTTTACTATAAAGCCAATGGTAAACCCATAATGCCACCTGTAACACCAGTTGTTCCTGGAAAACCTGCCGCAGTCGGAACGGTGGTCGTTCACTATCAAACAGCGACCGGCGAAGAGTTAGCACCCAATGATAGGCTGGTTGGAAAGGTAGGTCAATATTACGCAACGATTCCTAAGCCTTTTAAAGGATATAAGCTCGCTATGATGCCAATTAATGCAAGGGGCGTTTACACATCGGTTAATCAGGACGTTAACTATACGTATCAAATAGTTGAAAGTGGTGGGAAACCAGCAATGGAAGTTCCAGGCACACCAACTAGGCCAGAATCACCTTCTCATTTGGCAGAAGGTGGCAATGGGGATAATCAGGTCAATCTAACTCAACCGATTAAGAAACAGGCAATTCATAAGTTGCAGGGTGGGAGAGCTTTAAAATTAGTAACCAAAAGTCCAAAGCAGGTCGAAGCTATGTCTACCAAGACTTCGGTTTTACCGCAAACGAATGACCAGCAGACATCTTCATGGTGGGGAGAAGTCCTCTTGACTGTGACTAGTATTTTTTTCGGGTTCAAATGGATGGACCGGTTTAGAAATGAGTAAATCATAGTAGCGAGGCGTCAATAGCGGTTCAATTTTATAACCGCCATGCACATGTTTACGATGATGGTTAATTCTTTCATTGCGAAGAACTTGTTGCATGTATCGAATGAACATTCGAGAGACTTCGCGTTCTACTCATGGTATTGACCTCCTGATCAACAAGAACAAATTGCGCAGACTGATGCAGAGATCTTGAATGCATTGGTTACCGCGGGGAAAACGAAATCACTAAACCAAATTACGGTGAGTGATTTAACCCGTCTTAGTAGGATTAGTCGCGGAACCTTTTATTTGCACTACCTTGATAAGGATGATTTGGTAACAAATGTTGAAAATAGTCTTTCTTCCAAGTTTCAGTTGATGTTAGATACTGGCATTGACGGGACGATGAACTATCAAGATTTGAGTTCCGGTCAACCGTATCCTGTGGTAGAAGATATTGTTGCTTTTGCGGCTGAGAACAAAGCAATTCTTAGCTTTCTTTTTGGTTCCAATGGTGATCCGGCTTTCGCCGGCGCAATTACAGCTTTGCTTCAGAAATCAATTTTAAGCGAACTAAAGCGCGTCAAGGGGGCTGCAAAATTTAGAAATGACTTGCCGCAAAAATATGCGTTGTGCATAGTCACTAACGCCATCATGTCAGTCATTCTGACCTGGCTGTCCAATGAGGATTCATTAACGCAAAGCGAACTTTCAAAAGTAATCATGCGAACATTGTATCTGTCACCGTATGATGTGCTGGGTATCAAGGCGCAGTAACTGCCATCGTAAAGTCGTTGTGGTGCGCCAGTACCTTTGCGATTGTTGAATAACCTTCTTCTCAACAATGAATTGTCAAACCAAGTGCAATACTAATTGATTAAAAAGAGCCATAGTGGGGACAATTCCTTAACGACCAAGAAAAGCAAAGGAAGCCCCACTATGAGCTATTACCATCTTATTGTGAATGAATGGGAAAGCATTCTAGAACTTTTAGTCTATCGTTCAACTGTTAGTTGGATTTAATGACGATTAAGCGACTGGCGGGAAATATGACAGAAATAGTAGGAATGTATTAAGAAAATCATGCTGATGTTTATTGTGTAATGTTAACGTTTTACGTGTTGAATAATATTCCCTTTTCTAGTATGCTGACTTGGGTAGGTTGATGGAACGAGATATAATCTAGCGGATTGCATCTTTCGTTCAAGCTTTTACCTATTCATATTCTTAGAATGTCGTTAACTCGTCAGCCGTTTTCATCGGAGGAGGCATACGGATGAAGAAAGAAAGCGTTATCGCCATAGGGTCCGTGTTGGTGGGGGTATTTAGTCTATCTTTTTCAGTCAATGAGCGTGCACAAGCACAAGCAATTCATTTTAACCGGGCGCCTAAAGTGCTTAAGGGCGGTTGGGAAACTAATGATCGCAAGTTGAAAGTACATAGTGATCCGCGCATTCATTACGTTGTTACGGATCTTTATGTAACGAATAAGGAATTTCATTTAGAAGATTTTACGATGGACAAGCATAAAGAGAATTTATTCAACAGTGGGCCCTATGGTTCGTTCGCTAGAAAGCATCATAAATTAGCCTTTAGGAAGATTAGTAACCGGCATTATGTGATTACTGGCGACTATTCAGCGATGTCTGGCGAATATAAATCAGGATATCAGGTCTATTTATCTAAGAATCACCGTTCGATGAAGGTTTACCGGTATGCCAAGATTAAACGCCCGGGGTATGTAAAGGGGCATCGTTATACCGTCGGAAATTTTCACAAGTTAAAAGTAAGACCGACAGCGGAGCGGTAAAACTGTGATTTAGTTGAGCGTGATTATTAGCAAATGAATAATTTAATGTGACATGGTCTAGTCCTCAAGCCGCCAATATGGTTTTGAGGACTTTTGTGTTGAATATCAAATCCAGTAAATTTAAAGTCCCCTAAACGGTTTATAAGACCGTACCAATTAATGGATATATGTTATTAGTTAATAAGCTGTGCTTAAAAAATCACGCGTACTTGTAAATTCGCAAAAGCCTTTTCTACCGGGGACAACAGTAACTCGGGGGAACGTTTTTGCACCGTAAAACTTCATCGTATTGATTGTTTCTCACACTGTGGCTATAATGGATAGTGACAACGATAAAAATAATGATTTTGCTGCTGTTTCGCCTGATTTTGGTCATAGTTAAAGAGGGGGACCAATCATGAGGAATATTGAACGTAAAACACATTATAAGATGTACAAGTCACACCGGGGGTGGCTGGTAGCCGGGATTACAGTAACCAGTATGGCTGTCGGGATCATTGCAAGCCCACAGGCGATGCCAACCGCTCAAGCGGCCGATAACACACCGGTGACAGAAAAGGCCGGCGATGGGGCTGCAGAGAACCAGTCACAACAGGTCGTCTTACAATCGTCAAAGAGCGACAGTGACACGCCTGGCAATGATGAAAGCGCTGGCACAAATAATCCTGAGGCGCTACCAACGCCTGGGAATGATTCTGGTGAGAAGTCCGGGGACGCTGGTGCAGGTGGTGTTAGCTCTGGCAATCTTGGAAATGATGCTAATGAGGGGAGTAATGAAGAGCCTGGTACGCCACAGGCATCAGCCGCTAAAGGTGACGTGGCTGCTGATGAGCAAGACCCCGAGGGTACTGGCAGTGGTGATAATGCGCCGTCAGCTCAGAACGACGGGACCACAGATGGGCCGACTGGCGATCAACTGGAGAAATCGGCACCGACTGATCGGACCGCTACAATGCCGCCCGTTTCCACTGGGATTACGGTTCAGAATCCGGATAACTTAACGAACAAGGTCACGGGACAGCCAGCATTTAATGTCAGCAAGACCC
Source organism: Levilactobacillus brevis (assembly GCA_021383565.1). Taxonomy (NCBI): domain Bacteria; kingdom Bacillati; phylum Bacillota; class Bacilli; order Lactobacillales; family Lactobacillaceae; genus Levilactobacillus; species Levilactobacillus brevis. Next base: position 1,384,306 of record CP079699.1, on the reverse strand, counting down.
AGCGGCTTCAGTATACTTATGATCACACGGATGATGAAGGCGTAAGTACTGACTTGCGGGCCTATGATGACTATAGCACGAAGTATCAAGCGCAGGGGGCGCGCACTTGGTTAGGTGAAACCTACGCGACTAATATTGCACAGGACGCCAAGGGAATGGATATGAATTCTCCATTACATTATGCAGATGAGACCCATCCACTGTATATTGATGAATGGATGCCTGATTCTGGGCTCCAATATTTCATTTGGCAGAGTAACTTTTCTAAAAAATATGCGACGTTTACGGACTTTAGAAACAACTTCACGAAGGCAGAATTGGCGACCGTTACGAGCATTTTATCCAGTCAGACGTTGCAATCCGTTAACGGTGCACAGTTAAAATATACTGATTACTTTATGGCGCTCATGTCAATGACCACCTTGGAGGGCCTACAGAACGCGACGAATTTGCAGAGACTCACACTCTCTCCGGATGAGATTGTCAGTTCAAATGCTTTTGGCAATGTCATGCAGTCTGGTAACCTCTGGGATATTCGGGCCTTGGGGGCTTTGACCAATCTACAAAGTGTCAATATTACTTTGTTTTCTGTAAATGATATTTCGGCGTTGGGTAATAAGGATAAATTGACCGAGGTTGACATGCCGTACAACCAGATCTCTGATATTTCGCCGCTGGCCACAGATAAGAGCTTGAATGTTCAGACGGGGACTAACCTGGCTAATCAGCATATCTTACTCGCACCGATCACGGTTAACACCAAACTGGCGAAGGGCCAGAGTACTTTGGACGATGGTGTGTTGACCTATACGACCCCATCCTTTATCGTTAAGGACTTAACGGCTAATAATTTGCCAGTCAAGGCCTTCGACAACGCCGAAGAAATACTTTACCCCCACCTCTTCCCATCTAGCGCCGATGCCGGGAACGTCAATAGTAATACGTTATCCTGGTATAACTTACTGGCCGGAACGAGTGAGGGCTACGGGAGTCTGTCGACGACCTGGGCTGATACCAATAGCAACTTCGGCGGGTACATCATCCAACCGTACGATTTAGCCGAAAATGTGAGCGATTTAAACGTTAACATCCAACTCTTACAGGCTGACGGGCAACAGTTGAGTCTGGGGCCGGCTACCTTGATTTCTGGTGAAGTTGGGTCAAACGTCAACGTCCAACAAAATGCGACGGTAATGACGTTATTGGATCAACAGCTCTCGAAGGGGTACACGTTCTCCGGATTAATTTTAGATGGCACGGGTCTTTACTCAGACTATCTAGCCGGTAACGGGAAAGCCAATGCGCAGAGCTCTTGGGTTGCGACATTGGGCGATGACTCCCGGAACTGGACGATCCTGTTCTATAAAGATGTTATGCCGTGGACAGTCTCGGTTGGCTATGGGGTGAAGGATGACGCTGGCAACTATGCGCCGATTACGAACACGGACGGGACGCCCGTAACAGCCAATTACAAGGGAACGTCGACTGACAAGCTGGCGCTGACCGATTACGAAAAGGACTTTGACGATTACGTCTACGTTGGTGCCGAGACGAGTGCCGCTGGTAAAACCTGGAGCGATATCAGTCAAACGGCCGATATTCCTTACGTTAGCGATACGCAAGCGGTGCGGATGGTTTATGCCCAAGCTAAGAAAGCCACGGTCACGGTTACGGACGCCACGACTGGCCAGACGATTCAGGTGTTGGACGCGACGACCAATCCAGAATTAAAAGGGGCCATTGGAACGACGAGTGCCTTTGATTCCAGTGCTATCATTACGCCTGAACTGGCCAAGGGCTATCAGCTGGTCAGCGATACCACCAAGAACGCCGATGGTAGTAGTGCGATTGTCTTTACTAAGGATGGTAGTGGCGCCTACACGATTACGTTGGCCCATGGTTTTCAAACGGCCGTGAAAACGGTTCAAGAGCAGATTAGCTATCAAAATCAACAGCAGAAGCAAGTCGTCGCACCGGTTGCCCAGACTATGGCGTTTGCGACCGTCACGGATCAGGTGACGCAGGACGTGACAACCTACAGTAATGCCACGTCGGCAGAGACGCCAGAGTTAGACGTCACGGGTAAGCCAACCGATGCAAACTGGATCATTTATCAAGGCGGAGACGCATTAGCGCTGGCTAGTGTGAAGAATCCAACGGTCACGGGGATGCACGTGGTGGCCACTACCGATCCGGCTAACGATTTGACGCAGACGACGGCTCAACCGGTGACGCCGGACAGCGCCGACTTAGCGATTGTAGTGACCTATGCGGCAGACAACACGACCGGTGGTGGCGGTGACGGTGGCAACAACGGCGGTGGTGATGTGACGCCACCAACCACGACGCCGGAAACACCAGAAGTACCGGACACGGATGGTGATAGTGCCCAGATCGATGACCAAGAGAACGGGCAGAAGCCGAGCGGCGAGGTCCCAGACGATGTCACCACTGATAGTCAAAAAACAATTGCCAAGCCTGGCGCAATGGTCACGGTAAGTGGTCAAGCGGCGAAGGTACAGCCAGTAGCTGCCTCGAAGACCACGGTTCACCACCCAGTCACGCTGGATAAGTCAGCCACGAAGACTGAACGGCAGACCTTACCACAGACTAACGAACGACAGGGCAATATGCTGGCAATTGTTGGATTGGCCTTGTTGGGCGCTGTTGCTGGCGTGTTTGGTTGGAAGAAACGCGAGGATTAAATCAGTTAGATAGTTAGGAGAGTGCTATTCGGATGATCGAATAGTGCTTTTTGTTTGCGAAGAAAACGGTGCCTTGGTGGTACTTCAAAGAAAGTCTTGGAGTGACGTTGTGGTATGCTTAAAACTAATGAGGTTAGTTAAATTCAGCGAAGGTGAGGAGAGACTGTATGAATCGGGATGATAAATTTGAAGATTTATCGCGACGGAAACAAGAGATACTGGTGATGCCAGAAATTATCAAATCTTTGCGCAAACTTGGTGGACGAGCGCTCACGAAGAGTATTCGAGAAGATATCTTAACGCGGGACAATGTGATTCCAGAAGCATTTATTACGCGAGAGGTCGTGAGTCAGCAGTCCGGACATAAGTATCGACCATTTGCTTTTATCTTTAACTTCAGTGTTAAAAACTTGGAATTTTCTGATTTTTTAACGCGTCCGAAGCGGGGAGAAGTTGAACTCACGAAATTGGGACGAGAGGTCGATCTAGAGACGTTGGATGTGCAGCGCGACATTTATGCTAAGGCCGATCCAGAATGGCAAAAGCAACATGACAGAAAGGCGGCGAGCCGCCATAATAAGGCAGTGCCAACGGAAGAATCCCTGACAACTGAGGAGGGAATCGCCCCTGACGATGATCCGATTGATACTTGGCGAACCGAGTTACAGGATGCGCTTTTAAAGATTAGCCCGGCGAAATTTGAACTCTTTGCCCGCAGGTTAGTGAAGGCAATGGGCGTCGATCTGGATGAAAAGATTGGGGTCAAGCTCAGTGGGGATGAAGGCCTCGATGGATTCGGCTATCTGACCAGCGACGACTTTCGAACGGCAAGAGTGGCGATTCAGGCTAAGCGTTGGACATCACCGGTGCCTTCACCCGAGATCGACAAATTTCGTGGGGCTATGGATAAATACAACGCCGAATTTGGCATTTTCGTCACCACTTCTGATTTTTCGCGGGCGGCTATTAAAGCGGCACGGACTGGGACGCGGGTGATTACACTGATTAATGGTGAACGATTGGCTGATTTGGTCGCTAAATACCAGCTGTACGTGAAGCCGGTCGTGACGTTTGAACTCGATGATTTCTTTAAGGACGTGGATTGAGGTTAACGCTGTCTTTTTTCGCTGATAATCTTTTTAAGCATGAGCGATGTTTGTCATTAACGAATTTTCTTATAAAAAATAGCCCCAGCCGATTGGCTGTAAGGCTATTTTTTAGCTTACTTCACATGAACATCGATTCGTTCAGATAGATCAGGGTTATTCACGCTACGAACCGTGAGACTGGTGTCGCCAGCGCGTAAAGCTGTAATATCGAATTTTCCATTGCTGATTTTTGTAGGAGCAGTTGCGATGGCTGAGTTAGCACTCGTGATCGTGTAGGAATTTAACTGGACATCGCTTAGCTTGATGTTATTGTAGGTGCCGGCCCACATAGTGATTTGCTTACTCTGGCCGGGTTCCAGATAAACGATGTAAACGTTGGAGGAAATATCTGCTACACGGTGGCCAGCTGCTGCCTGACTCTCTTTTGCATTATCAAAGTTGGTTGTGTCGGGGATGCTGTCCCGAATCGCTTGGCCAACCTCTGGATTCGTTGGGTGGTAGAGGGCGTTCTTATCACTCAAGTAGTAAGTGTTGGACTTGTCTGGAATTGCTGCATAGGCTGCCGCTGTGAACTCACTCTTGATCTGAGTGACCTCAATTGGTGAGGCACTACCCATCTTGTTGGAGACGTACGGGAAGCCATCTTCGTCGTAGGGCACATTGTCTACATTGTAGAGGGGAATGCCGTTGCCATCTGCGCCAAATGCCGGCAAGTTAAGCCATTGGGTCCAAGTGATGTGCTTAGTAGATTTGACGTACATTTTTCCGGTGTTCGTTGTCTTGGAGTTGGCCCTTTTGACGGCGTTCTTAGTCTTGACATTAGACGAAGACGTTGTTTTAGAAGCTGCCTTTGCACGCGCCTTCTTGTTGGTAGAAGCCTTCTTCACCCAGCTGGTTAAGTACTTACGGTTAACCCAAACGGTCTTGCCCTTCTTACCGATGCGAACTGCATAATAGATGCTGTGATCAATCTTGGCATGGCGCAGAGTCGTCAGGGAATGCGTTTGATACTTCTGACTATTGAGTTTGGCGGCAGTTCTGAATCGATAATGCTTCTTAGAAACTTTCTTCAGCGTGTAGCCCTTCCAAGAGGACTTGCGCCCATTGACGGCCACTTGGTGATGTTTCATGGGTTTATTCCATTTGACATAGTGAACTTTTGATGCATTGGCAGTGGTTGGTTGAGCGGCAGCTAGGCCAACAAAACTAGCAAGGGCCAGTATGCCAATTGTAAGTTGTTTAGTAATCTTATTCATAATTTTCTCCTACATTCAATTAATCCAAATTTTAACTCATCGTGAACTTGAACACCTTATTTAACGTTGATAGTGAACGTTTCAAAAAGGTTAGGGTTGTTTACGCTAATTACTTTAATGGTTGTACTCCCAGTACGTCTGGCCGTAATAGTAAACTTGCCGGTAGTTGTTTTACTAGGTACAGATACGATTGAGCTATCTGCAGGTTGAATGGTAAATGTATTTCGAGCTGCTTCACTTAGTTTTAAGTTTCCGTAAACAGAACTCCACATTTGCGCAGTTTTCGATTGACCAACTGACATATTAGCTAATGTGAAATTAGATGAGATTTCTGCGACACGATTTCCGGCTTGTGCTTGTGTCTGCTTAGCATTAGCGATAGATGTGTCACTGGGAATCTTATCCCGAATCGCTTGGCCAACCTCTGGATTTGTTGGGTGGTAGAGGGCGTTCTTATCACTCAAGTAGTACGTATTGGTCTTGTCCGGAATTGCCGCATAGGCTGCCGCTGTGAACTCACTCTTGATCTGAGTGACCTCAATTGGTGAAGCGCTGCCCATCTTGTTGGAGACGTACGGGAAGCCGTCTTCGTCGTAGGGCACATTGTCTACATTGTAGAGGGGAATGCCGTTGCCATCTGCGCCAAATGCCGGCAGATTAAGCCATTGGGTCCAAGTGATGTGCTTAGTAGATTTGACGTACATTTTTCCGGTGTTCGTTGTCTTGGAGTTGGCCTTTTTGACGGTATTCTTAGACTTAGCATTGGATGAGGTTGTTTTAGAAGCTGCCTTTGCACGCGCCTTCTTGTTGGTAGAAGCCTTCTTCACCCAGCTGGTTAAGTACTTACGGTTAACCCAAACGGTCTTGCCCTTCTTACCGATGCGAACTGCATAATAGATGCTGTGATCAATCTTGGCATGGCGCAGAGTCGTCAGGGAATGCGTTTGATACCTCTGACTATTGAGTTTGGCGGCAGTTCTGAATCGATAATGCTTCTTAGAAACTTTCTTCAGCGTGTAGCCCTTCCAAGAGGACTTGCGCCCATTGACGGCTACTTGGTGATGTTTCATGGGTTTATTCCATTTGACATAGTGAACTTTTGATGCATTGGCAGTGGTTGGTTGAGCGGCAGCTAGGCCAACAAAACTAACGAGGGTTAATGCTGTCAGTGCAACTCGTTTAACAATTTTATTCATGATAGTCTCCTCTGATTCAGTTGTTAATAAGCTTTAATTATTGTGTGACTTGTATAAATGGCCAGTCTTTAAGTTAATCAGACTGCTGTAATCGACAATGCTTCCGTCTCCGGTTGGCTGACTGACGAATTGCGCATAATAGCCTTTGATTTTCCTACCACTCTGCCAGCGGCCACTTTCCCAGTGACCGGTATGAGCGTTGTGGAGGATACCTTCGAAGGCATTGAAGGTCGTCGAGTAGCGCAAAACGCCGTGGCCATGATAAGTTTTACGATACTTCAAATGATATTTTTTACGCATCTGTTTAATTGTGTATTTTGAACGATAAGTCTTGCCCTGAAAGGTGATGTGGTGCCATTTAGCGGCTTGAGCCTTGGCAGGAGCAGATACGACTAGAATCGTTGTTATTGTGAGTACGATAAGTAAAGCGAACTTTTGTATTTTATGTGGCATAAGTGTCTTCCTTCGAGAAAGTCTTGATCGTCGTTAAAAGGCGTCAAACCAATCGTCTAAATTATGATTGATTATAGGTGTAAACTTGCTAAAGATGTGATGCGGGTATCAATGAATCAGCGACGATTGGCGTTGGCTGCGTAGAAGGTAGCCGCCATGGCCCATCCCTTGGCGGCCCGAGCTTCCATTTCAGCTTGGCGTGCCGACTGGTAGGTCAGATCGGAAGTCTTCTTCATTTGATCATGGTACTTGTCGGTTTCCAGCACATTCAGTGCCTCTTTGAAACTGTCTGCTCGTCCAACGGATACGATATCAAACAATCGTGCAGGATCGTAGTTGTAAAGATAGCGGTCGGGGTAGTTAACGGTTGCTGCTAGTTTTTGTAAACCATTTTGATTGTAAGCTATGTCGCCCTGAAGCGTCCGCAGTTGATTGATTACACTGGGACTAGCCGTATTGTGTTTTTGCAAATAGCGATTGTGGTACCACGGCTTAATCTTAAAAATTCTATCAATTAACTTGTAGACCAACCAGTTAATCCACCACACAAAGATAAAGCCGACCAATAGAACGAAGAGATTTTCAGCGCCTAGTAGTGAGCCAATTGAGGGAAGGGTGAAAATTCCCGTGATTTCTAGGACACGCTTTCGATACTGACTATCCGCAGCATCGTTGGTCTGTTGTTGCCATTGACGATTAATCGCATTTTTCTTGGCGAGTGCCGTCTCGTAAATTCTTTCCGCCTTATCAAGAACGGAAAGCGTATCCAATAATGATTCTTTAGACATTGTTTGAATGTCATCCATGTCTCCACCTCCGAAATATGTAAAAGTTGTCAAATAGAAGCAATCACGGCTTAAAGAATATCGAGATTTGGTCGCGATCGATCCCAATGACAGTGAGGATGGATGCAAATTCTTTGACGTCAATAGGAACCGTCCCAGCTTCACGCTTCCAGTAAGAACTCCGACTCATCCCCAAGCGTTGTGCCATTTTGGTCTGGGTAATACCTGATGCTATGCGCTCTGCCTTGATTCGCCTTAAGTCAAAATCCAAAGTATCCAGCCTCCTTTTCACCAATAAACAATACCGTTATCGTTCCCAATTGTCAACGAAGTGTTCCGGCTTCGCATCAAAAGTTTATATGTGGGAACTTTTTTGATATACTTCAGTCAATCAGTCGGGAGGTGAGGATCGTTAGAACAAGTGAAGAAGTTATCGACTTGATTATCAAAATTAGAATGGATCGGGCGATCTCACTTTCCGAGTTGGCCCGAAAAACTGGAATTGCTAAATCTACGCTATCACGCTACGAAAATAAGTCGCGGACTTTTCCATTAAATTACGTGGATCGTTTTGCGACCGCGCTAAACGTGCAGGTCAGTGATTTGTTAGGCTTGCATGATATGGAAATTGCCGAACTGTATGAACAGCTCGACGCGGCTAATCGTTATAAGGCCCGCGCGTACCTGCAAAAGTTAGTGGCGGAGCAAGGCGCGAAGGGTTAACTCACACTGACAAATGACGCGGCATCCCACCCATAATAGTGTATAATGAGAATATTCTAATGTTAGCGTCCACAACCGCTTAACGTCTCACACATGACCGGTTCATGGCGCGACATTATCCTATTAGGAGGCAATCATGGCAAAATCCACACATTTCTATGAATTATTCCAACCTAAGCATTACAACATCTACTTAGACATTAATCGTGCCACCAAACAGATTAGTGGGACGTCCACCATCACGGGGAACGCCAGCGAATCTAAGGTCGCAATTCACCAAAAATACATGACCATCACTGCCGTCAAGGCCGATGGGCAAGACGTCCCATTTACCTTTGATGACAAGTCCGAAGGCATTCACATCGACCTGAGCCAGACCGGTGACACTACCCTGACCATCGACTTCACAACACCCTTAACCGACAGCATGATGGGAATTTACCCATCTTACTACGAACTCAACGGCGAGAAGAAGCAGATTATCGGCACGCAGTTTGAAACGACCGCGGCGCGCCAAGCCTTCCCATGTGTCGACGAACCCGAAGCCAAGGCCACGTTTGACCTGGCCATTAAGTTCGACGAACAACCCGGCGAGACCATCATCAGCAACATGCCCGAAGTGAAGACCGAAAACGGCGTCCACTACTTCGACACCACGGTCCGGATGTCCTCCTACTTGATTGCATTTGCCTTTGGGGACATGCAGAGCAAATTGACCACCACCAAGAGTGGGGTACAAGTCGGCGTCTTCGCCACCAAGGCCCACCAGGCCAAGGAACTCGACTTCGCTCTCGACATCGCCAAACGGTCCATCGAGTTCTATGAAGATTTCTACCAGACACCATATCCGCTCCCACATTCCTGGCAGATGGCCTTACCCGACTTTTCCGCCGGCGCCATGGAGAATTGGGGCCTGGTCACGTACCGGGAAGCCTACCTGTTAATTGATCCCGACAATACCGCCTTTGACCTGAAGCTACGGGTTGCCACGGTGGTTGCCCATGAATTAGCTCACCAATGGTTCGGGGATCTGGTCACCATGAAGTGGTGGGATGATCTATGGTTGAACGAAAGTTTCGCCAACATGATGGAATACGTCGCTATCGACGCCATCGAACCAACCTGGGGCGCCTGGGACGCCTTCCAGTCCGGCGATGTACCGATGGCCCTACAACGCGACGCCACCGATGGCGTGCAGTCCGTTCACGTACAGGTCGAGGACCCGGCCGAAATCGATGCACTCTTCGACAGCGCCATCGTCTACGCCAAGGGGGCACGGATGCTGGTGATGGTGCGCGCTTTAATCGGCGACGATGCTTTACGTGCCGGCCTAAAGGCGTACTTCGCCGCCCACAAATACGGCAATGCCCGCGGTGCCGATCTCTGGTCCGCGTTGGGGAAGGCTTCCGGCCTAGACGTCGGTGCCATCATGAACTCCTGGCTCGAACAGCCCGGTTATCCGGTCGTGACGGCCAAGGTTGTCGACGGTCAGTTGATTCTCACCCAGCAGCAGTTCTTCGTAGGTGACGGTCAGGACGCCGGTCGGCAATGGCAAATTCCGTTGAACAGCAATTACGCTGCTGCACCAACGCTTCTTAAGAACGAGCGACTCAACCTCGGTGACTACCAGACACTACGTCAGGCCAGCGGGGAACCTTTCCGGCTGAACGTGGGGAACAACTCCCACTTCATCGTCCAGTACGACGAGACGTTGTTACAGGATATCTTAGCCAATGTCAACGCGCTCGATGAGATTTCGCAACTGCAACTCCTACAAGATTTGCGCCTATTGGCCGAGGGACGCCGGATTTCCTACGCCGACGTCGTTCCGTTACTTCACCAATTTGCCGACAGTAAGTACACGGTGGTTACCAGCGCACTCTACACGGTCGCCGGCAACCTGCGGAAATTCGTGACGCCAGACTCCACGGAAGAACAGCAGATTAAGGCCTACTATGACCAACTGAGTGCCCAACAAGTTGCCCGTTTAGGCTGGACGCCACGTGAAAATGACGACATCGACGATGAATTATCCCGGCCGACGGTGTTGAGTGCCGCGCTCTTTGCGCACAATACGAAGGCCATCGCCGCCGCTCACGACCAGTTCACGGCCAACGCCGATGACTTGGTCAACTTACCGGCAGCCACGCGGCCCTTAATCCTCGCCAACGAGGTGAAGAATTACGGCAGTGCCGAATTGTTCGACCGTTTATTGGCTGCTTACCGGGACTCCACCGATGCCAGCTACAAGGCCGACCTGTGTGCCGCTTTGACCAGTACCACGGACGCGGATTTAATTGCCAAATTAATCGTGGCCTTCGAAGACGCTGATACGGTCAAACCACAAGACTTGCGGGCCTGGTTCCGCGACGTTCTTGCCAACAGCAAGGGCGAACAAGCCGCTTGGGACTGGATCAGAAACGACTGGCAATGGCTCGAAGACACGGTTGGTGGGGACATGGAATTTACAACCTACATCACCGTCATCTCGCGGGTCTTCCGGACACCGGAACGTCTGGCCGAGTTCAAGGCCTTCTTCGAACCTAAGGTCAACACCCCAGGCTTAACCCGGGAAATCACGATGGACATCAAGGTGATTACCACCCGCGTGAACCTGATTAGAGACGAACAGGCAGCCGTCAACGCTGCGATTGCTGCGGCGGTGAAATAAGACTGTATCGTTAATTTAGAGCTATACATGAAACAGAGTGGGATAATAGGCGATTAGTCGGTGGGCATTAAGAGTTTTAGGCGGAACCGGCTGCCTTTTGGCGCACGTTTCGGTTATCTAAATTGGAAACACAAGAGTTTGGGAATATTTTTCTCAAACTCTTTTTGTTGCCCTCACTTACTACTAATGTAATTTCTGACGGATTTGTTGCAGGATTTTACCAAAAAAGTTGAAGTTTCGAATAGGCCCGAGAAAGGTCAGGGGGCAACAGCTTTTAGTCCCCGCACCAAATGAGCCGTCTATGGTATACTAATTTCATGACAAAATCAGCCGTATCCCCGCCAGGATGGGATCGGTCGAGATGGGAGACCCACTTTTCATGAACGAAGTTATTGCTTATTTTCAATCCATCAAGATTCGGGGGATGGGTTGGATTCTACTGGTCTGTCTGTATTTATTCGCCAACCAACCGATTCTGATTATTGTGTATCTGTACGTGGCGGCGGTAATGGTCTTGCGGACCTGGTTGGCCCAATTTCCTCACGCCGCCAAGGTTGGACTGACCGTGGCCTACACGTTACTGATGGTGATTCAGATCATCTTCATTTCGGTAGCGGTCTTTCCGTTGCGCGGTGCATCGCTGATGTATTTCGTCGGCAAATTGGTTGGGGTGATGCTGGTCGTCTTGCCGCTGTGGGTCGAGCGCTTCGTGACCACCAATAATCAGACGGTCTTTTACCTCCCCACGGTGGAAGAGGCGGCGACGGTGAGCTTCGATGAACTCCGGCAAAGCGCCGACAAGCTTAGCGACCTGCTGAACGGAGCGGCCGCGGCCAAGGATAAGGTGTCCGTGGCTCACGTGAAAATGATTATCGAGGATCTCCCGCGGCATAGCGCCGTGCACTATATCAATCACGGGACGTTAACGCCGGCCTATTTTGAGGCGGCGACTGCCACGTTACCCGACACCAACCTGTACCTCGCCGTGTCCAACACGGGGAGTGCGGCCAGCGAGATGATCTCGGTCTTTACGCGCAAACAATTCAACCACGTCTCGCTATCCTTTGATCGCGACTTAGAAACCATTATCAGCTACAACGGCGGCGACAACGTCTATCCGCCCGGCATGAATGCGGAAACGCTGGAGTTCTTCCACCAAAAAGCGGGGGCTTCGATTTTGGTCTACAGTCTCCCGGTGACGGTGGTGCAGAAGCGCTTCGTGATCGACAAGATTGCCGAAATCAACCGTGAGGGTAGCGCCTACAACATGATTGGGTTGGTGTCGAAGCATTCGGCCAAGCCCAACATCATGTTTTGTTCCCAGTTCGTCTACACGATGCTCCAACGAGCGGGAGTGGCCTACTTTGAGATGAAACCCGGCGAGGTACGCCCCACGGATTTTATTGAGCAGGATTACTACAAGAAGTTAAAGTTTGAGTATGAATTGAAATTCTAACGAAAAGGGACCCGGAAGTTTTCTTCCAGGGCCCTTTTGGATTAGCAACTAAAGGTTGAGAGTTTGCGAACACATTCCAGCCCCAGCTGGCAAGGCTTATCGCCATTAAACAAGCCATTAACACCACCTGCGGCTGCCAGAGATTCCGGCGCTGTGGGGACCGCCTGCGGCCCGGGAAGCGGTCCTCCGGCTCGGTTTGGAGCCTGGCAAAATTCGCCAGTCTCCAAACACGTCCCGCGGTGTAAGCTGATGCACAGCTAACACCGCTATCACGGCTACCTCCATCTCTGGCTGCCTCCAGTTACGCTGGATGAAAACCGTTGAACGCGTGGTGACACCGCTGGAGTGGCAATGTAGCTTAATTGAATACCCCTCAGGTAGCCGTGAGTGAGTCAAATTTGGTCTCAGCCGTGGGATTTTCCAAGTGTTTTGCTTGGAAAATGGCGTCTTTGAGACGCGGCTGACGGCTCAAAGCGAGGGACAAGACCGTTCTTTGGCTTGGCCCGTCCTTCCCACCGCGATCCAGACCAAATTTGGCGAACGGCAAGGCGGCCAGTACGCGACTAACATATTATAGTGGCTGGTACCTTTGTCATACTACGGATTCTAGCTGTTTTCTAGCTTTCAACCTTTAGTTAGCAAAAGAAAACAGGTTGCCAGTCGTTCAACCGGTAACCTGCGATTAAAATTAGTCGTTCAAATTGTACCGTAACTTCATGTGTTCGGAACCAAACGTCACCATGTCACCGAGTAACTTGGTTTGCCGTTTGAAGGATTCGTCAGACAGCTTTTCGTTGGCTTCCTTCAAAATATCCGTGTTGGCACCATCGACAATAGCGGCATCCGTCTCGTGTTGAATCTGACGGTAAGCGGACATGGCTTCCAAGGCGAAAGTGTTTCGGAAGTCTTCGTACAGGCTGTAGTCCGTGTCACCCAATAAAGCAGTGGTACAACTCAACCAGTACATGTGGTTCATGTTAAACGTACCATCGGCATCTTTGTAAGCAGCCGGCGTATCGTTAACGTTGGCGTAGAACGGTACGACCGTGTTGAACGTGTTGGCGCCAAAGGCTAACCAGTGAATCCCGGCGATGCTGTCGGGCACGTTGTTTCTGATTTGTAAGATGTGGACGTCGTGATTCCGGTTGATACCGATTGGCCGGAAGAGGGTCTTGTCATCTTCGGAGCCGTGACCGTAGACGTCGTACTTCGTGTTTTCGTAGTGGGAGCTCAGCACGAACTTCACGTCATCAATGGAAATTTTCCGGTTGGCGTGGCAGATGAAAGGCAGGTCTTGGTCTTGGGGATCGTGTTCAATTTCAGGATTGAAGTACTTCTGACCGAACCAGGCCCGCGGGTTATTGTAGACCGTGTCCTTGATCGTGGCACTACCGAAGATGTGCCGCAAGTTCACGTGGTCGAAGTCGGGGTTCAAGTTGTACTTGGCGATCAGGTCTTCTAAGTCGTCAGAGGACAGGGTGTCTTCGGCGCTGAAATCAAAGTCGTCAATGTTCATGCGGTTGGGCGCAACTACATAGGCGTCGTCCGGAATCCGCTTGGCTGCCCAGTGGTGGCCACCAATGGTTTCTAACCACCAGATTTCGTTGTTGTCGGAGAAGGCGATCCCGTTTGGTTCATAAGTCCCGAATTCTTCGAGCAGACTGCCCAAACGCTTAACCCCATCGCGGGCACTGTGAATGTATGGCAGAACCAAAGTGACGAGGTCTTCTTCGCCAATTCCGCCGGCAACGTACGGATCGATACCCAGAACACGGGAATTCGTGGTGATGGTTTCCGTCGCGGACATTGCCACATTTTCACTGTTAATCCCGGCAGCGGGCCAGATTCCATTGGTCAAAATGGAGTTGGGAATGGACGTGTAGCGTAAGGGATTGTCAGGCAAGCTGATCTTAACACCGCTGATAACCGCTTGGTAATCGCGGGGCTGGTCGTCGGGGTTAACCACGACAAACCGTTCTGGATCTAAGGCCTCGTGGCCATCATCGTTTCGTGAAATGATGGTGGAACCGTCTAAGGACGCCTTTTTTCCTACTAAAATGGTGGTACATGAACCTTTAATTCTCTTCGTCATGAATACAGCACTCCTTTTTCCCACATTATAGCATTGAAAGTGGGTGCGTTGAAGTGGTTGATTAGTCGTGTGGGGACTTCGGGTCGTCTTGTGGAGGCGACTGTTGGGAGAGTAACCGGTGGAGCTCCGCGTTCTGTTTCTCAATGGTCGTCAGTTGGTCGCGTAATTGCTGATACTGGTTGGTTTCCCCGCGGTGGGCGAAGTAGGTGGTGATGGTGCTGGTCAGGGCACCGATAAAGCCGATGCCGACAATCATTAGCAGGGTCGCTGCCCATTTACCAATCGTGGTCTGCGGTGCGACATCGCCGTAACCCACGGTCGAGGCCGTGGCGATCGCCCACCAGAGGGCCTCGCTCCACGAGACGTGTTCGGCGTAAGCATAGAGGGTCGCCGCCAAGATGAGGATGGCGAGACTGGCCCAGACCAGGTAAATGAAGCCGTTAGTCCGCAGAAAGGTGCGCAGAGGCTTACGCAAACGACCGATGAATCCCGCCAGTCGAACCAGACGAAAGAGTTTGGTGAGTTGGAGCAGTCGCGTCAGGCGTGCCAACCGGAAGAAACTAAAGAGACTGGTCAGCGGAAGGATGGCGATGAGGTCGCAGAGGTTGTGGCAGAAGAAGACCCATTTCCGTGGTGCCCGCCAGAACCGAACCACGTAGTCCACGGTAAACACGGCGAGAATACTATCATCTAGCCACGACCACGGCCGTGACGTCAGGTTGAGCACGCTGGAGAAGTCGAGAATGGTCAAGCCAATCGCCGCTAACGCCAAGAGAATAATTATCCCGTTATAGAATTTTCGTTGCCAGGCCATGCGCCACACCCCCCAATTGTGAAACACCTGTTTAAGTTCAGTATCCCATGTTTTCGGGGCCAAACGGTGTAGGGCCGCTTGGTAGCGCAGGTGGCTTAACTTGGTCAAGAACATAGAAAAAGTCGAAAGCGGACTCTCGACTTTTCTTATGAAGACTGTTGAATTGTGGGGATAACGTCCCTAGAGAGAAGACGACCTGTCTAAGCGTCTAGGCGCATCTTTACGGCTGAGTCTGGTGTAGCCGGAGTCAGGGCTGGTAGGAGCGCGTCGATAATGCCCTGTACCGGGGTGGGAAAGGCGAAAATCATTTTCGACAATTCCGCCGCGGTCAGGCGCTGGTCGATCACCAGTACCAAAACGTTCACGAGGTCTGGCGCGTCCATCCCATAGATGTCGGCTCCGACCAAGTGATTCGTCGCATCTAAGACGACCGTCATCTCGGCATCGTTTTCGTTCTTGTATTCGAAGTTGAATAGCTTCCCATAAGGTAAGTGAACGATGTGGTAGTCGGTATTTCCGGCAGCTTCGGCGGCGCTGAGACCGACCCGGGCAATCCGGGGCAGGGAGAAGAGCACGCTGGGGATGGCGGGATAACTGATTGGTGCGGTTTCACCTAAAATTTGACCGGCGATATAATTTGATTCAAAAGTTGCTGTGGGGGTTAACTTTGCTACGGACTTGTCGAGGACATCGCCGCTGGCATAGATGTTGTCGCCGTTAGCACGCAGATGATCGTCCACGACGATGCCCCGCTTGCTGGAGTGAATGCCGGCGTTTTCCAGACCAAGCAGGTTGATGTTGGGTTGGCGACCAGTGGCGGCGAGAACGTAATCGGTCGACACGACTAGGCCACTTTCGGTGGTCACGTCGTAGCCAGCATCCGTGCTAACCACCGAGGTGACTGGCTCGTTGAACCGGATGTCGGCGCCAGCGGCCTGTAATTGAACCAGTAATTTGGTCACGTAGCGGGGGGCAAAGCCCTTGGCTGCGCGACTACCATGGGCCAGAATCGTCACGTGCGTCCCGAGTTGAAGAACCAGCGCGGCAAATTCCAAGGCAATCACGCCGGCGCCGATAATGGTCATGTCGGCCGGGAGGTGTTCCAGGTTCAAGAACTCACGGCTGTCATGGAGAAATTCCTTGCCGGGGATCTCCGGTTTGGTCGCATGCTGGCCGGTTCCCAAGACGATGTTGTCGGCCAAAATCTTTTGCTTGCCGACCTGGATCATGTGGTTCCCCATCAGAATCCCGGTACCGTGAATGATGTCGATGCCCAGTTGATCGAAGAGCGCCGTCATTTTAGTGGGCAGGGCATCGATGACTTGGTGCTTGTAGGCCATAAAGTCTTCCCAGTTAAAGGCGGGGGTCTGGTCAACGCCAACGCCACGGTACTGCTTCAGTTGGGCGATTAGTTCGGAAGGGCCATCCAGTAAAATTTTGGCATCACAGCCATAGTTGGTGCAAGTGCCGGCGACGAGATCCTTTTCAATCAGGACCACCGACTTGCCGGCTTGACGAAGAGCGACTGCGGCGTGCCAAGTGGCGTGGCCACTACCGATAAATGCGACATCATATTGAATCATTAAATAAAATACCTCTTTCTTGTGAGACCAATAAAAACGGTCGTGTGCGACTAATCTATCAAACTAAAAATGCTAGTTCAGCATTTTTTCCAAAGTGGCAATTAACGCGTGATTCTGAGCGAGCATGCCCTGGTAATCCGCGGGGTCAATATCTTGCTGGCGAACGCAGACGCGAATCGACTTAAAAATCTCAGTTTTACTCGTTCTCCCGGTTTCGGTTAGTTGGATAATTAACTGCCGGTGATCGGAGCTTGCTAACTCCCGGGTAATCCACCCTTTATTCTCCATTCTTTTCAGTAATGGGGTCAGGGTGTTACTCCCAAAGTCCAGCTGCTCACCAAGTGCATGGAGGGGCTGGCGATCCTCTTCCCACAGCGTCAAAAGAACCAAGTATTGCGGATAGGTCAGGCCAAACGGTTGTAAGGCCTGCTGGTAAAACTTGATAAAAAGACGGCTTGCGTGGTACATCGAAAAGCAAAGTTGGTTCGCCAGCGTCATGTCTGAATCTTTCATGATTGGTTCCTCCAATTTCAATTGCGTACGATTTAATTTACTATAATCTAATATGTGCGAGCTGTCAACTATTTCAGGGTATTTTGTGAAAAAAGCTTGTTCGCCATGCCGTTCGGTTGTATCCACTAGAGTTTGCCAGTAGAATGGACACATTGAGAAAAAGGAGTAAACAGTGATGGATTTAACGGCAGCACAGAAAATTTTAAAAACAACGTTTGGCTACGATGAGTTTCGTCCGGGTCAGCGCGCCGTCATTGAACACGTGATGGCGGGGGAGAACAGTCTGGCCATCATGCCAACGGGTGGAGGGAAGTCTCTGTGTTATCAGATTCCCGCCTTAATGTTTGACGGCATTACCGTCGTGGTCTCACCGCTGATTTCTCTGATGAAGGATCAGGTGGATGCGCTCAACGATAGCGGCATCCCCGCAACGTTTATTAATAGCTCGTTGGACTGGCCGGACATCCAGGAACGCCTAGCTGGTCTGCATAACGGGGCGTATAAATTACTGTACGTGGCGCCCGAACGGCTGGATTCGGCAGCCTTTCTCCAGGCACTGGGTCAGCTGCCGATTGACTTATTAGCGGTCGACGAAGCCCACTGTATTTCCCAATGGGGACACGACTTTCGCCCGAGTTATCTGGCGTTGAGTACGGCGATTGAGCAATTACCGACGCAGCCCCAAGTTCTGGCGCTGACGGCCACGGCGACGACGCAGGTGGCCGCCGACATCTGTCAGCAGTTGCAGATCGACCCACAAAACGAGGTGAACACCGGGTTTGCCCGG
The DNA here is from genome assembly GCA_021383565.1 of Levilactobacillus brevis. Taxonomy (NCBI): domain Bacteria; kingdom Bacillati; phylum Bacillota; class Bacilli; order Lactobacillales; family Lactobacillaceae; genus Levilactobacillus; species Levilactobacillus brevis. Next base: position 1,366,163 of record CP079699.1, on the reverse strand, counting down.
GACAATCTCGACTTAACGGTGGTCAAGGACCAGGATACCGACCGCTTTATCCTCGATTATCTGAAAGTCAATCAAGGGGAAACGGGGATCATTTACGCCAGCACACGGAAGGAGGTCATGCGCCTCACAACCTTATTGACCCGGCACCACGTCCAGGCGGCCGCCTATCACGCGGGATTGAGTGATGATGAACGCCGTCAGAATCAAGAAGACTTTCTGTATGACCGAATTCAGGTGATGGTCGCGACCAACGCCTTTGGGATGGGGATCGATAAGAGTAATGTCCGGTTCGTCATTCACGCGCAGGTTCCGGGGACGCTAGAAGCCTACTACCAGGAAGCGGGGCGGGCCGGTCGAGACGGTCTCCCCAGTGAAGCCATTCTGCTCTACCGGGCCCAAGACCTGCAGATTCAACATTTCTTCATTGACCAGTCGGAACGTGACGAGGCCAATAAACAGCGCGAGTACCAGAAGCTTCAGGTGATGAGCCAGTACGCCAATACGCAGGGCTGCCTGCAACAGTTTATTTTGGCCTACTTTGGTGAGGATTCGGCGCCGTGTGGTCGGTGCAGCAATTGCCGTGACGATCGCGAGGCCCAGGACATTACCGTAACGGCGCAAAAGGTTCTGTCGTGCGTGGTTCGACTCCGATCGCGCTTCGGCAAGGGTGTCGTGGCCCAGGTTTTAACGGGCGCACATAATCAACGGATTCGCGACAATCACCTAGAGACCTTGTCCACCTATGGCCTGTTGAACGGTCAGCGGCAGAAGAGCGTCGGCGAACTGATTGATTTCCTGACGGCGGCCGGTTATCTGCAGAGCGTGGGCGGTCAGTACCCGACGTTGTCGATTACCCAGCAGGGGGCCGCCGTCTTGAAGGGGGAACAACAGGTCTTTCGGAAGATGGCACGGCAGGCCAAGCGGTTGGCCCCAGTGGACGACGCGCTCTTTGGCAAACTACGCGAGCTACGCCGACAGCTGGCCGAGGAGCAACACGTGCCACCATTCGTCATCTTCTCCGACAGGTCGCTCCACGACATGTGTGACGTACTACCCCAAAGTGCGGCCGCGTTCCTGGAAGTCAAGGGGGTCGGCCAGAGTAAGCTGGCGAAGTACGGTGAAGCCTTCATGGCCATCATTCGTGACGATCAGGCGGCAGTCGCTGATTAGTCGCTAGGGACATTCTAGTATGTTAGTTGGCTTGACGAATGGTGGCTATTCTTCAGTGGGACCACCGTCGTGATGGGCTTAAATGGTGAATTAGCCGGACCGATACAGCTGAGCGACTGGTCATGTTAATGATTGACCACTCATTTTCCCCATTCTGCTAACCATCTAAAGAATCAATGATTTAGTGGTAACCGGAAACGGGGGTGAAATGGCAGATCATAACAAAAAGGTTATCGGTCTGCTGGGGTCAATTGACATAATTGATCCGGTGAGCTGTCGAACGGAAAGCAGCGTCGGCCTTTAAGAAACTGCGGTCTAGCGTCTATCGGGGCTGGAGATCAAATAACCAAATAAATTTAGCGGCGTCACCAATTGCTGGTGGCGCCGCTTTTTGGCACGTTTTATTTATCCGGATGAATCGTAAAATATTGCTAGAAAACAGATAAATATGTTGTAATCGCTTACATCGTGTGCTACCATTATCCTCATAAATTATGGTGAAGGATTGACGACAAAATGGCGAAAAGTGAATTTCAAAAGATGATGGACCAAGAACTCTACGATGTAAATGACGAAAAGTTAGTGCACGACCGGTTTGCCGCGCGCGACCTCTATGAATCATTGGATCACATTCCCTTCCGCGAGAAGGACCGGGTGACAGCCGTGGTCCAGAAGCTATTTGGTACGGTGGGTAAGAACGTTGAAATTCGGCCGCGGTTCGTCTGTGACTACGGTTACAACATTCACGTGGGTGATAATTTCTTCGCAAACTTCGACTGTATCCTGTTGGACACCAATGAAATTACGATTGGTGACAATGTGCTCTTGGCGCCGCGGGTTCAGATCTATACGGCCGGCCATCCCTTTAATATCGCCGCACGGACCTCGTGGCTGGGGAACGGCGCACCGGTTAAGATCGGCAATAACTGCTGGATCGGCGGCGACGCGGTGATTGTGCCTGGCGTGACGATTGGAAACAACGTGATTGTTGGCGGCGGGTCCGTGGTGACTAAGTCCTTCGGCGATAACGTGGTGATTGCGGGCAATCCGGCCCGGATTATTAAGCATCTCGACGCTGAGGGGAACGTGATCCCGGCCGATAAATAGATTTATCCGAATAAACCAGTGTTAAATTGGCAATTGGGGTAAAATTTGCTATGCTAAGGGTAACCAGATAAATTACGAACAAATTTGTGCCGGCCGATATGGGTGCGGTAAACTTTGCGCAAATGTGGCAAAGCGTTACCAACGGGAGTGCTGCAGTGCAGGTTGGTTGCAAACTATGGGAGAGTAAACATGGAAAATAAATACCAACGGGTCAAGGATTCCCTGAAAGAAGCGATTCTTTCGGGCAAGTATCCCATTGACGAAAAATTACCAACTGAGACGGAACTGATGGAACAGTTTAAGGTTTCACGTTATACTATTCGACGAGCCGTGGGGGACTTGGAGACGGAGCATTTCATTTACCGAATTCAGGGTGGTGGCATGTTCGTTCAGGACTGGCACAAGGACTGGGCGACCGAGAACGATAGTAAGATGATTGGGGTCATCACGACCCACATCGCCGACTACATCTTCCCTCAGATTATCTATGGTATGGACAAGGTGATCTCCGATGGCGGCTATTCACTGCTCCTGGGGAACACGCATAACAACCACGATAAGGAACGCAAGAACCTGATTAACATGCTCAACAGCAAGGTGGCCGGGCTGATCATCGAACCCACGCAGAGTGCCTTACCCAACCCCAATATGGATCTGTATCAGGAGATTAAGGACGACCAGATCCCAGTACTCTTCATTAACGCGGCCTATCCGCAACTAGACTTTCCGTACGTGACGACCGCGGACGTGAGCGCCGAGAAGAAGCTCATTGACCACCTCTTACGCCTGGGGCACGAGAGTATCTTGGGAATCTTTCAAGTGGACGATATTCAGGGCGTGCACCGGATGAATGGGTTTGTTCAGGCGTACCAGGAACATCCCGATATTTCCTATAAGAGCAATCTGATTATGTACCAGTCCGGTGACGACTTCGCCCGGATTACCAGTCGCATCGCCTCCTACCTCAAGGACGCGGAACGGCCGACTGCCATTGCTTGTTACAACGACCAGTTGGCGATTCCCGTCATGGCCTTTGTCAAGGAGCAGGGCTTCCGGGTACCGCAAGATATTTCGATTGTCGGTTTCGATAACTATCAAATGTCGCAGTACATGAGCCCCGGTCTGACCACGCTCAACCATGAAAAGGAAATCATGGGGGAGGATGCTGGCCGGATGATGTTCCAACTGCTCAACAAACAGCCGGTCCAATCCATCACTTATGAACCGGAACTGGTGATTCGTCAGTCCGCGGCGGCACCCAAGTCGGTTTCAGATAGGTTAGGATGAATTTCGAACCAACTTCGGTTATCAGCCCCGAATGGGCAACCAATTTTAAAGCAACCTTAGCGTGCCGCGTCTTGGCACGCTTTTTTTAGTAAATAATTGATTGAACAGGCCGAAAGTGTTGCTGGTTGTGACTGGCCGTTCATCCAGCGGCGAGGTGGTTGAGACGACCCAACACCGCCGGGGCGGTGTTAGATCGTATTTACTAATTATCAAGTGATTAGACCAAATACCGGTGATCAGCCCGCAACAGCGATAAATAAATTTGCGCAAAAACAGATGATCACGAGAATTATTGAGATTGGTACGAGAAACGTAAAACGCTTAACCTAACAACATTCGGAAACGCTTTCAAAAAAGTCGAATCAATCAAAACCGCGTCATATCAAGGGATTTCCCTAAATATTAATCCGCACATAAAAAATAAGTGTTGATTTATGCGTATAAATATAATACACTAAGTTTGTTCAGAAATGAAAACGCTTCACAAAGTTAATCGAAATTTTCGCGCTGGCCGGCCAGTTCGAAAGGGCGATGAAACTAGGTAGCGATTGCATTTCTATCAATAGTTAAGTGGGAAAAGCCATTATTTGTTTTTTATCTTTACCCCTTTAAACTTAGGAGGAACGAAATTTGGAAGCGAAAGCGAAAAAGAAAGTCTCAAGTGGTTTCATATTCTTCTTTGGATCATTTGGTGGAATTCTGTTCGGTTACGATATCGGTGTTATGACCGGTGCCTTACCATTCTTGAAGACCGACTGGGCCTTAACCAACGCCTCATTAATCGGTTGGGTAACGTCATCAGTTATGTTCGGTGCCATCTTCGGTGCCGCAATTGCCGGTCAATTAGCCGATAAATTAGGTCGGCGGCGGATGATTCTGATGTCATCCTTAATCTTCGCCATTGGGTCAATCCTTTGTGGATTCTCTCCTAACGGTGGGACTTACTACTTAATCGGGATGCGGATCTTCTTAGGGTTAGCCGTTGGTGCTGCCTCCGCCTTAGTCCCAGCCTACATGTCAGAAATGGCACCGGCACGGTTACGTGGTAGTTTGTCCGGGATTAACCAGACGATGATTGTTTCTGGGATGTTAATCTCCTACATCGTCGACTTCGTATTGAAGGACTTACCTGGGAACTTATCATGGCGGTTAATGTTAGGTTTGGCTTCTGTGCCTGCCTTCATCCTCTTCGCCGGTGTTCTCCGGTTACCTGAATCTCCACGTTTCTTAATCAAATCTGGTAAGTTAGACGAAGCACGGACGGTTCTGTCCTACGTTCGTAAGCCAGACGAAGTTGAACCAGAAGTTAAGTCAATTCAAGATACTGCTAAGACTGAAGAAAATAACTTGGAAAAGACCTCATGGGCAACCTTGTTCAACGGCAAGTACCGCTACTTGGTTATCGCCGGTGTTGGGGTCGCTGCCTTCCAGCAATTCCAAGGGGCCAACGCGATCTTCTACTACATTCCATTGATTGTTGAAAAGGCAACTGGGAATGCCGCAAGTTCTGCTCTGATGTGGCCAATCGTTCAAGGTGTTCTGTTAGTTCTTGGGTCATTACTCTACATCTGGATTGCTGAAAAATTCAATCGTCGGACGTTGTTAACCATGGGTGGTACGGTTATGGCTTTGTCCTTCCTGTTACCAGCTATCATTAACAAGTTAGTTCCTAACGCAAGTCCAATGATGATCGTTGTCTTCTTATCTATCTACGTTGCATTCTACTCATTCACTTGGGCACCACTTACCTGGGTTCTGGTTGGTGAAATCTTCCCATTGGCTATCCGGGGCCGTGCATCTGGTTTAGCTTCATCCTTTAACTGGATCGGTTCATGGGCTGTTGGTTTGATCTTCCCAATCATGACGGCTGCAATGTCACAAGAAGCTGTGTTCGCTGTCTTCGGTGTTATCTGTGTCTTGGGTGTTCTGTTCATCCGCTTCTGTGTTCCAGAAACGCGTGGTCACACTCTTGAAGAAATCGAAGCACGTGGGACTGCTCATGCTGCCAAGAAAGAAGCAGCTAACAACTAGTAATTCTCGATTTTAAAATTATTGGGAGGTAAGTTAAATGAACTTAGTTGAAACGACTCGCGCTATCGAAGCCGGTGAGGTTTCCTTAGGGATTGAGTTAGGTTCAACCCGGATTAAAGCGGTATTGGTCACCGATGACTTCAATACCATCGCCTCAGGCAGTTATGTTTGGGAAAACCGCTTTGAAGACGGTGTCTGGACATACCCGATCGACGAAGTTTGGACCGGGATCCAACAAAGCTACACGCAAATGGCTGCTGATGTTCAAAGCAAGTACCACAGTGCCTTGACCAAGATTAGTGCCGTTGGGGTTAGTGCCATGATGCATGGTTACTTGGCCTTCGATAAGAGTGGCGAACTGTTGGTTCCATTCCGGACTTGGCGGAACAACATCACGGAACAATCCGCTGATGAATTGACCAAGTTGTTCGATTTCAACATTCCACAACGGTGGAGTATTGCCCATCTGTACCAAGCTATCCTGAATGGTGAAGACCACGTACGTAACGTCAACTTCATCACTTCATTGGCTGGGTATGTCACTTGGAAATTATCTGGCGAAAAGGTCTTGGGTGTTGGGGATGCTTCCGGTGTCTTCCCAATCGATGACAAGACGGGCTCTTACGACAAGACGATGCTGGAGAAGTTCAGCAACCTCGATAACGTTAAGCAGTACCCTTGGGACATCGAAGACATTCTGCCAAAGATCTTGCCAGCTGGTAAGGTTGCCGGTCATTTGACGGCTGACGGGGCTAAGCTCCTGGATGCTAATGGCAACTTGGAAGCCGGTTCTGTGATGGCACCACCTGAAGGGGATGCTGGTACCGGGATGGTTGGTACGAACAGTGTGCGGAAGCGGACTGGGAATATCTCCGTTGGGACCTCATCCTTCTCCATGAACGTCTTGGACAAGCCGCTGACTAAGGTTTACCGCGATATCGATATCGTGATGACGCCAGATGGCTCACCCGTAGCCATGGTCCACATTAACAACTGTTCTTCAGATATTAATGCTTGGGCAAGCATCTTCAACGAATTTGCGCAACGACTCGGGGTTGACCTGAAGCCAGACCGGTTGTACGAAACGCTCTTCTTGGAAGCAGCCAAGGCTGATCCAGAGGCCGGTGGTTTGGTGAACTACAGTTATCAATCTGGTGAAAACATCACCAAGATTAAGGCTGGCCGTCCATTATTCGTTCGGACACCAAACAGCAAGTTTAGCTTACCTAACTTCATGCAAACGCAGTTATACGCTGCCTTTGCACCACTGAAGATTGGGATGGACATCTTGATTAATCAAGAACACGTTCATACCGATGTGATGATTGCCCAAGGTGGTTTGTTCCGGACACCAGTTATTGGTCAACAAGTCTTGGCCAATGCGTTGAACGTTCCAATCACTGTTATGAGTACTGCCGGCGAAGGTGGTCCATGGGGGATGGCGGTCTTAGCTGTTTATGCTAAGCGCGATACCGATGAATCACTGGAAGACTTCTTGGATCAAGAAGTGTTCACCAACCCAGAATCCATGACGCTGAGCCCAGAACCTGAAGGGGTTGCGGGTTACCAGAAGTTCATCGAAAAGTATCAAGCTGGCTTGCCGGTGGAAGCTGCCGCTGGCGATGCAATTAGCGACTAAGAGAGGAAGTTAATTGAATGTTAGAGGAATTAAAGCAAGAGGTTTATGAAGCCAACATGAAGCTGCCTAAGCTTGGCCTGGTTACCTTTACTTGGGGTAACGTTTCCGGGATTGACCGGGAAAAGGGTCTGTTCGTCATCAAGCCTTCTGGGGTTGATTACGACAAGCTGAAGCCTAGCGACTTGGTCGTCGTAAACTTGAAAGGTGAAGTTGTTGAAGGGGATATGAACCCATCCAGCGACACACCAACGCATACGGTACTTTACAACGCATTTCCAAATATCGGTGGGATTGTGCACACGCACTCTCCATGGGCCGTCTCATTCGCTGGCGCCAACTTAGACGTTCCAGCCATGAACACGACGCACGCCGACACGTTCTACGGTGATGTTCCAGCGGCCGATGCTTTGACCAAGGAAGAGATCGAAGAAGACTACGAAGGCAATACGGGTAAGACCATTGTCAAGACCTTCAAGGAACGTGGTTTGGACTACGAAGCAATTCCAGCTGCCTTAGTCAGTCAACACGGACCATTTGCCTGGGGACCAACCGCAGACAAGGCTGTGTACAACGCCAAGGTCTTGGAAGTTGTTGCTGAAGAGGATTACCACTCCATGCAATTGACCCACAAGAACCTGGAATTACCACAATATCTGTTGGATAAGCACTATTACCGTAAGCACGGTAAGAACGCTTATTATGGGCAAAACAATGCCAAGTCGCAGAGTCATGCGACGCGTGAATAATTAGGTATCATGCTTTACTAACAATCATATATAGAAGGAGTGCTTAAATTATGTTATCAGTTCCTGATTATGAATTTTGGTTTGTTACCGGTAGTCAACATCTCTATGGTGAAGAACAATTAAAGTCCGTTGCCAAAGACGCACAAGACATCGCTGACAAGTTAAACGCCAGCGGCAAGTTACCTTACAAGGTTGTCTTCAAGGATGTTATGACGACTGCTGAAAGCATCACTAACTTCATGAAGGAAGTTAACTACAACGATAAGGTTGCCGGGGTTATTACCTGGATGCACACGTTCTCTCCAGCCAAGAACTGGATCCGTGGGACTGAATTGTTGCAAAAGCCATTACTCCACTTGGCTACGCAATACTTAAACAACATTCCATACGCTGACATTGACTTTGATTACATGAACTTGAACCAAAGTGCGCATGGTGACCGTGAATATGCTTACATCAATGCTCGCTTGAAGAAGAACAACAAGATCGTTTACGGCTACTGGGGCGACGAAGCAGTTCAAGACAAGATTGCTGCTTGGGAAGACGTTGCAGTTGCTTACAACGAAAGCTTCAAGGTTAAGGTTGCACGTTTCGGAGACACTATGCGTAACGTTGCCGTTACTGAAGGTGACAAGGTACAAGCACAAATCCAAATGGGCTGGACTGTTGACTACTACGGTATCGGTGACTTAGTTGAAGAAATCAACAAGGTTAAGGATGCTGACATCGACAAGGAATACGCCGACTTGGAAAGCAAGTACACGATGGTTCAAGGCGACAACGATGCTGAGACTTACAAGCACTCAGTACGTGTTCAATTGAAGCAATACCTTGGGATCAAGAGCTTCTTGGAAAAGGGTGGCTACACTGCCTTCACCACGAACTTCGAAGACCTCTGGGGTATGGAACAACTCCCTGGCTTAGCTGCACAATTGTTAATTCGTGACGGTTATGGCTTCGGTGCCGAAGGTGACTGGAAGACCGCTGCGCTTGGCCGTGTCATGAAGATCATGTCCCACGGTAAGAAGACGGCCTTCATGGAAGACTACACGCTTGACTTACGTAAGGGCCACGAAGCTATTCTTGGTTCTCACATGCTGGAAGTTGACCCTACGATCGCTTCCGACAAGCCTCGTGTTGAAGTTCACCCATTGGATATCGGTGGTAAGGCTGACCCTGCACGTCTGGTCTTCACTGGTTCAGAAGGTGACGCCATTGACGTTACGGTTTCTGACTTCCGTGATGGCTTCAAGATGATCAGCTACGCCGTTGACGCTCACAAGCCAGAGGCTGAAACCCCTAACTTGCCAGTTGCTAAGCAACTCTGGACGCCAAAGGTTGGCCTTGAAAAGGGTGCCTTAGCTTGGATGCAAGCCGGTGGTGGTCACCACACCATGCTCTCATTTGCTCTGACTGAAGAACAAATGGAAGACTTTGCAACCATGGTTAACATGAACAAAGCATTCATCAAATAGTCATTAACGACTGATAAAGACGGTTGGGGTTGCCGAGAGCGGCCTCGACCGTTTTTATTTCTGAAGCTTCAGGATATGAGGAGGAAGAGAAAATATGGGAAAAACAGAACAAGAAAAAATGGTTGCCGGTGAACTCTTTGACGTCTACGATGACGAGCTTGTTGCGCAACGGGGTGCCGCTAGAAAGCAAGTCGAAGCCATCAATGCCTTAGGCGAAAGCGATCCTGAACAAACCGAAAAACTGGTCAAGAAGCTCTTCGGTTCTACCGGTAAGGACGTCAGTGTGCACGCCGACTTCAAGTGTGACTATGGCTACAACATCTACGTGGACGAGGACTTCTTCGCCAACTATGACTGTGTCATGCTGGACGTGGCGCCCATTCGCATTGGAAAGCACTGCTTACTCGGACCGAAAGTTCAGATCTACTCCGTTAACCACCCAGCCGATCCGAAGCTGCGGCGCAACGGAGCCATGGGCATTGGCCGGCCCGTGACCTTGGGCGATGACGTCTGGGTTGGTGGCGGTGCCATCATCTGCCCAGGGGTCACGTTAGGCAATAACGTGATCGTTGGTGCTGGTGCCGTGGTTACCAAGTCCTTTGGCGACAACGTGGTCGTTGCCGGGAATCCAGCCCGGGTCGTCAAGCACTTGGATTAAGCGCATAATATCAGGTTTAAGCCCGAGAAACTAGGGTTAATCAGCAAGTCGTTATGAAGTGGCTCATCAGAGCGTTTCCATTCCTAATGGATGGGGATTCTGATGAGCCGCTTTTTTTGCGCGCAAGAGTCAAATTTCGAAAAAAGTTTTTAAAGCAAACGGTTGCTTTCATACCGGGATTTAGCGGAGAAAGCGCTTTGAAAAATCATCCGCATAATAAAATCAGTTATTGATTTATCCGTATAAGTGTTTTAAACTACTTGTATTGCGTTTGTGAAAACGTTTTACCTAATTCGCGGTAACGACTGCTTTTCCTGACGTTGAAACAGCAATTATAATTTATCGGACCAATTGCAAACTGGTCCGATTCGGCAGAGAGAACAACGTAGAGATATTGGGAGGTTTTTTGAGTGAAAGGCAACAAGAAAATTTCAAGCGGTTACATCTACTTCTTCGGGTCCTTCGGGGGCATCCTGTTTGGTTATGACATTGGGGTCATGACGGGCGCCTTGCCATTTTTGGAAACGGACTGGAGCTTATCCAACGCCACGCTGATTGGCTGGATTACGTCGGCCGTCATGTTCGGTGCCATCTTCGGGGGTGCCATCTCCGGTCAGCTTTCAGATAAGCTGGGGCGGCGGAAAATGATTCTGATCTCAGCGCTGATCTTTGCGCTGGGTTCACTGATGTCCGCCATGGTTCCCAACATGGGCGAATATTACTTAATTGGCGTCCGAATCTTCCTCGGATTGGCCGTGGGGGCCGCTTCGGCGCTGGTCCCAGCCTATATGTCGGAAATGTCACCGGCACGCCTACGCGGCCGTTTAACGGGGATTAACCAGACGATGATCGTGTCGGGGATGCTCATCTCGTACGTGGTCGACTTTCTTTTGAAAGGGTTGCCAGAGGCCTTTGCTTGGCGTCTGATGTTGGGTTCTGCAGCGGTGCCAGCGATCATCCTGTTCGCTGGAGTGCTCCGTTTGCCGGAATCTCCACGCTTCTTGATCAAGAGTGGTCAGTTAGACGCCGCGCGGACAGTGTTAAGCTACATTCGTCCGGCCGATGAGATTGAAACGGAAATGACCACGATTCAAAGCACGGCTAAAACGGAAAGTGCGGCCGCTAAGAATACGTCATGGGCCACGTTATTTTCTGGGAAATACCGGTACCTGGTCATCGCCGGGGTAGGTATCGCCGCCTTTCAACAGTTCCAAGGTGCTAACGCCATCTTCTACTACATCCCTCTGATCGTCCAACAGGCGACGGGGAGTGCCGCTAGCTCCGCACTGATGTGGCCAATTATCCAAGGGATTATCCTGGTGGTTGGGTCACTGGTCTTCTTGTGGATTGCCGATAAATTCAACCGGCGGACACTGTTGATTCTGGGGGGCGCCGTCATGGGTCTATCCTTCCTGTTGCCAGCCTTCTTGAACGTGACGCGACTCAACAGCAACCCCATGTTGATTGTGGTCTTCCTATCCATCTACGTGGCATTTTACTCCTTCACGTGGGCACCGTTGACCTGGGTGCTGGTCGGGGAAATCTTCCCACTGGCTGTTCGGGGCCGTGCCTCCGGTCTGGCTTCATCATTTAACTGGATTGGGTCCTTCGCAGTTGGGTTGTTATTCCCAGTGATGACGGCCGCCATGTCCCAAGAAGCCGTCTTTGCCATCTTCGGGATTATCTGCCTGCTAGGGGTCGCGTTCGTCCGCTTCTGCGTTCCAGAAACCAAGGGTCGCACGTTGGAAGAAATCGAACAACAAGGGACACACGCTAAAAACACGGAGAACTTAGAAACTTCAGACGACTATGTAGAATAGAACTTAAAAAGGCGTTGACCGACGAGAAGCTTCCCGTTAGTCAACGTCTTTTGCGTATAGGTAGGATTCACTGATGGAAGCCGGCTTCCGGACTAAACAAAGCGAACAATTGCCGTATGAACTAGTGCCAGATTGTGGTGGGGTTCGACTGTGCTCCGATTTTTTGGGGGAGCATCTACAGCGTGCCATGGCGAACGGTAAGGCAGTGTAGCCATGCAGCCAGAATCCCTGGCAGCCGGAGGCGACGTGACATCCGCTGTTAGATCAAGCAGACCCAACTGCCCATGCCGAGCAAGCCGACCGCGACCAGCGTAAAGATGACCAATAAAACCCGCGTATCCTGGTCACCCGTCTTGTTAGTTTGTGGAAATAACTTAAAGAGAACAAAGACCAACAATACAATTCCCGCCAGTAAAATAAGCGTCCCCGTTAAGATGTTGTGTGACATCATCATGATTTTCTCCCCCTTTGATGGTTTCTATTATACCGACTTGGAGTGGAAAAGGGTGAAATAACTCCCGTCAATTCTGCGGCTATGTTAAAATATATCGTGATTGGAAGATTTTCCACTTAAGAAACGTCGCTGGAAGTGTTGACGCGGCGTTTCGCCAGACAAATCAGCATACGAGGGGTGACGAGAATGATTGATAAGCTTGAAGTAAGTGCCAGCGCCTTATGGTTAACGCCTAAGGAGCAGGGCGTCGTCCGGATCGGGTTTGCCGATGATGGGCGTGAGTTGTTGGGCCCCGTTCAGAAGATTTCGTGGCAGGTCACGACCGGTCGCGTCCACCTGGGAACCCCGTTCTTGATTGTTAGCGGTGCAAACGAAGAGTTGACGCTTCATTTTCCTTTCGCTGGGCGCATTGTGCGGATCAACGAGGGATTGGCGAGTCACCCGGAATGGCTGAATAATCGCAATGACGACCTCGACTGGATGGTCGATCTGATCGATGAGTAGAAGGGAAATTGTTGCATGGACTTAACTTGGCAAGTAATAACGCCGGTGACTAGCCTCAAGCGGTTCCTGAACCAGCAGGGCGTTAGTCATCGCGTTTTTAGTGATTTAAAACAACATGGGACGATCAAGGTCAACGGTGCGGTGGTAACGCCGGCCGTGACGCTCAACGTGGGCGATACGGTGACCGTTCAACTCCCCGCCGAGGTGGCCGATCCGGCGGTGGCGGTAAGCACTGAACCAATTCAGATTTTATTCGAGAATCGAGACTGGCTGGTGGTCGATAAACCAGCGGGACTCAACGTGGTTCCCGGCCCCGCCAACCGGACGGATACGCTGGTGAATCGGATTAAGGGGCACTGGGCGGCGATTCAGGCCGAAAACCAAGTTCCCCATATCTTGACGCGTCTCGACCGCTTTACGAGCGGCGTGGTCTGGGTGGCCCGACACCGGCTGGCCAATAGCTTAGCCAGTCAGTTGCAGGCCCAAAAGCAGGTGGACAAACGGTATCTAGCCGTGGTTAGCGGCCAATTGACCCAGGACCACGGCACGATTGATGCGCCGCTCGCGAGTGATCCCGCGGGGTACAATCAGATGGTCTCGCCGGCCGGCAAACCCGCGCTGACGGAGTATTGGGTACAGGAACGCTTCGCTCAGGCGACGGTCGTGGCCGTTAAGCTACATACGGGTCGGACGCACCAGATTCGCGCCCACTTTGCCTACCTGGACCACCCGTTGATTGGTGATCACCTGTATGGTGGTCCCGAGATGGGGGGAATGATGCGGCAGGCGTTGCACGCGCGGTCGTTAAGTTTTAGCGATCCATTTACTCGGGAGAAACGGACCTTCGAGAGTCCGGTACCGGCCGATTGGCAAGACTTACTCACGCAATTAAGGAGTGAATAGCGATGGCAGATGAACAGGGGCTACGTTGCCTCGTTGACGGGGAACCCGTCAATCTCGAGGGGAGCCTGCAGCTCTCAGAGCTAGAGGTGGGCCTGAGAAACCGGATTAAGCGGGATTACCCGCAGAGTAAGGCCGGGGACTATATCTGTGGACACCACCTGTTAAAATACCGTCTGGAGCACGTGGACGCCCTGATTAATGCGGACATGAAGCAGACGCGCAAGATTAATCAGAAGCTGACTAAGGCGCTACAGAGCGATGATTACGATATTATTGACGTGAACGATTCCCTCAAGGAAAGCCTGACGTTTGGCCAGAAGGTGTCGGACGACGTGGCTCGGTTTGGCGGGTCCTGGGGCTTTATCTTCGTGTTTATGTTCGTTCTGATCGGCTGGATGCTGGTCAACGGGCTTCATTTGTTTGGGGTGAACTTTGACAACTACCCCTTCATTCTGTTAAATTTAGTGTTAAGCTGTGTGGCGGCGATTCAGGCGCCCATCATCATGATGAGTCAGAACCGCTCGGCCGACCGTGACCGGATGATGGCCGAAAACGACTATCATGTGAACCTAAAGTCGGAGCATGAGCTACGCTTACTCCACGCCAAGGTCGATCATTTAGCACAGAATCAGGTCCCCCACACCATGGAGATCGCACGATTTCAGTTAGAAATTTTAGGTGAAATTCGACAAGAACTGGCCGAGTTGCGCGCACGCGATGCGCAGAGCGATTCGGCAAAACGAAGGGAGTCTCACCATGAGGACATGGATCACAGCTAGCGTCTTATTTGCCGTTGGCTTGGTTTTTGGCAAACGTGCCGCCGTTAGACGCGCACATTAGGGTTAAAATTGTGGGATGGTTCGGTTGCGTCGGCGAAATTAGTCGGCCGTGCCCGAGTCCCGTCCAGTCAGGGATACGGGTGGCACCCTATCAAATCCGTTGACAAAGTTAGGATCCTCCGTTAGGCTAGTGAGAGAACTAGAAATGGAGGATTTTTTGTGATAATACGCGAGGCGCAACCAGCGGACGCCCCTCAGATAGCGCCGCTGATGAACTTGATCTACGATGAGATGGAACTGACCGACTTGGAAGACGTTCCCGAACCCGACTTACTAAAGGCCATTACGGCGGCGTACCGCACCCGGACTTATTTATCCGGGCCGGCAACCACGGTGGTGGCCGAGGCCGATGGCCAAGTCGTGGGGATGGCATTCGGCTATCCCGGAGAACGAGAAGAGACCGTGGACGATGTCTTTACGCAAATCACCGCTAAGAGTGCAGCGTTTGATGTTCCCTTTGAGACCCAGTCGGAGACGGCCAAGGGTGAGTGGTATCTGGACTCACTGGCGGTATCGCCCGATCATCAGGGTCAGGGAATTGGTCACCAATTGTTACAGGCGTTACCTTACTACGCCCGGCGCGACAATCAGGCCGTCATTGGCTTGAACGTTGATCTGGAGAACCCGGATGCTATGCGGCTCTATGAACGCATGGGCTACGAGGTATCTGGCAAGCAAATGATTGGGGACCATCACTACTATCACATGCAACTGGAGATTGGCCAACGCGCTAAGGTTGCGAATTAATTAGAGACTTGAAAGTGGGACCAGGGCGGCTGCCTTGGTCCCTTTGCGTTAACCGTAAACCCTGGTATACTAGTGATTACTGATAACGAAAGAACGATTCGAGGAGGAACTGTACCGATGAAGGATAATCTACAATTAGGCGATGATGAATTTGCCCAGATGATGTTGGTGTTGAAGCAACCCGTTACCCAGGCCAACCACAAGGAATTCAAGTTTCTGGATGGCACCGAGACCGGTGAAATGCAGGAGATTGCGCCTGATATCTGGGCCATGCCCGCGTACATGCAGGCCGACGATGACTTCACCATGTTTTTCCTGACCACGCAGATTGAGTCGGGCGAGACGGTCATGGCCTTCGCGACGGGTGAGATGGCGGATGGCAACTTCCGTTTGAGCCAACCATTGGTGACCGGTGCCGGCTTGAACCTGTTGAATGAGCAACAACCTGACCGGGCTAAACGCGTCCTGAAATTTTTGAACGATATTTCCAAGGCGGACGAAGGCAATTGGCGAATGGTGGATTAATCCCATAGCAATTGTGGGGCACCATGATTCAGCCACTAGAGACGATTTCTCTTGACAAGTTGGTAAATTCCACCGTATAATTAACAAAATTTAGTTCCTTTAACATCGTCCCGTGAGGCGGTGAAGGGTTCGACTTCCGGCGATAGCTGGGCTAATTGGGCGAGCACGCTTCCTTACGGGACGGGCGCGTCTTTTTTTATATATTTTGAACTGGAGGTCGTAGAGCATGAAAGAACCATCACGTTACCGGAATCCCGATGCGTTGATTGATATTTGGGAACGTCCGAGTTGGGGGCAGTGGTTTGGGTTGTCCCTGCAGCATTTATTCTCGATGTTTGGTTCCACCGTGTTAGTGCCCATTTTGGTGGGGTTAAATCCTGGGATTGCGTTGTTTAGCTCCGGGGTCGGCACACTGATGTACATTCTGATCACGCGGGGAAAGATTCCCGCCTACATGGGGTCGAGTTTCTCGTTCATCGTTCCCATGGTGGCGTTGATGAAGACCACGGGCTATCCCGGCATCGCTCAGGGGACCATGGCCGTGGGGCTAGTTTACCTGATTGTGGCCGTGGTGGTCGCACTGGTCGGTTCGGACTGGATCAACAAGGTCTTACCGCCAATCGTGGTCGGGCCGATGATTATGGTGATTGGGCTGTCACTGGCCGGTAGCGCTGCGCAGAAGGCTACGGTAGATAGCAACGGTACCTACCACTGGCAATTCTTCCTGGTGGCCATGGTGACCTTGCTCCTGACGGTGGCCTTCAACCTGTATCTCAAAGGGTTCCTGGGCCTGATTCCGATTCTCTTGGGAATTGTCTTCGGCTATCTCGTCGGCGCATTCGCCGGACTGGTGAACTTCCAGCCGGTCATGGACGCGGCCTGGTTCCAGCTACCGAAGTTTGAATTTCCCGGCGTCAGTTACCCGCTGCATTTCTATTGGGGGGCCGTCCTGAGCCTCGCCCCGATTGCCTTTGTCACCATGACGGAGCACATCGGGCACATCACGGTGTTAAACGAACTGACGCACCGTAACTTCTTCGAAGATCCCGGTCTCCATCACACGTTAGCTGGGGATGGGCTGGCCTCGATTGTCGCCAGTCTGGTCGGGGGCCCGCCCGTAACGTCCTACGGTGAAAACGTGGGCGTGTTGGCGATTACCCGGGTACACAGTGTCTACGTCCTGATTGGTGCCGCGATGTTTGCCGTCATCTTCAGTTTTGTTGGCAAGCTGAGTGCGTTGATTGAAAGTATTCCTAACCCGGTCATCGGGGGAATTAGTTTCCTGCTGTTCGGGGTGATTGCCTCCAGTGGGATGCGGATTCTGATTGAAAAGCACGTGGACTTCAACAAGCGCCGCAACCTGATGATCGCCTCGGCCATTCTGGTCATTGGGATCGGTAATGCCTACCTCAAGTTGGGCCAGTACGAATTTTCTGGATTGGCCGTGGCGGCCGTGCTAGGAATTGCGCTGAATTTGATTTTACCTAAGGATATTTAAGCTATTATTAATGAAAAAACGTTGCCGACACCTTTGCGTCAGCAACGTTTTGCATTTTCAGAAGAAGGGTGACTCACTTACCCATTAACCGCCGATCGAAAAGTAGCGGAGTACTGCCATCGCCATGATGCCCACAACCACGACCATCAGGAGACTCTTGGTCAGAATACCGGCGATGGTGGCGGGGATGGCCGCCAGACAGTTGGCGACGTTGAGGGTCGCCAAGTGGCCAGGATTGGCGACGAAAAGACTCTGACAGCACAGCGCCGTCATGATGGTAATCGGCACGAAGGTGAGAAAGTCAATCAGCCACGCCGGCATCTTGACCTGTTTGACAAAGGCAAAGGGGAGCACCCGCGAAGCCACGGTGATGACGCCGCAGCCCAGAATAGCCCACAGTTCAGTTAGTGTTATCGACATTTTTTCATCTCCATTCCAAAGAGGCACCCGGCGACCGTGGCCACCAGCAGGGCAAAGTTTTGGCTCATCACGGCAATCATGAAGTAGTAGACCAGTGCCACGAAGAGCATGACCATTAACTGAAGCGAAAGGCCGAGATGCCGATCGCTGATTAGCTGGAGGTAGACCAGCCCGATGAACATCGCGGTCAGGGCGAAGTTGAAGCCAAACTGGGTGGGGTTGGCAATCATTCCCCCCAGGATAGCGCCGACAATGGTGGCCACGCCCCAGACCAGATAGGCGACGAGGTTGGCCGCGGATTGCCAGGCAAAGCTGAGTTTTCCCTGCGTCCGGTTCTGTTTATTCATCGCCAAAGCAAAGGTTTCGTCGGTAACCAGCGTCCCAATCAGCAGATTCTTGAAAAGCGATTCGTGCCGAAAGTATTGGGCTAGACTGGTACTCATCAGAATCATCCGGGAGTTCACCAAGAAAGTCGAGATAAAGATGGCGGACAGCGGGTCGTGGAGGAGCAGCATGCTGGTAATGATGAATTGGGCGGAGCCGGCGTAAACGATAAAGGACATGCCGGCGACAACCAGGAGACTTAGATGGCTGGTGTGCGCGACGATACCGAAGGCGAGGCCGACCCCAATGTAGCCAAAAACCGTCGGCAAGACGTCGCGGACGCCGGTCTTGAAGGTTAGCGATGGACCCATAGACAGACTTCCTCTCATGAAATATTAATAAAGTTATTTTCCAGTTTATCGCTATCTGGGATGAAGGTAAACCCGTAATGACAATTGTTTGGCGGCCAATTGAAAATAAGAAAACTTATCGCCAAACGGCCGTTGAATGAGAAGAAACAGGCGACTTTAAGAAAGGGCTTACAAAAAGTTATCATCCCCTAAAAATTAACTCGGAAAGTCCCCAATCAATTTGACATAAATACCGCCACTAAAGGGATAAGAGTCAACATTATTGGCCTAGTCCAGTCTGCAATTAAAATGTAAAATTTCTGTGAAAAATACTTAGCTTAAAAGGGTTGCTTTTTATTCACGGCGGTTGTATGATACTCTCATTAACGAAGAAGAAAGCGGGGTAAAGATGATGAAGATGAACTTAACTGAACTGGCAAAGGCGGCTAATGTTGATGCCAGCCGAATCACGGAATACGTTCAGCATGGCTTGCTAGGGACGGACCACTCTGCAACGGAATTTGACGATTCGGATCTCTACTGGATCGATATGATTCAGTGTTTTCAGGATAACGGGACGTCTTTAGATGACTTATCCGGATTGTTGCCACGATGCCGGAAGGGCCAATCTCGACTCATGCAAGTTTAGTAACAAACGTGTAAATATAGCTCCAGATAACGCCGTGCGGTTGAGCCGCAGGCGTTATTTTTTTGCCCAAAATTGAAGGCTGAAAGTTTGCGAATAAGCTCCATTCCCCAACTGGCAAGGTTTACCGCCATTAAACTAGTCATCAACACAGCCAGAGATTCCGGCGCTGTGGGGGACCGCCTGCGGTCTTCACGGCAGAAATTCTGACCAGCACAGCAAAAAAGGCAATCACCACGATGGATGATTGCCTCGGCGTTACCGGTTATTCAGCCTTAACTTGTTTAATCAGCTGTTGCATGGCCTTGGCCTGATAAGCGGCTGCGGCTTGCTGGGTAACTTTCTTCTGTTCTGCTGCGGACATGGTGGGGTTTTTGGTCATCGCTGCCATGACTTGTTGCTTGACGTAGGCAGTGGCGGCCGTCTTTTGCTTAGCCTTGAAGGCCTTGGAGCTGGCCATCTTCTGGAGCTTCTTGGCTTGCTGAGCACTCAGCACCGTCCAATTCTTGTTGATGTAAATGGTATTGGTTTCCTTGACGTACTTGTGACCGTTGCCGGAGAGGCCAAACCAGAAACTGTACATATCATTCTTATATTCGCGATACACCTTTTTCGTGACGATCCGGTTCGCCCCGGTCGTCCGTTTAACCACGTTCTTGGTGGTCACCTTAGCGGCGGTGTGGCGAGTCTTCTTGGCGTTAGCACTGGTCTTATAGACGTAGACCTGATGCTTGTCGGCAGTGCCGATAGATTGGTAAATCATCATCGGCATTTGCTTAGAAGGTGAAGCCGAGTAAATCTTTTGCGTCGACGTGGTCGTGACGTTGTGCAGGCCATAGTGGTCGTGGTCGTTCTTCACCATGAAGAAGACACTGGTGAGCAGGCCGATAATGGCAAGCACCGTCAGACTATTGGCGAGTACCCGGTTGGACAGGTACACGTAGAAAATAAAAGCGAGAACCGCACAGAGCACTAATGTAATGACAATCACTTGGCGGCACCTCCTTTGATAGAATCTTCATCCGCCATGTGGACGGAGTGGGTACCCTTTAACTGGAAGGCCACGAACAAGGCAACAACGCTGAAACCGATGGCAATCCAGAAGGCAGCGTGATAACCATTCAACGTTGCGTTGATGGCCCGTGAGGCATAGCTCAGGGGATTCGTGGTTAAGACGTGCTTAGCGGGCATACTGTTCTTGGTCACGTTCGTCAAGACACTGACCATGATGGCGGTCCCGACAGAACTAGCCACTTGCCGTTGCGTGTTGTTGACGGCGGTCCCATGAGAAATCATGTTCATCGGCAGAGCGTTCATCCCGGCAGTCGTTGCGGGCATCATGACCATGGCAATCCCAAACATCCGGATGGCGTAGAGAATCACGATGTACAGCGTCGACGTATCCTTGGTAATCCAAACGAAGGGCAGCGTCCCGATCGTCAGGAGGAACATCCCCATCGTGGCTAAGCGTTTCGCCCCGAAGCGGTCAAATGCCCGTCCGGTAATGGGGCTCATGATCCCCATCATGAGGGCCCCGGCTAACAGCGTCAGTCCGGAATGGAAGGCCGACATCCCTTTAACCATTTGGAGGTAGAGGGGAATAACCATTTCAACCCCAACCATGGCCATGTTAACCACGGAACTCAGGATGGCGGAAACGGTGAATTGCTTGGACTTGTAAACCCGGAAGTTCAAGAACGGATCGTCCATGACGAGTTGGCGCCAAACGAATAATCCGACGAAAATAAAACCGATGATTAAGGTAGAAAGGACCTTGACGCTACCCCAGCCGTCGTCACCCACGGAGGAGAAGCCGTATAGCATACTCCCAAATCCGATGGTCGACAGGATGGCGGATAAGACGTCTAACGGTTCCTTCCGCGTTTCCAGCACGCTGCGCATGATCCAGAAGCTAGCGATAATCACGACGGCGACGATTGGAATGATCATGCCGAAAAGGTCACGCCACGTCCAGTTGTCGATGACCCACCCAGATAGGGTTGGCCCGATGGCTGGCGCCAGACCAATAACGATTCCGGCCAGACCCATGGCAGTTCCCCGCTTATTGGCTGGGAAGATGGTCAGCATCATCGTCTGGAGGAGTGGCATGGAAACCCCGACCCCGACAGCCTGAATCAACCGGCCAGCCAATAACATTGGGAAGTTAACGGCGGCCCAACAAGTAATCGTCCCGACCAAGAAGGTGGTCATGGCACTGATGTACAAAACCTTGGAGCTAATTGTGTTTAGCAGCCAAGCACTAATGGGAATCATAATCCCGTTGACTAACAGAAATCCCGTGGTCAACCATTGAACGGTTGAGGTCGAGACATCGAAGGCCTTCATTAAGGTTGGAAAGGCCGTACTTAAAATAGTTTGGTTTAAAACGGTACAGAAAGTCCCAATTAATAGGAGCACAACCAGGAGGTTCCGGTTGTAGGGCTTGCCGTTTGTATCAACTGTTGCATTTCCCAAAGTAATTCCCTCTTTTTCCTAAAATTAATTCTGGAATCACTATACGCAGAATGAACTAATTTGTCAACTAGCTTGACATGCTTTTTAAAATATATATACTGGTTGGAGAAAAGTGAACAACGTTTTTAGATTTGTTCATAAAAATAACAAGCGATTTCATTGTAGATAGAACGGCATTTGTAAATTTGAATATTTTTGAAGAAAGTGGGTGATGGGTCATGAATAATGATGAAACGGAATTAATAAAAAAATTTCCTGTCGAACATTTAGTACTGGGAATTGGCGACGTCGCGGAAGCAACCGGGGTGTCGCAGAGTCAACTTCGCTACTGGGAACGCAAGGGGTATATTCACAGCCGCGAGGTCGGGGACCGCAAGAACCGTAAATTTAGCTATAAGACGCTGCTCAGGGTCCAGCAGATTAAAACCCTGCAGGATGAGGGATTAACGTTGGTGGCGGCTGTCAAGCAGTCGCAACGGCGGGATGCCTTGTTCGATGCACTACGGTCCTTTGTTGACGGGCGGTTCATGGACGTCCACATGGCGGACGACGATCAGATTCAGATTGGCTTGGGCCAGTTTGATCCGGACCCGTCCCAGGAGTTAATTGCGGAGAGAACCAACGGCAAGTGGCATTTTAAGCTGAGTCCAGTCGGGAAATAGGCGTATTTGATTGTTTATCGGCGGTAACAATGGTAATCTGAAGTCACGGGAGGTTCTTCATGTCCCGGGCAGAAAAAACTTTCGATACCAATCGATCTTCTGGCTGGATTGGTGGTCAATCATGTTGTTGACGTGTTGTGAAACCAGGCGAATAACCATGAGTAATAGCGCGTTTATCTCGCGCATGGACTACGGCGGCACAAGCTGACGTAAGCAATCGTGAAACCTAAACGACGTGTTTTTTGAAAAATTGAAACTGGTTTTGATTTTTCGCTCGCCCGGGGACGGCTCCCGTTGCGGTCGGTCAAGTTTAGAAAGTTCTTGACTGATCGCTTTTTTTGCGGCCATTTTTCGCCGCACGGCCCGCGTTAGTTGGTGAAAAGTCCGTGAGAAAATGAAAGAAAAATTGGTGCTGAGAAGTCCCCTGAAAGCTATAGAGCCGGCGTTTTCATTTGTGCCATTTTGCACAGAAGAAAAAAGTTGGTCAAAATGGTTGTATTTCGTCGCCAGCGTGTTAAGATAACAAAATCGCTTTAAACCAAAAACATGAAGGATGGTGTTACACATGCTGTTACGACAAGCTACTATGGCGGACTTACCACAAATTGAATCAATCATTCGTGATGGTCGTGAATTATTGGCGGCCCAAGCAATTGATCAATGGCAGGGAGCCTATCCCAACACTGCGGTCTTAGTTGACGACATTCACCAAGGGTGGACGGTCGTGTTGGAAGAAAACAACGAAATTTTGGGGACTGCCGCAATTATTCCGGGCGAAGACCCAACGTACAAACAGATTGAGGGCCAGTGGCTGACCAAACAGGCGCCGTATCTGGCGATTCATCGTGTAGCCGTATCCAGCCATCATCATGGTCGGGGCCTCGCCGGTGAATTGTTCAGTCGGCTTTTCGAACAGATTGACCAGTCCGCAGATATCGAGAGCATCCGGATTGATACGCACCCTCAAAATATGGCGATGCAACACGTCATCAAGAAGAATGGTTTCACGGAAACCGGGACGATTGATTTGGCGGCGGTCGACATGCCAGGCGTTAAGGACTTCGCGTACGAACGGCTGACGGCAAATGTTCGCCCGACGCACGTGGTTCATTCCGTGACGACGAAGTAGGGTCGTCTCAAGACTAGGGTAAACAACGCGTAAGTGAATATATAATAGTAGGATTGTTTCCGTTTTCACTGTGGAAACAATCCTTTTTTTATGGTTGAACGCTGGCGCGACGGGGATGTGGGGTGGTTATTTGCCGCCGACCAGACTGTAAATTCGTTGTCTATTGTGGGGCTACGATTTCCATGCACCCAGCGCAGTCGATTGACAGAAAACAAAATGAGATAAAAGTCAGGTTCCCCGAAAACCACCTTTTCATTCGACCTAAACTCTGCGATAATAGGGGTAGTTAACCACGGGGGGCGGTTTACGTTGGAAAAGCGAAGTATGTCGGGTGGCCGATTCTTTCTGGTCACCGTGTTAAACGTTGTGATTACGGTCTTCGAATTCATTGGGGGACTGCTGTCGGGTAGCCTATCACTGCTTTCAGATGCCTTTCACAACTGTGGTGACGCCCTGTCCATCGTGTTGAGCTACGCGGCCCATCGGATTGGCGGTCGCCAGCAGACGCGAACCAATACCTATGGTTATCGTCGAGCGGAGATTCTGGCCGCCTTGCTTAATGCATTAGTTTTAGTGGTCATCTGCGTCATTCTAGCGATTGAGGCGGTTCGGCGGTTATTCCATCCGGAGCACGTGCAGGGGACTGTGATGCTGGGGGTCGCGGTCATTAGCTTTGTGGCAAATCTGCTGTCGACGATTTTGCTAAATCACGGCGCGCAGCACAATCTAAACATTCGGGCCACCTATCTTCATTTACTCAGCGATGCGTTGGCGTCGGTCGGCGTTATCGTGGGGGCATTGATGATTACGTTCTGGCACGTGGAGTGGGTCGACCCGTTGATTACGATTCTAGTGGGCGGTTACATTGCCTGGGAATCGTGGCCGATTATTAAGCAAACACTGGGCATCTTGATGGAGGCGTCGCCGGACTTAGATTATGAGGCGATTGCCCGCGATTTAGAACAGTTGCCGGAGGTCGCGGGGGTTCATCACCTCCATGCCTGGCAGATTGACGAGCACAATATTATTTTTTCCGTGCACGTCAATATGCCTAATTTACCGCTGGCGCAGGTCGAACCCATTTACCGACAGATTGAAACGTTGCTCTGTCAGAAGTATAATGTAAATCATGTGACGATTCAGGCGGAGTGTCATCGGGGAGAACACGAGTCCTTATTTTATGATCAGAACGATTGGCGTCACGAGTAGGAACAGTCGATTACGTAACGTTGGTATCTAATTTAGATGAGGTGAACAGTGATGACTCCGATGAAGGAGGATTATTTAAAAATTATTTTTGAGCTGGGTGGTAAGCAGAAGAAAGTATCCAATAAGCAAATCGCCATCAGCTTGAATATTGCTGCCGGATCGGTAACCGAAATGGTGAACAAGATGACAGCAGAGGGCTTGGCCGAACACACGCCCTACGCCGGGATTTCCCTGACCAACAAGGGGATTCGTCTGGCCGAAGATCTGGTGCGTAAACACCGGATCTGGGAAGACTTTTTGGTGGAGAAATTAGGTTATGGTTTACCGGACGTCCACGAAGAAGCCGAAGTGTTGGAGCACGTGACGAGTCCTAAATTAATTAATTCGCTGGATGACATGCTGGGCCATCCCACGCATTGTCCACACGGTGGTGTGATCCCTGACCGGTATGGCCATTACCACGAAGATAGCCACACCGTCTTGAATGACGCGAAGGATGGTTCGGTGGTCACGGTGGACCGGTTCATTGATAACCGTGATTTGCTGACGTATCTGGGCGACCTGAAGTTAGACATTGGCGACCAGTTGCGAATCATCAAGCACGACCCATTCGAGGGGCCGGTGACCGTACAGAACTTAACCGATGATGCCGAGCTGATTGTCAGCTACAAGGCGGCGCACTACATCTTTATCAAATAAATAATGAAAGGCGGTAGTGTTGAGCTGCCGCTTTTTTCGTGCTTTTACGCGGAGGGATAGCGGGTGAGAGCTTGGGTTAGCGACTGTTTTCGTACAGTAGGTGAACGTGACGAACTTTACGCTAATATCGCTGGTGTGGAGGGGCTTTGTTGAATAATTGGTTCGGCCTCGAGTAGCCGTGAGTGAGCCAAATTTGGTCTCAGCCGTGGGAGTTTCCAAGTGGGTTGCTTGGAAACTGGCGACTTTGAGACGCGGACTTTCAGCTCAAATCGAGGGAAAAGACAGAATTTTGGCTTTTTCCGGTCCGTCCCACCGCGTTTCAGACCAAATTTGGCGAACGGTAAGGTGACCAGTCCAAGCAAAAATAACCGAGTCTCACGGCAGGATTGGCACCGAATTCTTAAGTATTTGCGCAATCCGCCAGATTGTTACTGCCAGACCCCCACTGACTGTCGTATAATGAATGAAAAACCGGCGGGAGGGACTGAGATGAGTAGTCAGAAGAAACGCGATCAATTAATTTTACATACAGCTTTAACCGCTGGCCGTATCATGATTGAAAATGGGTCAGAGGTGGAACGGGTCGAGGATACCATGGAACGGATTGCCCACAATGCGGGGGCCAAGACCAGTCAACTCTTCGTGATGATCACGGGCATTCTGATGGCGATCAACGGTGAGGTCGGCGCGCAGATTGAACCGGTCAAGCGGCGGACGTTTGACTTGGAGAAGATCTCCGTGGTCAACGATCTCTCGCGGCAATTTGCGGCGCATAAGATTACGCTGCAGCAGTTCGCTAATCAGCTGGACCACTTGGACAAATCAACCAAATACTTTCCGTTCTGGCTTCAACTTTTGGCGGCAGCCATGGTTAGTGGGCCGTTGGAAGTGGTCTTTCGACACAACCTCCATGACTTCTGGATTACCTGTATCGTGGGAACCGTGGGGTGGCTGGTCTTTTATCTCTTAAGTAAGTTCATTCAGATTCGGTTTCTCTCCGAATTCGCGGCGGCGGCGACCATTGGTGTGCTGGCAATCTGGTCAGTTCACCTGGGATTGGGAAATAGCGTTGATGATATCATTATCGGGAGTGTCATGCCGCTGGTTCCCGGGGTTCCCATCACCAACTCCGTGCGCGATATCTTGGCCGGTAACTTGGTGAGTGGTCCGGCACGAGGCGTCGAAGCGCTGGTCAGTGCTGCGGCGATTGGCTTTGGCATTGCCATGGTCTTACAATTTCTTTAGGGAGGCTGCCGAATGTCTATTACTGAATTCTTTATTGAGGTTGCGGGCAACTATGTCGCGACCATCGGCTTTGGCATCCTGCTTAACATCCCCCGGCGTGCGTTGAACTACGCCGGCTGGATTGGGGTGCTGGGCTACTTTGTTTATAAATTTTTAGTTATCTGGGGTGGCGGCTACGTCATCGGGAATATGTTGGGGGCTGTGGTCATTGGGGTGGCCTCGCTCCAGGCGGCGCGCATGAAGAAGATGCCGATGATTCTTTTCAATATTCCCGCCCTAGTGCCGTTGGTACCGGGGGGCCAGGCCTACCAGATGATTAAATACTTTGCGCTGGGCCAAAATTCCACGGCATTTATTTTCTTAATTCAGGTGGTCATGATTTCTGGGGCCATCGCCTTTGGTTTTCTGCTCTCGGAACTGGTCAATCGGGTCCAGCAACGCGTTTGGCGGCATCGGCGATAATTTAAGGAAATCTGATAATCTGGCAGGGAGTGTAGTAATCTAGCGGTGGGGTGGTATACTCATTGCTAGGGGTTTCCCAGAATCGGGTATGACGAAAGGAATTTTTAGCATGATGTTATTTAATCGAGATCGGGACCGGCCGTGGAAGTTTACCTTGACCACGGTGCTGTTCCTGATCGTGGCCTACTTTGTGAAGGCTCAAAACGCTTACGTTGATTTCTTAGACTCGTCAATCATTGACGTCATTCAGAAAAATCAACCGGAATGGAAGACGCTACTTTAT
The DNA here is from genome assembly GCA_021383565.1 of Levilactobacillus brevis. Lineage (NCBI taxonomy): Bacteria > Bacillati > Bacillota > Bacilli > Lactobacillales > Lactobacillaceae > Levilactobacillus > Levilactobacillus brevis. Next base: position 1,338,856 of record CP079699.1, on the reverse strand, counting down.
CGAGGGGTCACCAGTTTAGCGGAACCGAAACTCGCTATTATTTGGACATTGATTCTTGCCTTCTTCTTATGGGGCTTTAAATTCAAAATTCCAGCTTTATGGTGCCTCGCGACTTTAGCGGGTGGGGATGTGATTGCCGCTTTAATTAAAAAAGTGGTGGCGCGTGCTCGCCCCTCGACGCACTTGGCCATTGATGATGGGTTTAGCTTCCCCAGTGGTCACGTCTTCGGCACCTTCCTAGTGATTGCGATGATTTGGGTCATCTTATTGCCGATGATTGCTAAGGCGTGGAAAGCCTGGCTCCTCAGAATCATCTTGATTGTGTGGATGCTCATGGTCATGATCTCACGGGTTTACCTAAACGCCCACTTCCCAACCGACACGATTGGTGCGGTGCTCTTAGCCTACCTATGGTTACAAGTGGCGGAAGGCCTGTACATCCGCTTTGCACCGATGATGCAGAACTGGCCGTTACTCAAGAAATCCGAAGTTTAAGTGGCTTATCCAAAAAGACATGGTCGTTAGCGGCCATGCCTTTTTCTGTGGAAAATTGTTCAATTGCTGATTAAGGTTAAAAATAATATTGACTCGTTTTCAGCTGGTAAATTAGTGGTCACTCCACCTGTGGCTGTCAGAGATTCCGGTGCTGTGGGGATCGCCTGCGGCCTGAGAGGTGGTCCTTCGGCTCGGTTTGAAGCCTGACCAAAATCGTCAGTCTCCAAACGCGTCCCGCGCTGTAAGCTGACCCAGGACATCAGATAACACCGCTGTCACGGCTACCTCCATTCCTGCCTGCCTCCGGTTACATGTGGATAAAGTTACTAAATGTTCCATCGACTCACTAGAATATCAACGTTCACCCAGAGAAATCGGTAATATCCCATGTAGCCGTGAGTGAGGCAAATTTGGTCTCAGCCGTGGGATTTTCCAAGTGATTTGCTTGGAAAATGGCGACTTTGAGACGTGGACTATCGGCTCAAAGTGAGGCAAAAGACAGCCCTTTGGCTTTTGCCGTCCTTCCCGCCGCGTTCCAGGCCAAATTTGGCGAACGGTAAGGTGGGTGGCACAGTCAGTGTGATGTTCTGTCTGTCGTAGGCGACTAAGCCGATGAACTATTTCAGCTCGTTCAACCATTCGGCGGCGAGGTCCATCCAGTGGGCCACGTGTGGCAGTGCCGTCCCCGGTTTCCATGCGGTCACGTGGTTGGCTAAGGCCAGGCCGTGAGAACCGTGATGGAAGACGTGCAGGTCGGTATCTACGTGATGGGCGAGGGAAGCCTGCGCATAACTCATGGCGTTTTGCACCGGAACGAGGGGATCGGCGGCCGTGACCCAGATGAAGCTCGGAACGTTGCGGTCGTTGACCAACTCATCGGCGGCGATACTATCGGGGTCATCGGTCCAGCTGGCCAGCACTTGTTGATCGGTTGGAAAACCTAATTTTGGTGAAATGACCGGGTAACCTAAGATAATAGCGTGGGGCTTCACCTGTTCTGGCTGGGTGCCGGCAAGCTGATTAAGCTTTTGGTCGTGCCAAAGGTCGTTGAATAAGGCCACAATTTGGCCACCCACGGAAAAGCCAGCTACGGCAATCTGGTCAGAGTCAATCTGCCAGTCGGTCGCGTGTTGCCGAATTGCGGCGACACTCTGCGCTAACTCAACGACTGGTGCCGGTAATAGCGGGGTCTTCTCGCCGACAAAGCTATACCGTAGGAAGAAGGCTTGATAGCCCCGAGCGGACCAGGCCAACGCCAGGTCTTCAGCCTGCTGTTCCGGGATGTGGGTGTATGACCCACCGGGAACAATAATCATGGCGGGGTAAGTGGCTGAATCGCCCTGACGCAGATAACCTTGTAGGTAAGCCGCGGAGTCTTCAGCGAGCGATTGGGTAATAATTTTCATGACGAATCCTCCTTGATGAAGTGAATGCATGGTAAGATGGGTGTGCGCTGATTGATTTAGGCGAACGGGCGGTGGCTGAAAATAATCTTAAACGGCCATGCCCGGCGTACACACACCTATATTGTAACGCAGTTGAAGCAAAAACCTAGTGGGAAAGAAGGGGTAGCGTGACAGCAATTTTAAAGACGACGCGGTTGGATTTACGCCCGTTGACGGACAGTGATTACGCGGCCTATAAACGCTTGGTGACCGATCTCAGGATTTCACAGCCGGCGGGACTCATGGGTAATCCGGACGATCAGCAGGTCCGGCATTGGTATCGCGCTGACCGGCGTACCCCGCGGTCCTATGCCGTGGTCTTTCATCCGACAAACGAAATGATTGGGGTCGTCTTATTCTACGACTGGACGGATGAGACGGGCGCGCCCGATGAAACCGGGCTGGAGCTTGGTTACTTCATGGACCCCGCCTTCTGGGGCCGGGGACTGATGACCGAGGCCGTCACCGCTTGTCTGACGGACCTTGCCCGGTCACAGACCACGGTCAAAACGGTCTGGGCCAATACCTTGGTCAGCAATGATCGTTCCGTCCAATTATTAGAAAAATTATCTTTCCAAACAATCGGTGACCAATTGATGGCCGTGACAGGTAGCGGTCAAACGCTGCAACGACAGGCTTTGTTGCGCCTTGACCTAAATTGTTGGGAAAATAATTGATACTAATCTAGATTTAATCTTGCAATTTTCAGAATTCATGAGTATACTTCAATGTATCGAATAGAAGAGGCGCAATCAACATGAGTCGCTTTCCTGAGGTGGGTCACACCGATGACGGAAAGTAAAAGGGGCGATTGCCGAAATTCTCGCGTGACAACCTAGCGCGGGGGTTGGGTCCTGGTTTAACAGATCAGGGACTGTCGCAGCCAAATATCGGCTGCGGGGCGCTTTCAACGATATTGACTTGGAATAATGAATTTTCCAATCTCTCTCGCAAAGCTTTTCTGCGGGAGAGATTTTTTAATTCACTGGGTCGTTTCGAGGAAGTCCTTCTATAAAAAGAAGGAGGAAACATTATGGAACAAAGCATGTCAAACGCAACAACCAGCGAGGCCTCTGATCAGGTTAAGCGGGGACTCAAGACGCGTCACGTTTCAATGATTGCGTTAGGTGGCTGTATCGGGACAGGATTATTCGTCGCAAGTGGGTCGGCAATTTCAACTGCCGGGCCTGGTGGTGCGTTAGTCGCCTATATCGCCATGGGTTTGATGGTGTACTTCCTGATGACCAGCTTGGGTGAAATGGCCACGAACATGCCAATCTCTGGTTCATTCGCGGCTTACTCAGCCAAGTATGTTGACCCGGCTTTAGGATTTGCCATGGGCTGGAACTACTGGTTCAACTGGGCCATTACGGTTGCCGTTGACATCTCGACTGCCGCACTGGTCATGAAGTTCTGGTTACCCGGCGTCCCCGGTTGGATCTGGAGTGCCATCGCCTTACTCTTAGTCTTCACGATCAATGCCTTCTCCGTCCAAGCCTTTGGCGAAACGGAATTCTGGATGTCACTGATCAAGGTGGTCACGATCTTTATCTTCTTAGCCGTTGGGCTGATGACCATCGTGGGTATCATGGGTGGTCACGCAACGGGCTTAGAAAACTTCACGTACAAGAAGGCCCCATTCGTTGGTGGTTTCCCTGCTATCCTGAGTGTGTTCGTGGTTGCTGGTTTCTCGTTCCAAGGGACTGAATTAGTCGGCATCACAGCCGGTGAATCCGAAGATCCTTCGCACAGTGTTCCTAAGGCTATCAATTCTGTATTCTGGCGAATCATTTTATTCTACATTTTAGCTATCTTTGTTATCGCCGCTGTCTTACCTTACACGAGCCATGATTTGTTAGGATCTTCTGCTAGTGACATTGCCATCAGTCCATTTACCTTGGTCTTCAAGCGAGCTGGTTTAGCCGCTGCGGCCAGCGTCATGAACGCCGTTATCTTGACGGCCGTTATCTCCGCTGCCAACTCTGGGATGTACGCGTCAACGCGGATGCTGTTCTCACTTTCCAAGGAAGGCTACGCACCGAAGTTGTTTGAACGGACTGGTAAGAATGGGATTCCTTATCCTGCTTTGTTTGCCACGACTGTTATTGCTGCCTTGACCTTTATCAGTAGTATCGCCGGCCCTAAGATTTACATGTGGTTGGTTGCTGCTAGTGGGTTGACCGGGTTCATCGCTTGGTTCGGGATTGCTTTATCACACTTACGGTTCCGTCGGGCATTTACCCTGCAAGGGCACAAGCTGTCTGAATTAAAGTATCATGCAAAGTGGTTCCCATTAGGCCCAATCTTGGCCTTAGTCCTCTGTATCGCTGTGATTGTTGGGCAAGACCCACAATCCTTCTTCACGGGTAACTGGGAACAAGTGCTGGTCACTTACATGAGTGTTCCACTGGTCTTAGTTCTCTACATTGGCTACAAGATCAAGAAGCACACGAAGTTGATTCCATTGAAGGACGTTGACGTCTCCCCAGTGCACCGCGATGGGACGCTGAAGGAAACGGCTAACGTTACGAGTGATACGACAAACGATTAGATTGAAATTGTGTGGGCGATTTTAATTAAATAAAAAAAGTTGAACGACGACTAGGTCGAGTGAATCCCGACTGGTCGCCGTTTTGTATCCTGCAAGGGAACAGAACGTGAAAACCGCTGAAGAGGAATTTCCCACGACATGTTGTCTTTTACCGATAGGGTTGGTACAATATGTAGTGTTGAATTTTAGACCGGATGAAAACGATTTCCGGAATGTGCGTAAATCAAAGGAGAGATAGCATGCTTGTACTATCAGGAACAATTGGGGCCGGCAAGACGAGTCTAACTAACTTATTAGCCGAACACTTACAGAAACCAGCTTTTTATGAATCGGTGGACGACAACAAGATCTTGCCACTGTTTTACCAAAACCCACAAAAGTATGCTTTCTTATTACAAATCTACTTTTTAAACAAGCGCTTAGACAGCATCAAGGCTGCTAACGCGGACGATGAAAGTGTCTTGGATCGGTCAATCTTCGAAGATTCCTTGCTCTTTCACTTAAACGCTGACCTGGGTCGCGCTACCAGTACGGAAGTCGACATCTACGACTCCTTGCTGGCCAACATGATGCAGGAATTACCCGACGCCGTGCACAAGAAGAACCCAGATCTGTTGATTCACATCAACATCTCGTTCGACACGATGCTCGACCGCATCAAGAAGCGGGGCCGCTCATACGAACAAATCGACCATGACCCGAGCTTGTTCGAATACTACAAGGAACTCGACCAACGCTACGTGGACTGGTACAACAACTACGATAAGTCACCTAAGATGCAGATCGACGGCGACAAGCTTGATTTCGTGGAAGATCCAGCTGCCCGGCAAGAAGTTCTGAAGTTAATTGATGAAAAGATTGCCTCACTCTAGGCCGTTTGGTTGAAATGTTATGAGGCAAGAAGTGCTGACTGCGGTTGGCACTTTTTTCTTTGGTGAAAGGAGCCGGGGTGAGGCTAAGTTGACCGCCTTACCGTTCGCCAAATTTGGTCTGGAACGCGGTGGGTAGGATGTACTAGTCCCTGTCAAGTTGTCATTCGAAATAATATAAAATGGATATTTACTCTAAGCGGCTTCATTCCAGTATTCTACTGGGGTGAGGCCGTTTCTTTCTGGGGAACGATCCAAGTAATTAAAGTAGTGGATGCCTTCGTTTACCAGCTCCACAAACTCTCGATACGTTTTTGGCATTGGATGACGTTCCATCCAATGCGCTTTAAATTCATTCCACCAACGCTCCATTGGCGCGTTGTCGTAAGGTGTTCCTGGTCGGGACATACTGCGCATCACTTTATGTTCTGACAGAAAGTTATTGAAAGCTTTAGCGGTGTAAGCAGCTCCACGGTCCGTATGGATCAGTGGGTGTACATCGCCAGCCTGTTCAAAAGCCTGTTTAAAAACCTGGATCTCTGCCACAGCTGTTTCTGTAGTGCTCAAAAATGAGGCGATCAGTCTCCGGCCGCATAGATCTAAAACACCACTCAGTCGGATTTTGAATTGACCCTTTGGTCCGTAAGACAACTCAGTCGAATCCGCAAGCCAAACCTGGTTGGGACCGGCGACTTTAAAGTTACGATTCAAAACATTGTCCTGAATGTATTGTTCCTGTTCCTTGATACGTTGGCGCTTCTTAACCCGAATCTGACACTTGATATTCAAGTTACGCATAATTCGTTTAACACGCTTGATTGTTACCTTAAACGTCACCTGTTCATCATGCTGTAGATTGGACAAGATCTTGCCAGCTCCGATTGCTTGATGATGTTGATTGAACCAATAAGTGATTCGCTTTTCTAGAAGCCGCTCTTGAGTCTCCCACGGCGTTTCTTGCCGATGAAAAGACTTGTTATAAGCTTGCCGACTAACTCCGATATGCGTCAATAATGTCTTAATGGCGCCTCGCTTTCCTTGACTGACCTCACTGATTGCCTGATATGCCAGTCGATGTTGCTGATTCACCCCTTGTGCTGAATTTCTTGAAATTTTTTTACGAATTCTTTCAGTAATTCCATGTCGGCGACTTGACCTTCTAGTTGCTTAATCCGCAAATTGGCCTTATCTAAGTCGGTTAATTCTCGTTGTGGCTTACGGTGTCCGCGTCGATCCTCTAAGGCGTTGTAACCACCTTTCTTAGCTCTAAGCACCCACGAACGGGCTTGTTGGTAGGAGACGCTGTAATGTTCAGCTGCTTCGTTATATGAGTGGTTCTGCTTGGTAATGTACTCAACCACTTCAATACGCTCTGCCAGAGTAGTTTTTCGGCTCATCGTTGGGACCTGCTTTCTAGACGGGGTTGCCGTCACAGTTTTGTCCCTATTATACCTGGAAACCCAGTAATTTACCTGCGTAGCTGAGCGCAAACCATACTTCATTGCTACTTCTCGTTGTGAACCTTCGCCGTTCAAAAAAGCATACACGACTCTTAGCTTAAAGACCTCACTGTATCTGCGACAACCTTTAGATTCTTTAAGCCCATCAAAGCCATCTCGTTTGTACAACGCCCGCCACCGAATGACCGCCTCCTTGTCTGCCAAACCATGTTCTCTGGCAAAGCCAATATTAGTTTGACCTGATGCTTCAAACTCATTAATCAACTCCAGCTTCTCCACGGCACTATACTTGATCTTCGACATGTCATATTCCCTCCGTTGATTGTCAGATGAATTATATTATTTCATTTGACAACCCCAAAGGGATCATAACAGACGCTCCGAGCCTGAAAAGCGGTCTCGGAGCTCGCTTGGAACCGCCCAGAATCGGCGTTTCCAAGTCGCCATTATCTAACCGGCTGATGCCGCTAAGATAATCCCACGGCTGAGACCAAATTTGCCTCACTCACGGCTACGCGAGAGGGTATCAACCAATCCTGCTGAATACTGCCGTCTCGGCGATGTCATTACCCATTTAGTGGAGGCCACTTGTGTAACCGGAGGTAGCCAGAGATGTAGGCAGCCGAGACAGCGGTGTTAGCTGACGTCCTGAGTCAGCTTACAGCGCGGGACGTGTTTGGAGACTGGCGAACTTTGCTAGGCTTCAAACCGAGCCGGAGGACCGCTTCTTAGGCCGCAGGCAGTCCCCACAGCGCCGGAATCTCTGGCAACCGCAGGTGGATGACGATGATCAATTTAATGGCTTTAATCTTTTCACAGCTGACAGTCGTAGACACTGATTTACCTAATTTGCTGGTTTAAACTTTTGCTTTGCAATTGTCATCGCCAACAAAATGCGGTATGATAAGCGTAATCAAAAACACGAGGTGCCTATCCAGTAGACGGCCAGAGAAGCGGGGAAAGCTGCAAACCGCGACGTCGAACATTCCAGCACAAACTAAAGTGGGCGGGTAATGCCGCACGGTGCAGACCGTTATCATGTTCAAGGGTATGGCTGAAGATTGCAGTCATGAACTTGGGTGGTACCGCGAAGGTCTTCGTCCCATGTGACGGAGGCCTTTTTTGTATCATCCGGAAAATCGAAGGGAGTAAGCAGATGTTAGATTTAAAATTAATTCGTCAAGAACCAGACTTCATTAAAGAAAAGTTGGCTACGCGGGGTGTCGACCCTGCCGATATCGACGACCTGTTGGCCTTGGATGCCAAGCGGCGAGACCTGATCGTTAAGAGTGAGACGATGAAGGCCCAACGGAACACGGTTTCCGATGAGATTTCACAACTCAAGCGCAACAAGCAAGACGCTAACGATAAGATTACCGAAATGCGTCAAGTCAGTGGGGACATCAAGAAGCTGGATGCCGATCTGGACACGTTAAAGGACCAAGTCCAAGACGCCGCTGCCCACCTGCCAAACATTCCCAATGACAACGTCCCCGTTGGTCTGACGGAAGACGGTAGTGTGGAAATCCGCAAGTGGGGCGAAAAGCCCAACATGGACTTCACGCCTAAGGCCCACTACGAATTGGGTGAAGACCTCGGTATTCTGGATTTTGAAGCAGGGGCCAAGGTTTCCGGTAGCCGTTACCTCTATTACTTGGGCTTAGGCGCACGTCTGGAACGGGCCGTCTACAACTTCTTCTTGGATGAAAACACCAAGGCGGGCTTCAAGGAAGTCTTACCCCCTTACATTGTCAACGATGACTCCATGTACGGGACTGGTCAATTCCCTAAGTTTAAGCAGGACGTTTACCAACTGCGGGATGAAGACATGACCTTGATTCCCACGGCCGAAGTTCCTTTGGTCAACTATTACCGCGACGAAGTCATTCCCGAAGCCGACCTGCCAGTCTGGTTCACGGCGTTGACGCCTGCCTTCCGGTCAGAAGCTGGGAGTGCCGGTCGTGACACCCGGGGACTGATTCGGTTGCACCAATTCAATAAGGTTGAAATGGTGAAGTTCTGTAAGCCAGAAAACTCATGGGATGAATTGGAATCCTTAACCAAGCACGCTGAGAGCCTCTTACAGAAGTTAGGCTTGGCTTACCACGTGATTACGTTGACCACTAGCGACATGAGCTTCACGGCCGCTATGACCCATGATTTGGAAGTCTGGTTCCCAGAACAAAACATGTACCGGGAAATTTCAAGCTGCTCCAACACCACGGACTTCCAAGCTCGGCGGGCCCACATCCAATACCGGGATGACAACGGCAAGCTGCAATACGTCCACGCGCTGAACGGTTCTGGCTTAGCCGTAGGTCGGACCGTGGCCGCTATTTTGGAAAACTACCAAAACGCCGATGGTACCGTAACGATTCCAGAAGTTCTGGTTCCTTATATGGGCGGCGTCACGAAGATCACCAAATAGGTCAATTGACCGAGTAAATATAGTGCCAGCCATAGGCGACTGGTTGGACAAACTAAAACATTGAGTAGAGGGTTCCATCGATTGAATTGTCGGTGGAGCCTTTTTGGATTGACTGGACAATATAGATAAACAAATTGCCGGCGAGGGCTAGCTGAAGCTTAGTAGTTAAATCGGGATGAATAAACTTTTTGAGTATTTTTGCAATTTTTTGTTGACGAGGGGTAGGGACTTCGTATAAAATAGTTTCTGTTGGTTAATTCGACCGGTGTTGACAAGTTCCGGCGCAGGCGTGTACCGACAATCTTTCTTGGAATTTGGTTGATTCAAAATTTTGCAAGAAAATGCAAAAAAGAGTAGCTTTTCTTCGAAAGATGAGATACAATATTACTTGTTGTTAAGCGAGTAGTTATTCAGCTAACGAATATTTATTCAAAATAATTCGAAATTGTTGTTGACAAGCTTCGCTGAGCATGGTAAATTATAATAGTTGTTTCGAGCGAGCTTGTTGACTTGCTTCGAAGAATATGGAGGATTAGCTCAGTTGGGAGAGCGTCTGCCTTACAAGCAGAGGGTCACAGGTTCGAGCCCTGTATCCTCCATCGGAACCCAAAAGTTCCTGGCGTTAGTTCGCCAACGTTGCAGGTGTGGCGGAACTGGCAGACGCGCTAGATTTAGGTTCTAGTGTCTTATGACGTGGGGGTTCGAGTCCCTTCACCTGCATTAACCAAATATAGCAAAATATTTCAAACAATATTTTGCCGACTTAGCTCAGTTGGCAGAGCATCTCACTAGTAATGAGGAGGTCGGAGGTTCGAATCCTCTAGTCGGCATGGTACCATTAATATAATAGCCAATTTGCGGAAGTAGTTCAGTGGTAGAACATCACCTTGCCATGGTGGGGGTCGCGGGTTCGAATCCCGTCTTCCGCTTTTGCCCTTTTGCCGGGGTGGCGGAATTGGCAGACGCACAGGACTTAAAATCCTGCGGTCAGTGATGACCGTACCGGTTCGATCCCGGTCCTCGGCATTTAACTTAATAATAATTATGCACCCATAGCGCAATTGGATAGAGTGTCTGACTACGAATCAGAAGGTTGTAGGTTCGACTCCTACTGGGTGCATTTTTGTTGCTTATAAGCCATTGTAAGCAATTTTTCGGGAAGTAGCTCAGCTTGGTAGAGCACCTGGTTTGGGACCAGGGGGTCGCAGGTTCGAATCCTGTCTTCCCGATTTGACTGACGTGATTAGTGGGTCAGTGAGCTTTCCTCGGGAAGTAGCTCAGCTTGGTAGAGCACCACGTTCGGGACGTGGGGGTCGCAAGTTCAAATCTTGTCTTCCCGATTTTTTTATTCCCGAATACATATATAATGATAGAAACGGCAACTTCCATACAGATTGTTTGGAAGCGAGCCGTTTTTTTGTTACCATAGATTACTAGAACTTCTGCCAAAATTGTGACGATGAGTTGGGCAGTGCGCGGGTATTTGGACTGGTGGATTGTGTTGCCGGTCCACGCACCAAATCGGTTCGTTGTTAAGAAAACAAAACTTCTCGCCAATCAGCGGTCTAATCCGTTGCAATTTCACTGGAATTTCGTATAATATTAGTCAACATTAGTCAAGAACACTGCACTGAAGGGGGGACGATAATGGAGAATCAAAATATTTCGGATATTATTGAATCTTACCTGAAGCAGATTTTGGCTGAATCCCAGCAGGTGGAGATCCGTCGAGCGGAAATTGCCAATCAGTTTAACGTCGTGCCATCGCAGATTAATTACGTGATTAAGACCCGGTTTACGATTCAAGACGGGTACGTGGTTCAGAGTAAACGCGGTGGTGGCGGTTATATTCGAATTGAAAAGGTCAAGTTACTGGATAACTTAGATTTTATTGATTCGCTGGTGACGGCAGTTGGCGACCAGATTTCGCGTCACGATAGTTTATCCGTGGTTCGAAGCCTGTTTGAGGCCGGGGCAATTAATCGAAGCGAGGCCAATATTATTCTCGCGGCGATTAACAAGGATGCCATCAACACGGGTGACCGGCAAGCCGATGAGCAGATTCGCGCGCAGATTTTAATTTCTATTTTGAATCACCTACGCTATGAGAGTTAAGAAAGTGAGGAGCTGCAATGGATAATTTATTTACACCAAGCGCTAAGAGCGTCCTCGTCTTGGCACAGGAACAAGCAAAGTACTTCAAGCACCAAGCAGTGGGGACGGAACACTTGCTGCTGGCCCTTACCATTGAAAAAAATGGCATTGCCAACAAGGTTCTCCAACAGTTCTCAGTGACCGACGATGATGTTCGCGAAGAGATCGAGCGCTTCACGGGCTACGGTACGCTGGCGAACACCGATAAAGATAGTTACTTGCCATACTCGCCGAAGGCCAAATCCATGTTGGCCCTGGCCGGTGACGAAGCGAAACGCTTAGGCGCAACGAAGATTGGGACGGAACACTTATTATTGGCGTTGTTGAGTGACGAAACAATCTTATCTTCACGGATTTTGAAGAATTTAAACGTTCAACTGACGGACGCCCACAAGGTGGTGCTTCGCAAGTTAGGGATTACCGATACGCCTAAACGCCGGAACGATAACCGTAACCGGCGGGCACCACAGGGCGGAACGCCAACGCTGGACTCTCTGGCACGCGACTTGACCCAATCCGCTAAGGAAGGCCGGATGGACCCAACCGTTGGCCGTGACAAAGAGGTAAAGCGGGTCATTCAGATTTTGAGTCGGCGGACCAAGAACAACCCTGTCTTGATTGGGGAACCCGGTGTTGGGAAGACGGCGATCGCCGAGGGTTTGGCCCAACGGATCGTGGCCGGCGATGTCCCAGAAGACATGCAAAACAAACGGCTGATGATGCTGGACATGGGGTCCTTAGTGGCCGGCACCAAGTACCGTGGTGAATTTGAAGACCGGTTGAAGAAAGTTATCGAAGAGATTTACAACGATGGCCAAGTTATCCTGTTTATCGATGAACTTCACACCTTGATTGGTGCCGGTGGTGCTGAAGGGGCGATTGATGCATCGAACATCTTGAAGCCTGCTTTAGCCCGGGGCGAACTCCAAACCATTGGGGCCACGACGCTGGACGAATACCAGAAGTACATCGAATCCGATGCCGCGTTGGAACGGCGGTTCGCGACGGTCCAAGTCGATGAACCGACGAGTGCGGAAGCCTTGGAAATCCTGAAGGGCTTGCGGTCACGCTATGAAGACCACCACCACGTCAACATCACAGATGATGCGCTAGAACAAGCCGTTAAGTTGTCCACGCGTTACATCAGCGACCGGTTCTTGCCGGATAAGGCGATTGACCTGATGGATGAAGCGGCGGCGAAGGTTCGGATCGACCAAATGGACAAGCCAACGCCAGCCAGCAAGCAGGCCAAGGAATTGTCCGACTTAGCCGACGAGAAGGAAGCGGCCATTGAACAGCAGGACTTCGAACAGGCCGCTAAGCTGCGGACAAAGGAAATGGCCTTGCGGCAGAAGGTCGAGGCGCGTGAAGCCAAGGCGGCCGCTGCGGCAACGCCAGAGCGTCAATACACGACCGACGTTACCGGTGAAGATGTGGCCGATGTGGTTGCTGAGTGGACGGGCGTTCCCGTTACCCAACTGAAGCAGACCGATGCCGAACGGCTGGTTAACCTGGAGAAGATCCTGCACAAGCGGGTCATTGGCCAGAAGGAAGCCGTTTCGGCGGTCGCTCGGGCCATCCGGCGGGCGCGGTCGGGTCTGAAAGATCCGAACCGACCAATTGGCTCCTTCATGTTCTTGGGACCAACCGGTGTCGGGAAGACCGAATTAGCTAAGGCCTTGGCCGAAGCGATGTTTGGGTCCGAAGACAACATGATCCGTGTCGACATGAGTGAGTACATGGAAAAATACTCCACTAGCCGATTGATCGGGTCTGCACCAGGCTACGTCGGGTACGACGAGGGTGGCCAGTTGACCGAAAAGGTTCGGCAGAAGCCATACTCCGTGGTCCTCTTCGATGAAGTTGAAAAGGCCCATCCAGATGTCTTTAACATTTTGCTGCAGGTTTTAGACGATGGTTACCTGACGGATTCCAAGGGACGGAAGGTTGACTTCAGAAATACCATTCTGATCATGACCTCTAACCTGGGGGCAACGAAACTGCGGGATGAAAAGACCGTTGGGTTCGGTGCCGAAGACTTAGCCAACAGTTACCAAGCGATGTCACAGACGATTCGGGAGACCTTGAAGCAATCCTTCCGGCCAGAATTTCTGAACCGGATTGATGAAACGGTCATCTTCCACTCCTTGAAGAAGGATGAACTCCACGAAATCGTGAAGTTGATGGCTAAGCACATCGTCGACCGGGTGGCTGAGCAGAATATCAAGTTGAAGATTACGCCGGCCGCAATTGAAGTGGTGGCAAAGGCGGGCTTTGACCCTGAGTACGGTGCTCGGCCAATTCGGCGGGCATTGCAGACGCAGGTTGAAGATAAGCTGAGTGAGTCCTTGCTAAACGGCGAGGTTAAGCCACACGATCAAGTGACGATTGGGGCGACGCACGGTGAAATCACGGTAAACGTGAAGACGCCGACGAAGACCAAGAAGCCAACGGCGGTCGCGAGCCACTAAAAGAGATTAAGCGTAGCGGTGTTTCTCCTAACGGGGAGGCACCGCTATTTTTGACGGGTCGTGAACTTAACCATTATTTAAGTGCATTGACCTAGCTGGTGATAAATGACTGTGGTACACTTTATGTAGCGTTATAAGAGGGTTGATATTGGGCGCTGTGACGGCGACTATGAAATTCTGCTGGTGACACAGCGTGGCTGGGATAACGGGCTAAAATGACGATTGTACTGTCATTATCAGCTAGGAGTGAAGCGACCTTTGCCGTCAGCACGATTAATGCGCAACCCTTGAATAAAATTATGGTATATTGGTTAGGCTGAATGTTTAACCGGTAAGCTATAACCAGTGTCCAGCAATAAATAACCACAGAAAGGAAGCAGGCCCGCTCATGAAGAGAGAAGAACAGTTGACCCAGACGCATGCGGCGATCTTAAAAGCCGCACGGGAACAGTTCCTGGCGCAGGGATATCAAGCCACTTCGACTCGTGAAATTGCCAAGCAAGTCGGCATCACGCAGCCGGCGTTGTATCATCATTTTAGTGATAAGGAGGTCATCTTCCTCGAAGTCATTAAGACGGTGGGGGCCGAGATTAAGGCGGGGATTACCACTGTCGTGAGTCAAATCCAGCCGGATGCCGACCCCGTGGATGCCCTGACGGCCGTTACCGAGGTGTTGACCGCGGCCCATCCCCGAGACGTGTTTACGGTGATTCACGGGAGCTTTAAGTTCCTCAAGCCGGAGAATAAGCGGCAATTGGGGATGGTCTTCATGCAAGACTACCTGATGCCCTTGACCAGCTTCTTTGAGACCGGTGTCGTGAGCTTACAAGCGGGCGTCCAGGCCCAGGATGCCGCGTCCTTCTATCTGACCAGTCTGAGCCCGCTGTTTAATACCTTCCACCACGTGGGTCCGGCCGACGCCTCCCAGCACGAGCAGACGCTGGCGCTGGTGCGGTTAATTTTATTTGGCGTTGCCCTGAAGAAGTAAGACTTCATTATTGACAATTACCCAAAATACTAGTACTATATCATTTGTATGCAACTGTGAACTGAAATTGAGCGCACCGATCTATTGTCCGGTAGCGTCCATTATAAGAAGCCAAAAGCAAACTGCGGGTTTGTTTTTGGATTTTTTTTGCCAAAAAACCGGCTGATTATGCAAATGTAATCAAAATGTAATATTTGGTTTTTGACCAGTCCACAGAATAAATAGGAGAGGTGAACAACTTGGCAGGACACTTAGTGAAATACGGGAAACACCGTACTCGCCGTAGCTATTCGCGGATCAAGGAAGTCCTTGATCTCCCTAACTTAATCGAGATTCAGACCAATTCCTACAACTGGTTCCTCGATGAAGGTTTACGGGATATGTTCGACGACATCATGCCAATCGAAGATTTTCAAGGGAACCTTTCGTTAGAGTTTGTTGATTATCAATTACTGGAACCCAAATATACGGTCGATGAAGCACGGGAGCACGATGCCAATTTCTCAGCACCACTGCACGTGACCTTACGCTTAACCAACCATGAAACGGGCGAAATCAAATCGCAAGACGTCTTCTTCGGTGACTTCCCATTAATGACGGCCCAAGGGACCTTTATCATTAACGGGGCAGAACGGGTTATTGTTTCTCAATTAGTCCGGTCACCAGGCGTTTACTTCAATGAAGATACGGATAAGAACGGTCGGACCGTCTTCGGTGCCACGGTCATCCCTAACCGGGGAGCTTGGCTCGAATTTGAAACGGATGCTAAGAACATCTCCTACGTGCGGATTGACCGGACGCGGAAGATTCCAATGACTGAATTGGTTCGGGCATTAGGTTTCGGTTCCGACGATGAAATCTTGGATATCTTGGGCGACAACGAAAGCCTATCCAACACGTTGGAAAAGGATATCCACAAGAACACCGACGATTCACGTGTCGAAGAGTCCTTAAAGGACATCTACGAACGTCTACGTCCAGGTGAACCTAAGACGGCCGACTCTTCACGGAGCCTGTTAACGGCGCGGTTTTTTGATCCTAAGCGTTACGACATGGCACCTGTTGGGCGTTACAAGACCAACAAGAAGCTCAGCCTGAAGACCCGTTTGCTCGGCTTAACCTTAGCTGAAACGTTAGCTGACCCAGATACTGGTGAAGTTATCGCGCAAAAGGGAACGGTTGTTGACAAGGATGTTATGAAGACCTTGGCTCCATACCTGGACCAAGACGACTTCAAGATGGTGACGTTCCAACCTTCAGACGAAGCCGTTGTAACGGAACCCCTGAAGTTACAAATCATCAAGGTCCAATCCCCAGAAGACCCAGAACAAGAAGTTCCCGTTATTGGGAATGGCAACATTGATATCAAGCTGAAGCACATTCGCCCAGCCGACATCATCGCTTCCATGAACTACTTCTTCGATCTGCAAATCGGGATTGGCAGTACCGATGATATTGACCACTTGGGTAACCGGCGGATTCGTTCCGTGGGTGAATTGTTGCAAAACCAATTCCGGATCGGGTTATCCCGGATGGAACGGGTGGTTCGTGAACGGATGTCGATTCAAGACGCCGCTACGGTTACGCCACAACAATTGATCAACATTCGGCCAGTGGTTGCTTCCATTAAGGAATTCTTCGGTTCTTCTCAACTGTCACAATTCATGGACCAGACTAACCCCTTGGGTGAATTAACCCATAAGCGTCGGTTGTCTGCCCTGGGACCTGGTGGGTTGACGCGTGACCGTGCCGGTTATGAAGTCCGGGACGTGCACTACACCCACTACGGTCGGATGTGCCCAATTGAAACGCCTGAAGGTCCTAACATCGGACTGATTAACAGTCTGTCCAGTTACGCCCGGGTTAACAAGTATGGGTTCATCGAAACACCATACCGTCGTGTTTCTTGGGACACGCACATGGTTACCGACAAGATCGATTACCTGACTGCCGACGAAGAAGATAACTACGTCGTTGCCCAAGCTAACACGCCGTTGAACGATGACGGTTCCTTCGCCACGGATACCATCATGGCCCGTGATGAAGATAACAACATCGAAACCACGGCTGACAAGATTGACTACATGGACGTTTCGCCTAAGCAAGTTGTTGCCGTGGCCACGGCATGTATTCCTTTCTTGGAAAACGATGACTCTAACCGTGCCCTGATGGGGGCCAACATGCAACGGCAAGCTGTGCCATTGCTGGACCCTCACGCCCCATTAGTTGGGACGGGTATCGAATACAAGGCTGCGCATGACTCCGGGGTTGCTTTAATTAGCCAACACGCCGGGACCGTTGAATACGTTGATGCTCGTGAAATCCGGGTACGGCGTGACGATGATGCGTTAGACACATACAAGCTGATGAAGTTCCGCCGGTCAAACGGTGGTAAGAACTACAACCAACGGCCAATCGTTAAGGTCGGCGATCACGTCGATGACGATGAAATCTTGGCTGATGGTCCTTCCATGGAAAATGGGGAACTCGCTTTAGGGCAAAACCCATTAGTGGCCTTCATGACTTGGCAAGGGTACAACTTCGAAGATGCCATCGGGATCAACGAGCGGTTGGTTCGCGATGACGTTTACACGTCGATTCATATTGAAGAATACGAATCAGAAGCACGTGATACGAAGCTGGGACCTGAAGAAATGACCCGTGAAATTCCTAACGTCGGGGAAGATGCCCTGAAGAACTTGGACGAAGACGGTATTATCCGGATTGGTGCCGAAGTTCAAGACGGTGACATCTTGGTTGGTAAGGTAACGCCTAAGGGAGTTACGGAATTATCAGCCGAAGAACGTTTGCTCCATGCCATCTTTGGTGAAAAGGCCCGTGAAGTTCGGGATACTTCATTGAAGGTACCGCATGGTGGTGGCGGGATTATCCAGGACGTTAAGATCTTTACCCGTGAAAATGGGGATGAATTATCACCTGGTGTCAACATGATGGTTCGGGTCTACATCGCCCAAAAGCGGAAGATCCAAGTTGGTGACAAGATGTCTGGTCGTCATGGGAACAAGGGGACGGTTTCCGTTGTTATCCCACAAGAAGACATGCCATACATGCCAGATGGTACGCCAATCGACATCATGCTGAGTCCCATGGGTGTGCCTTCCCGGATGAACATCGGGCAAGTGCTCGAATTGCATTTAGGGATGGCTGCTCGGAAGTTAGGGATTCACGTCGCAACGCCTGTCTTCGATGGTGCCCGGGATACTGATATCGCGGATGCCTTGAAGGAAGCGGGGATGGCGAAGGATGCCAAGACCGTCTTATACGATGGCCGGACCGGTGAACCATTCGATAAGCGGGTTGCCGTTGGTGTCATGAACTACCTGAAGTTGGCCCACATGGTCGACGACAAGATGCACGCCCGTTCCATTGGACCTTACTCATTGGTTACCCAACAACCCCTTGGTGGGAAAGCACAATTTGGTGGCCAGCGGTTTGGTGAAATGGAAGTTTGGGCCTTGGAAGCTTACGGTGCCGCTTATACGTTACAAGAAATCTTGACGTACAAGTCCGATGACGTGGTTGGTCGGGTTAAGACCTACGAAGCCATCGTTAAGGGCGATCCGATTCCAAAGCCGGGTGTCCCTGAATCATTCCGTGTTCTGGTCAAGGAACTCCAATCCTTAGGGCTGGACATGAAGGTCTTAAACGGGAACAACGAAGAAATCGAACTCCGCGATATGGACGACGATGACGATGATGTTGTGAACGTTGATGCGTTGAGCAAGTACGCCCAACAGCAAGAAGAGCAGCGCAAGGCGCAAGCTCAGGCCGACAGTGCCAAGACCACACCAGAAACTACGAAAAATGAAAGTCAACCGAACACACAAGACTAATTAATAAGGGAGGTCGCTTCTTTGGTCGATGTCAATAAGTTCGAAAGCATGCAGATCGGGCTGGCTTCACCTGATAAGATCCGTAGCTGGTCTTACGGGGAAGTTAAGAAGCCTGAAACCATCAACTACCGGACGTTAAAGCCTGAAAAAGACGGGCTATTCGACGAGCGGATTTTCGGTCCTACGAAGGACTGGGAATGTGCCTGTGGTAAGTACAAGCGGATCCGTTACAAGGGTGTCGTTTGTGACCGTTGTGGTGTCGAAGTTACCCGTTCTAAGGTACGTCGTGAACGGATGGGCCATATCGAATTGGCTGCACCTGTTACCCACATCTGGTACTTCAAGGGGATCCCAAGTCGGATGGGCTTGGTCCTCGACATGAGCCCTCGGGCACTTGAAGAAATCATCTACTTCGCATCCTACGTGGTTTTAGATCCAGGTAACACCCCATTGGAAAAGAAACAACTCCTTTCCGAACGGGACTACCGGGACAAGCTCGTAGAATACGGGAGCAAGGCCTTTAAGGCTGAAATGGGTGCCGAAGCCATCAAGAAGTTGTTGATGGCCGTAGACCTAGATAAAGAAGTTAAGGAATTAAAGGAAGAATTGAAGGAAGCCACTGGCCAGAAGCGGACGCGTGCCGTTCGTCGTTTGGACATCTTGGAAGCCTTCGTCACATCGGGTAACCGTCCGGAGTGGATGGTCATGGATGCGATTCCGGTTATTCCGCCTGACTTGCGGCCAATGGTACAACTCGAAGGTGGACGTTTCGCAACGTCTGACTTGAACGACTTGTACCGGCGGGTGATCAACCGGAACAGCCGGTTGAAGCGTTTGTTGGACTTAAATGCACCTGGGATCATCGTTCAAAACGAAAAGCGGATGCTACAAGAAGCCGTTGACGCCTTGATCGATAACGGTCGTCGTGGCCGTCCAGTTGCTGGTCCAGGTAACCGTCCATTGAAGTCTCTTTCACACATGTTGAAAGGGAAGCAAGGGCGGTTCCGTCAGAACTTGTTAGGGAAGCGGGTTGACTACTCTGGTCGTTCCGTTATCGATGTTGGTCCTTCCCTCAAGTTCAACCAAATGGGTCTGCCAGTTCCGATGGCTTTGGAATTATTCCGGCCATTCATCATGAAGGAATTGGTTGCCCGGGGCTTAGCTTCTAACATTAAGAATGCCAAGCGCCAAATTGACCGGGAAGATGACGATGTCTTCAACGTGCTTGAAGATGTTATCAAGGAACACCCAGTTCTGTTGAACCGGGCCCCTACGCTTCACCGTTTAGGGATTCAAGCGTTCGAACCCGTCTTGGTTAGTGGTAAAGCGATGCGTCTTCACCCATTGGCTTGTGAAGCTTACAACGCCGATTTCGATGGGGACCAAATGGCCATCCACGTGCCATTATCTGACGAAGCCCAGGCTGAAGCCCGTCTGCTGATGCTGGCTGCTCACCATATTCTGGCCCCTGCCAGTGGTAAGCCAGTCGTTGCGCCTTCTCAAGATATGGTTATCGGGAACTACTACCTGACCATGGAAGAAGATAACCGTGAAGGGGAAGGTATGATCTTTACCGACCTCAACGAAGCTGTTTTGGCTTACCGGAACGGTTTAGTTCACTGGCACAGTCGGGTTGGGGTGCAAGTCGCCTCAATGCCTGACAAGCCATTTACCGACGAACAACGCGGTAAGGTCATGGTCACGACCGTTGGGAAGTTGATCTTTAACAACATCCTGCCAAAGTCGTTCCCATACTTGAACGAACCAACCAGCACGAACCTGAACGGCTCTGTCCCTGACAAGTACTTCTTGGCACCGGGCGAAGACATTCACGATTACCTGCAAAATGCTGAATTAATTGGACCATTTAAGAAGGGCTTCTTGTCCGACATTATCGCGGCCGTTTACCAACAATACAAGGTGACTGAAACCTCCAAGTTGTTGGACCGGATTAAGGATTTGGGTTACGACGAATCCACTAAGTCTGGGTTAACGGTTGGGATGGTCGATGTTACCGACCTGAAGGAAAAGCCAGAGATTATCGATGCTGCCCACAAACAGGTGTCAACGGTAACGAAGCAATTCCGTCGTGGGTTGATTACCGACCACGAACGTTACGAACGGGTCATTGGAATCTGGAACGATGCCAAGGACGAAATTCAAAACGCCTTGATTCACAGTTTCGACCAGCAGAACCCTATCTTTATGATGAGTGATTCTGGTGCGCGTGGTAACATTTCTAACTTTACGCAGCTTGCCGGTATGCGGGGCTTGATGGCCGCTCCTAGTGGGGACATCATGGAGCTGCCAATCACGTCTAACTTCCGTGAAGGCCTGTCAGTGATGGAAATGTTCATTTCGACCCACGGTGCTCGTAAAGGGATGACCGATACGGCCCTCAAGACTGCCAACTCAGGTTACCTGACTCGGCGGTTGGTCGATGTTGCGCAAGACGTTATCATTCGGGAAAAGGATTGTGGTACCGACCGTGGTTTGAAGATTCGCGCTATCACTGATGGCAACGAAATGATCGAACCATTGTACGACCGGATCTTAGGGCGTTACACCCAAAAGACCGTCTACGATCCAAAGACTGGGGACGTTATCGTTCCTAAGAACCAAATGATCGTTGAAGACACCGCACAGAAGATTGTGGATGCTGGTGTTGAAGAAGTTACCATCCGTTCCGCCTTTACTTGCAACACTGAACATGGTGTTTGTGAACATTGTTATGGCCGGAACATGGCTACTGGTGACGAAGTTGAAGTTGGTGAAGCTGTTGGTACTGTTGCCGCGCAATCTATCGGTGAACCAGGTACGCAGCTGACCATGCGGAACTTCCATACCGGTGGTGTGGCTGGTAACGAAGATATTACTCAAGGGCTTCCTCGTGTTCAAGAATTGTTTGAATCCCGGAACCCTAAAGGTAAAGCTGAGATTACGGAAGTTACTGGGACGGTTGAATCCATCGAAGAAGACCCAGCTAACCGGACGAAGACGGTCACCATTAAGGGTGAAGCCGATACTCGGAGTTATGAATTACCAATCACTGCCCGCATGCGGGTCAGCGAAGGGGACTTCATTCACCGTGGTGGTGCTTTGAACTATGGGTCTGTCGATCCGAAGGAATTGCTGCGGGTTCGCGATGTCTTGTCAACTGAAACCTACATCTTGGGTGAAGTGCAACGGGTTTACCGGATGCAAGGTGTGGCTATCAGTGATAAGCACGTTGAAATCATGGTTCGCCAGATGTTACGGAAGGTTCGGATCATGGATCCGGGCGATACCGATGTTCTGCCTGGTACCTTGATGGATATCCAAGACTTCCGTCGCGCCAACTACCAGACATTAATCTCTGGTGGGATCGCGGCCACTGCCCGTCCAGTTATCTTGGGGATTACCAAGGCTGCCCTGGAAACCAACAGTTTCTTGTCAGCCGCTTCCTTCCAGGAAACGACTCGGGTCTTGACCGATGCCGCTATTCGGGGCAAGAACGACCCATTAGTTGGTTTGAAGGAAAACGTTATTATTGGGAAGATTATTCCTGCCGGGACTGGGATGCCAGATTACCGTCAGATCAAGCCCAAGGAAGTTGGCGGTTCGTCAACCGAAGGCGTCTACTCCATCAGCGATTTGGAAAAGCAAATGCAAGAAGACTCTCAAGCTTAGTTCACGCTAAGTCCGTTAGTCGGGGACTCATCAGAGATGGTGGGTCCTTTTTGTTTACGACAAAAAGAAAGAGTGGACCAAAAGGCGGTTAGTCGGTGAGCCTTAAACGGAATCGGCTACCTCTTAGCGCACGTTTCGACTATCTAAATTTTAGGGAGGTGTCCCAGATTTCAGAATATACGAAGTATTTTTCAAAATAAGTAATCTCAGCCGCTCCAAATGGCAAGTCATCGTCCGTCATCGGATCAGCCACCAGGCCACGGCGCTCACCACAAGATAGGGAAGAAAAGCTAGCCGTTCGCCGCACCGTGCCCGACTCAACGCCAGTCCGCAGGCGAGTAATAGCCAGTGGGCGGTGGCATTGAGTCCCCACAGTAGGGTATAGCTGAGAAACATATCCAAGTCGCCATCGCCAATCGTCGGCTGCGACCAGCGCGGCCACAGCCACCGGATGAGGGCAAAGAGGCTACCACCCACTAGCCAGACGGAAAGTGGGTGGGTCATCAGCACCAGTCCCATGGCCAGCCAACTCACCCAGCCGGGGAACGTCTGGCACTGCGCATCGCACAGCGCGGCGAAGGTCCAGAGCCCTAGCCACAGGACAACCCGGAGACTGAAGGGAGTGGCGACCGTCGTGGCGATTAGCCCAGCACCGACCTCCAGAAGAAAGGTGATCGGCGGAATGATGGCCGCGCAAGTCTGACATTTTCCCCGCACCAATAGGTAACTGGCCACCGGAACCAGCTGCCAGTAGGCCAAGGGGGTCTGACAGGTGTCGCAGTGCGACCGTGGAAAGAAGTAGGACGTCCCCCGGGCATAGCGGCTGGCCAGCGCGACCAGTAAAGAGCCGCAGCAGGCCCCGTAAATAAAGAGAATTGGGAGTAACATAACTATCACCTCTAATGCTTAACTCCGTAAAAATAGGTGAAATGTTTGGAACAAATACCGAAAACCTTTATTGACATGGGTTTTCAGGCGTGGTATTCTATTAAAGGTGCTTTTCGCAGACAGGTCTCGGGTATTCACTACCAGACATGCTGACTGACGGCGGGAGGGACACTTCAATTGAACCCGCGTCTGAGTGGTTTTTTTCTTTAACGAAAAATGAACCACCTGGATGTGTGGACTAAACTCAAGAATAAGAAAGGAGGACTATTTAGATGCCTACTATCAACCAATTGGTGCGTAAAGGTCGTAAATCTAAAAGTTCTAAATCAGATGCCCCAGCTTTAAACTACGGGTATAACAGTTTCAAAAAAGCTCAAGTTAAGAATCCAGCTCCACAAAAGCGTGGGGTTGCTACGCGTGTCGGTACCATGACACCAAAGAAGCCTAACTCAGCTTTACGGAAATATGCACGTGTGCGGTTGTCCAACTTAATTGAAGTGACTGCTTACATTCCTGGTATCGGTCATAACCTTCAAGAACATAGTGTTGTCTTAATCCGTGGTGGCCGGGTAAAGGATTTACCTGGGGTTCGTTACCACATCATCCGTGGTGCGCTCGATACTGCCGGTGTGACTGACCGTCGTCAAGGTCGTTCCAAGTATGGGACTAAGAAGCCTAAGGGCTAAGACGTACTATAAGACTGACTTGCACGGTTGCCGTCAAGCAGTCTGAAACAACATTCGAGGAGGATATTAACAATGCCTAGAAAAGGAAACGTACAAAAGCGTGAAGTCCTTCCTGATCCAATTTACAACTCAAAGTTGGTTACTCGTTTGATTAACCACACGATGATGGATGGGAAACGCGGGACTTCTACTAAAATTATTTATGGTGCCTTCGACATCATCAAGAACGAAACTGGTAACGATCCAGTTGAAGTTTTCGAAGAAGCAATGAAGAACGTTATGCCAGTCTTGGAAGTTAAGGCTCGGCGTGTTGGTGGGTCAAACTACCAAGTTCCAATCGAAGTACGTCCAGATCGCCGGACCACTTTAGGTCTTCGGTGGATGGTTCAGTACTCCCGTCTTCGTGGCGAACACACGATGGTTGAACGTCTTGCACGTGAAATCATGGATGCTGCCAACAACACGGGTGCAGCTGTTAAGAAGCGTGAAGATACGCACCAGATGGCTGATGCTAACCGTGCCTTCGCACACTACCGTTGGTAAAAAGCAGCTATCGCACTGCATTGCCAACAGTGTGATAAAATGTTGGAGCGGAGTGTTTTTAACACTTTCGTCTCTGGCTTAAGGGATTATTCCTTTAATCGAGAGGTGGCTACTTAATCAGTGTGATGATAGTAGCCACCTTTTGGCACAATCACAACCTATGATCAAATTGAGAGGAGTTACACATTAATCATGGCTAATACTCGTGAATTTCCGCTTGAGAAGACGCGTAACATTGGTATCATGGCTCATATTGATGCCGGTAAAACGACGACTACTGAGCGTATCCTGTATTATACTGGTAAGATCCACAAGATTGGTGAAACCCATGATGGGGCTTCACAAATGGACTGGATGGAACAAGAACAAGAACGGGGTATTACGATTACTTCCGCTGCGACGACTGCGGAATGGAAAGAACACCGGATCAACATCATCGATACTCCAGGACACGTGGACTTCACTGTTGAAGTTGAACGTTCCTTGCGGGTCCTTGATGGTGCCATCGCTGTCTTAGATGGTCAAGCCGGGGTTGAACCTCAGACCGAAACGGTTTGGCGTCAAGCTTCTGACTTCGATGTTCCCCGTATCGTTTTCGTTAACAAGATGGATAAGCTGGGTGCCGACTTCGACTTCTCAGTGAACTCCCTCCACGAACGTCTGCAAGCCAATGCCGTTGCTTTGCAAATGGCTATCGGTGCCGAAGATGACTTCGCCGGTGTTGTTGACTTAATCGAAATGAAGGCCTACGTTTACGACAAGGATAAGTTAGGTTCTTCATGGGATACGGTTGAAATTCCTGATGACATGAAGGAAGAAGCCCAAAAGCGCCATGAAGGTATCATCGAAAGCGTTGCTGACGTTGACGATGAAATCATGGAAAAGTACCTCGAAGGTGAAGAAATCACCAAAGAGGAATTGAAGGCTGCTATCCGTCGGGCAACGTTACGTTTGGACATGTTCCCTGTCTTTGCTGGTTCTGCCTTCAAGGATAAGGGTGTTCAGATGTTGATGGATGCCGTTATCGACTACTTGCCATCACCATTGGACGTTAAGCCATACAACGCCACGGTTCCTGATACTGATGAAGCCGTTACGTTACGTGCGAACGATGACGATCCTTTCGCTGCCTTGGCTTTCAAGGTTGCCACCGATCCATTCGTTGGTCGTTTGACTTACATCCGGGTTTACTCCGGTACTCTGGAAGCTGGTTCTTACGTGCTGAACTCCACGAAGGACAAGCGTGAACGTGTTGGTCGTTTGCTGCAAATGCACTCAAACCACCGTCAAGAAATTCCAGAAGTCTTCTCCGGTGATATTGCCGGGGCCATTGGTTTGAAGAACACCACGACTGGTGACTCTTTGACTGACCCTGATCACCCATTACACTTGGAATCAATGAACTTCCCTGATCCTGTGATCCAGGTTGCCGTTGAACCTAAGACGAAGGCTGACCAAGACAAGATGAACAACGCTCTGCAAAAGCTTTCTGAAGAAGATCCTACTTTCAAGGCTGAAACTAACCCTGAAACTGGTGAAACGCTGATCGCCGGAATGGGTGAACTTCACTTGGATATCATCATCGACCGGATGAAGCGTGAATTCAAGGTTGAAGCGAACATTGGTGCACCTCAAGTTGCCTACCGTGAAGCCTTCACGAAGTCAACTAAGGTCCAAGGTAAGTTCGTTCGTCAATCCGGTGGTAAAGGTCAATATGGTGACGTTTGGATCGAATTCACCCCTAACGAACGTGGTAAGGGTTACGAATTCGAAGACGCTATCGTTGGTGGGGTTGTTCCTCGTGAATTTATCCCTTCAGTTGACCAAGGTCTGCAAGAAGCCATGGCAAACGGTGTCTTAGCCGGTTACCCACTGGTTGATGTTAAGGCCAAGTTATACGATGGTAGTTACCATGAAGTCGATTCTAGTGAAGCAGCCTTCAAGGTTGCCGCTTCCTTGGCTTTACGGAATGCCGTTAAGTCTGCTGGTCCCGTTATCCTGGAACCAATCATGAAGGTTGATATCCTGGTACCAGAAGAATACATGGGTGATATCATGGGCCAAGTTACCGCACGTCGTGGTAAGGTTGATGGTATGGAAGCTCGTGGGAACGCACAAATGATTCACTCCTTCGTTCCGTTAGCCGAAATGTTCGGTTACGCGACGACGTTACGTTCTGCTTCTCAAGGTCGTGGTACCTTTACCATGACGTTTGACCACTACGAACCAACGCCTAAGAGTGTTCAAGCTGATATTATCAAGAAGAATGGCGGTACTCCAGTCGAAGACTAGGGTCGCGTGATTCTCTGAAATGAAACGTCCTACCTTTATGGTGGGGCGTTTTTTTGTGGGTTGAGCGGGGAAAAGGGGTGATTAGCTGGTGTTCATTGCGGCTGACGCCCGCTCAACATGGGCCAAGCAGAGGTGGAGTTCTAGCCGAGACGATAGTAACCAAGCAATCCGTACCTGACAGCGTGTGGTGCTTTGCGTTATAATAATCCTCGTGCGTCTACATTGGTATTGGAGAGTGAGTTATGGAGGAACTGTTTGAACGGGCACCGATTCCGCGAGCGTATTTCAAGCTGGCGCTACCCGTTGTGTTAAGTATGGTGGCCAGCATGATTTACAATCTGGCCGATACATTTTTCGTTTCGCAAACGCAGACCACCAACCTGGTCGCCGGGGTGGCGCTGTGTACGCCGTTGTTTTCCTTCCTGATTGCGATTGGCGACATCTTCGGCTTAGGGGGGAGTTCGTTAATCTCCCGCTTGCTGGGAGAGAAGGCCTACGCGACGGGGAGCCGTGTCAGTAGCTTTTGCCTGTACGGGGCAGTTGGATTAGGCTTCGTAACCACGGTGTTTCTGCTGGCTTTTACCCGGCCGATTCTGCACCTGTTGGGCGCAACGCCGGCAACCTACACCTACGCGTCTCAGTTCTACCGCATCATGGCGATTGGCGCGATGCCAATCATCGTGTCGATTGTGCCCGGTAACCTGATCAGAACGGAAGGCTTTGCCACCCAGTCGATGGTCGGGACGATGGTGGGAACGGTGATTACCATCATCTTAGACCCACTGTTAATCTTCCCACTCGGCATGGGCGCCGCTGGGGCCGCGTTAGCCACCGTGATTGGCTACACGATTTCGGCGATTCTGCTGGTCTATCTGACGAAACGCTATTGTCAGGTCATCTCGATTGACCCTAAGATCAGTCGGATCGACAGTCAGTTGATTCGTCAGGTCCTGTTCATCGGGATTCCGGGGTCGATTACCAACCTGATGCAGGCGTTTGGGACGGCTGTGTTGAACCGCTATTTGGTGGACTACGGGCCGACCCGTGTGGCCGCCATGGGGATTGTCCTGAAGGTCTACATGATTATCATGTTGGTGATGGTCGGTTTTGCCTTTGGTGCGCAGCCGCTGATTGGCTATACCTTTGGTGCGAAGAACATGGCACGGTTCAAGAAGATTCTGCACTTTGATCTGCTGGTGGAAGTGGGGTATGCCTTGATCTTGGCCATAGTCTTGATGGTCTTTGCCCCCCAGATTATTGGGTTGTTCCTACATAATCAAGCTGTGATTACCGCCGGGACATATATGCTCCGGGTCTTCCTGGTGACGACGCCGTTTGTTGGTGCTGTACTGGTCTACACAACTGTTTTCCAGAGTACGGGGAAGGCGAGTGGGGCCTTTATCATGTCGATTGCCCGGCAAGGCGTGGTCTTCTACGTGATGATTGTACTCGGTGCGCACGTGCTAGGGTATCATGGGGTCATTTGGGCTCAGCCGGCTTCCGATGTGATTACCTGCTTGATGGGTTGGCTCTTGGCGAAGATCCTATTTAATAGGAAGAAGCTGGATTAATTTGGGTTAACTAAGTCGGTTCAGCCTCTGAGCGCGTAAGGCGGTCGTGCGGTTGTCGGTGAGACGGTTTAAAAGCCCCATTGTGGGCCACCGCCTTGATAATTTCGTTTACGATGAGTTGACTGATATCAAATTGGTCAGCGATTTCACAAGAAAATTCGATTAATTGTGCGAAAACCCTTGCCAGCCGGCGTTTTATTTAGTATGATAGTCAAGTGCTAAAATTCTGACGGTGTTTTCGAACACCCCGGGGTAAGCTCAAAAGTTTAAGCGATGATGTGGGAGATTGCGACACACCCGGCCGCTTTGCCATGAGGGTGTGGCGGGAATTTCCACGGAGTTAGTCTTATTTTTAAAATAGACGAAGGAGGGAACACAATGGCAAAACAAAAAATTCGGATTCGGTTGAAGGCATACGAACATCGTATCCTCGACCAATCAGCGGACAAGATCGTTGAAACTGCTAAGAGAACTGGTGCCACTATCTCTGGTCCAATTCCATTACCAACTGAACGGACGATCTACACCGTATTACGTTCACCACATAAGTTTAAGGACTCACGTGAACAATTCGAAATGCGGACGCACAAGCGTTTGATCGATATCGTTAACCCAACGCCAAAGACAGTTGACTCATTAATGAAGCTCGACTTGCCTAGTGGTGTGGACATCGAAATCAAGTTATAATTTTTCAAAATAAATACAATATAATCGGAGGTGTACTCATGACCACAAAAGGAATCTTAGGGAAAAAGGTCGGGATGACGCAAGTCTTCACTGATGCTGGCGAATTAATCCCCGTTACTGTTGTCGAAGCAACCCCAAACGTAGTGTTGCAAGTTAAGACGATGGAAAACGACGGTTACGATGCCATTCAACTTGGTTACCAAGACAAGCGTGAAGTACTCAGCAACAAGCCCGAACAAGGTCATGTAGCAAAAGCAAACACGACTCCTAAGCGCTTCATTCGTGAATTCAGAGATGTTGAGCTGGGAGATTACAAGGTAGCAGACGAAGTTAAAGTTGATACCTTCCAAGCAGGAGACATCGTTGATGTCACTGGTGTCACTAAAGGTCATGGATACCAAGGTAACATTCATAAAGATGGTCAAAGCCGTGGCCCTATGGCCCATGGTTCTCGTTACCACCGTCGTCCAGGTTCTCTGGGTGCTATCATCAACCGGGTATTCCCTGGCATGAAGCTTCCAGGTCGGATGGGTAACAAGCAAGTTACTATCCAAAACCTTGTGATCGTTAAGGCTGACGTGGATAACAACGTTCTGTTGATTAAGGGCAATGTGCCTGGTGCCAACAAGTCACTCGTTACTGTTAAGAGTGCTGTTCGCCCACCACGTCCTAAGCATTCAGAAAACTAATTAGGAAGGGAGGATAATTAAATGACAAGCGTAGCATTATACAAACAAGATGGTAGCCAAAACGGCGACGTTACGTTGAACGCCGATATCTTCGGTGTTGAACCTAACGAAAGCGTCGTATTCGACACAATCCTGATGCAACGGGCATCCATGCGCCAAGGAACTCACGCCGTTAAGAACCGGAGTGCCGTTCGTGGTGGTGGTAAGAAGCCATGGCGTCAAAAGGGTACTGGTCGGGCACGTCAAGGTTCAATCCGTTCACCACAATGGGTTGGTGGTGGTGTGGTCTTTGGCCCTACCCCTCGCTCTTACAGTTACCGCCTTCCTAAGAAGGTTAGCCGTTTAGCATTAAAGTCCGTTCTTTCTCAAAAGGTTCTCGATGATAACTTCGTCCTTGTTGACGGTTTAGCATTCGATGCACCTAAGACGAAAGAATTTGCTTCAGTGCTTGCTGGTTTGAATGTCACGACTAAGACGTTGGTTGTCCTTGAAGATGACAACGTTACTGCTGCTTTAGCAGCCCGCAACTTAGCCAACGTTAAGGTTATTCCTGCCAAGAGCTTGAATGTCCTC
The DNA here is from genome assembly GCA_021383565.1 of Levilactobacillus brevis. NCBI lineage: Bacteria > Bacillati > Bacillota > Bacilli > Lactobacillales > Lactobacillaceae > Levilactobacillus > Levilactobacillus brevis. The sequence continues at coordinate 1,308,543 of CP079699.1, read as the reverse complement.
GACATTGCTGATGCTGATAAGTTAGTGATCACGCAACCAGCTCTTTCTCAAGTAGAGGAGGTGCTCGCATAATGGAAGCACGTGACATTATTTTACGCCCAGTTGTTACTGAAGCCTCAATGGCAACTATGGACGACAAGCGTTACACGTTCGACGTTGATGTACGAGCAACTAAGACTCAAGTCAAGCATGCCATTGAAGACATCTTTGACGTTAAGGTTGTTAAGGTCAACATCATGAACTTAAAGGGTAAGAAGAAGCGTCAAGGACGTTACGAAGGCTACACTAAGAAGCGTCGTAAGGCCATTGTCAGCTTATCTGCCGACTCAAAAGAAATCAAGTTATTCAACGAAGAATAAAATCTCAGATATAGGAGGGAAATAACGTGGCGATTAAGAAATACAAACCAACAAGCAATGGTCGTCGTAACATGACGAGCTTGGTTTACAAAGACGTCATCACTAAGACGACTCCTGAAAAGTCATTGCTTGATTCACAAAGTCACACTGCCGGCCGTAACAACGCTGGTAAGATGACTGTCCGTCATCGTGGCGGTGGTAACAAGCGTCAATACCGGATCATCGACTTCAAGCGTATCAAGGATGATGTCCCAGCAACGGTTAAGGCGATCGAATACGATCCTAACCGGACTGCTAACATTGCCTTATTAGTTTACGCTGACGGTGTTAAGTCTTACATTATTGCGCCTAAGGGCTTAAAGGTTGGCGACAAGGTTCAATCTGGTCCAGAAGCTGATATCAAGACGGGTAACGCATTACCATTAGCTAACATTCCATTCGGTACTGTTATTCACAACATCGAATTGAAGCCAGGTAAGGGTGGCCAATTGGTACGTTCTGCTGGGACTTCAGCACAATCGTTAGGTAAAGCTAACGATGACAAGTACGTGTTAGTTCGGTTATCATCTGGTGAAGTTCGGATGGTTCTGAAGGTTAACCGTGCAACGATCGGTGCCGTAGGTAACGAAGAACATGAATTGGTTAACGTTGGTAAAGCCGGCCGGACTCGTTGGGCTGGTCAACGTCCTCACGTTCGTGGTTCAGTTATGAACCCTAACGATCACCCACATGGTGGTGGTGAAGGTAAGGCACCTGTTGGTTTACCATCTCCTCTTTCTCCATGGGGTAAGAAGACTGTTGGTAAGAAGACGCGTTCTAAGAAGAACAAGAGCAACAAGTTCATCGTACGTCGTCGTAAAGGTTCCAAGATGTAATAATCCGGTTATCCGGATGTCAAGAGACCTGGTGATCATCGCATTTAGCGATGCGCCACAAGTAGAGGAGGTTTCATAATGGGTCGTAGTTTGAAAAAAGGACCTTTCGCCGATGCGCACTTATTAAAGAAGATTGATGCGCAGAAGGATCAAGACAAGAAAGCTGTCATCAAGACCTGGTCCCGCCGGTCTACTATTTTCCCTAGCTTTATTGGTTTTACCATTGCTGTATATGATGGACGGAAGCATGTCCCAGTTTACATTCAAGAAGATATGGTAGGCCACAAGCTTGGCGAATTCGTACCAACCCGGACTTTCCGTGGTCATGGTGGCGACGATAAAACAACTCGTTGATAAGGAGGATTAACTAATGGCTGAACAAGTTACATCAGCGCAAGCGACTGCTAAGACGGTTCGGATTGCTGCTCGCAAAGTCCGCCTTGTCATCGATCTTATCCGCGGCAAGAGCGTCGCTGAAGCGATCGCTATTTTAAAGTTCACACCGCGTGGAGCATCACCGGTTGTGGCAAAGGTATTGAACTCAGCAATTGCTAACGCAGAAAACAATTTTGACTTAGATCGTCAAGATTTAGTTGTTAGCGAAGCCTATGTGAACGAAGGACCAACCCTTAAGCGGTTCCGTCCTCGTGCCAAAGGCTCTGCTTCACCAATCAACAAACGTACGAGTCACATTACGGTTGTTGTATCTGAAAAAGAGGAGGGATAACGCGTGGGTCAAAAAGTAAATCCAACTGGATTACGGGTCGGTATCATTCGCGACTGGGAAGCAAAGTGGTATGCTGAAAAGGATTTCGCTGCTTACCTGAAGGAAGACCTTCAAATCCGTAAATTTATCGAAAAGCGTCTCGTTGACGCATCTGTATCAACTGTTGAGATTGAACGGGCTGCAAACCGCGTCAACATCTCAATTCACACTGCCAAGCCAGGAATGGTTATTGGTAAGGGTGGTTCAGAAGTCGAAAATCTCCGTAAGGAATTGAACGACTTAACTGGCAAGCGTGTCCACATCAACATCGTGGAAATCAAGAAGCCAGATCTGGACGCCAAATTGGTTGGCGAAAACATCGCCCGTCAATTGGAAGGTCGGGTTGCATTCCGTCGCGCTATGCGTGGAACGATGCAACGGACCATGCGTTCTGGTGCCAAGGGTATCAAGACGCAAGTATCAGGCCGTTTGAACGGTGCTGACATGTCCCGTGTCGAAAGCTATGCTGAAGGTACGGTTCCTCTGCACACGTTACGTGCTGATATTGATTACGCTTGGGTAGAAGCTCACACCACTTATGGTTCTCTGGGTGTTAAGACCTGGATCTACCGTGGCGAAATTCTGCCTGAAAAGAAACAATCTAACGGACAAGGAGGGAAATAGCATGCTGGTACCTAAGCGAGTAAAGTTCCGTCGTGTCCACCGTGGAAAGCTTCGTGGCGAATCCAAGGGTGGCAAGAGCGTGGCTTTCGGTGATTACGGTTTGCAAGCGTTGGATTCCAAGTGGATTACCAACCGTCAAATCGAAGCAGCCCGTGTTGCAATTACGCGTTATATGAAGCGTGGTGGGAAAGTTTGGATTAAGATTTTCCCTCACAAATCCTACACCAGTAAAGGTGTTGGGGTCCGGATGGGTAATGGTAAAGGTACGCCTGATGGCTGGGTAGCCCCAGTCAAGCGTGGCAAGGTAATGTTCGAAGTCGGTGGCGTTTCTGAAGAAACGGCACGCGAAGCATTACGGCTTGCAGCCATGAAGCTTCCCGTTCGTACTAAGGTCTTATCTCGAGAGGAAGTAGGTGGCGAATCTAATGAAGACTAAAGAAATCAATGAATTAACCACTGCTGAAATGCTCGATAAAGAAAAGAGCTACAAGGACGAATTATTCAACTTGCGTTTCCAATTAGCTACTGGTCAATTGGAAAACACCGCACGGTTGAAGCAGGTTCGCAAGAACATTGCGCGGATTAAGACCGCTCTTCGTCAACAAGAACTGAACAAATAGAATACGATAAGAAGGAGGTCACTAATACATGAGTGATGCACGTAATAACCGCAAGGTTTACCGTGGTCGTGTCGTGTCCGACAAGATGGACAAGACGATCACTGTCGTTGTAGAAACGACGAAGACGGATGCAAGATATGGTAAGCGTGTCAAGTACTCCAAGAAGTACAAGGCACATGACGAAAAGAATGAAGCCCAAACCGGCGACATTGTTGAAATCATGGAAACTCGTCCATTATCTGCTACCAAGCGGTTCCGCTTAGTCGACATTGTTGAAAAAGCAGTAATCATTTAGGTGTCGTTTTTATCGTATTCTGAACTAGATCTGAAGGGAGGACACTAGCTGTGATCCAACAAGAAAGTCGCTTAAAGGTTGCCGATAACTCCGGCGCCCGGGAAATCCTGACTATCAAGGTTCTGGGTGGCTCAAAACGTCGCTACGCCGGAATCGGTGATATCATCGTTGCTACTGTCAAACAAGCAACACCAGGTGGCGTTGTCAAAAAAGGTGATGTAGTCAAGGCTGTCGTTGTTCGTACGAAGTCTCGTGTACGTCGTAATGACGGTTCTTACATCGGTTTTGATGAAAATGCTGCTGTGCTGATTAAAGACGACAAGAGCCCACAAGGGACTCGGATCTTTGGACCAGTTGCACGTGAATTACGTGACAACGACTTCATGAAGATTATCTCATTAGCACCCGAAGTACTGTAATTAAGACTCGCGTTAAACAAGGAGGTGCCCACAGGAATGCTTATTAAAACTGGTGACAAGGTCCGCGTGATCGCTGGCAAGGATAAAGGCAAGGAAGGTACTATTTCCAAAGTCTTCAATGCCAAGAACCGCGTGATCGTAAAAGGCGTCAATATGATTAAGAAGCACCAAAAAGCTTCTCAAACTAATCCCCAAGGCGGAATTATTGATATTGAAGCACCAATTCACGCATCCAACGTTATGCTTATTGATCCTTCGAACAACGAACCAACCCGGCTTGGCGTTCGTGTTGAAGATGGTCACAAAGTCCGGTTCGCTAAGAAGTCCGGCGAAACCATCGACAAATAATCATTGAAAGGAGGAACATAATTTCATGTCAGCTCGTTTAAAAGAAAAGTACGTTAATGAAATTACCCCATCATTGGTGGAAAAATTTAGCTACAGTTCTGTTATGCAAACGCCGAAGATCGAAAAGATCGTATTGAACATGGGTGTTGGTGATGCTGTTTCCAACGCTAAGAACCTCGACGAAGCCGTTGAAGAACTTGGGTTGATTTCTGGTCAAAAGCCATTGGTTACTAAGGCCAAGAAGTCAATCGCAACCTTCCGTCTTCGTGAAGGCATGTCAATCGGTGCTAAGGTTACCCTCCGCGGTGACCGGATGTACGAATTCCTGGACAAATTGATCAACGTGTCATTGCCACGTGTTCGTGACTTCCATGGTGTTAGCGCCCGTGCCTTTGATGGCCGTGGGAACTACACTTTGGGGATCAAGGAACAATTGATTTTCCCAGAAATTAACTTTGATAACGTTAACCGTGTTCGTGGTTTGGACATCGTTATCGTTACGACGGCTAACACTGATGAAGAGTCACGCGAAATGTTGACTCAATTCGGTATGCCGTTTGCACACTAATTAAGGAGGTTCACACAAATTGGCTAAGAAATCACAAATTGCTAAGAACAAGCGTCCTGCGAAGTTCTCTACTCAAGAATATACTCGTTGCGAACGTTGTGGACGTCCACACTCTGTTTATCAAAAGTTCCACCTTTGCCGTATCTGCCTACGCGAACTTGCCCACAAGGGTCAAATTCCTGGTATGAAGAAGGCTAGCTGGTAAAACGAATTTTAAACAAAGGGAGGGTAAACGTTAATGTCCATGACTGATCCTATTGCAGACTTCTTGACGCGGATCCGTAACGCCAACATGGTGCGTCACGAATCACTCGAAGTACCTGCATCTAAAATTAAACGCGACATCGCTGAGATCCTGAAGCGCGAAGGTTTCATCCGTAATGTTGAATACATCGATGATGACAAGCAAGGCATCATCCGCGTATTCCTGAAGTACGGTAAGGATAACCAACGTGTCATCAGTGGTTTAAAGCGTATTTCAAAGCCCGGCTTACGTTCATACGTTAAGGCCGACGCTGTGCCAAAGGTTCTGAACGGTTTAGGTATCGCTATTATCTCCACCTCTGAAGGGGTAGTTACTGATAAAGAAGCGCGTGCCAAGAAAATCGGTGGCGAAGTTCTCGCCTACGTTTGGTAAAACTTTTAAGAAGATAGGAGGTGCCTTACAGTGAGTCGTATTGGTTATAAAACTGTCGATGTCCCAGCTGGCGTCGAGGTTAAACGCGATGGTGATCAAGTAACTGTCAAGGGTCCTAAAGGTTCTTTAACCCGGACTTTCTCTGACATCATCACCATGAAGATTAGTGACGGTGCGGTTGATTTCGACCGTCCAGACAACAACAACAAGACCCGTGCTCTTCACGGTACTCAGCGTGCTAACTTAAACAACATGGTCCAAGGTGTTGTTAATGGTTTCGCTAAGACCTTGAAGCTGGTCGGTGTTGGTTACCGTGTTCAAGCCAAGGGTAAGACCTTGATCTTGAGTGTTGGTTACTCCAACCCTGTTGAAATGGCTATTCCAGAAACCTTGGAAGTTAAGGTTCCTGATAACACGACCATCAACATTTCTGGTATCAGCAAGCAAGAAGTCGGTGACTTTGCTGCCGAAGTTCGTGCCGTTCGTTCACCAGAACCTTACAAGGGTAAGGGTATCCGTTACGAAAACGAATACGTTCGGATTCGTGAAGGTAAGACTGGTAAGTAACAGTAACGCAGCTTAATTGCTGATAATTCTACAAAGAGGTGACTATTTTGATTACAAAACCAGATAAGAACAAGACACGTCAAAAGCGTCATACGCGTGTCCGGAACAAAATTTCTGGAACTGCAGAACGCCCACGCTTAAACGTTTTCCGCTCTAACAAAAACATCTACGCTCAAGTCATTGATGACGTAGCGGGTGTCACGCTTGTTAGTGCCTCAACGTTAGATAGCGAAGTCAGTGGCGACAACAAGACTGACCAAGCTAAGGCTGTTGGTGTTTTAGTTGCTAAGCGCGCTGTCGAAAAGAAGATTAGCAACGTCGTGTTTGATCGTGGCGGGTACTTGTACCATGGCCGTGTCCAAGCATTGGCAGAAGCTGCTCGTGAAAACGGGCTGGAATTTTAACAGTAAGGAGGAATAACCACACATGGCAAAATTTATTGATCCCGACAAGTTAGAACTTGAAGATAACGTTGTTGCTATCAACCGGATCACCAAAGTTGTTAAAGGTGGCCGTCGTCTTCGGTTCTCAGCACTTGTAATTGTCGGCGATAAGAACGGTCACGTTGGCTTTGGTACTGGTAAAGCACAAGAAGTCCCAGAAGCTATCCGTAAGGCTGTTGAAGCCGCTCGTAAGAACTTGATCGAAGTTCCAATCGTGGGAACGACCATTCCTCACGAAGCACTCGGTCTTTATGGTGGGGGTAAGATCTTACTCAAGCCCGCTGCTGAAGGTTCTGGAGTTACTGCCGGTGGTGCCGTTCGTTCCGTCATGGAATTAGCCGGTGTTGCTGACGTTACTTCTAAGCGTCTTGGCTCTAACACGCCAGTTAACGCAGTTCGTGCCACTTTTGCTGGCCTTGCTGAGTTAAAGCGTGCTGAAGAAGTTGCCGCTCTCCGTGGTGTCTCTCTTCAACACTTAGCTGAATAAGGAGGGGTATTAAAATGGCTCAATTAAAAGTTACTTTAATTCATAGTGTCGCTCACCGCCTCCCTAAACAGCGGAAGATTGTGGAAGCTCTTGGTTTAAACCGTGTCAACAGCACGGTGGTTCAACCAGACAACGAAGCCACTCGCGGTGCGCTTTTCCAAATCGCACATTTAATTAAAGTTGAAGAAGTTAAGTAGTCCTAATTTCATTTTATAAGGAGGTGCGCAATAGCATGAAGTTGAATGAACTAAAACCTGCTGAAGGCTCACGGAAGGTTCGTAACCGGGTTGGCCGTGGTGATTCATCTGGTAACGGTAAGACTGCTGGTCGTGGCCAAAAGGGTCAAAAGGCTCGTAGCAAGACTCGTTTGGGTTTTGAAGGTGGCCAAATGCCACTGTACCGTCGGATTCCAAAGCGTGGGTTTACCAACATTAACCGCAAGGAATTTGCTGTCGTAAACTTATCTGCTTTGAACGTCTTTGATGATGGTGCTGAAGTTACACCAGCTGCCTTAGTCGAAGCCGGTATCGTGAAGAACGAAAAAGCCGGTATCAAGATTTTAGGTAACGGCGAAGTAACGAAGAAGTTAACGGTTAAAGCCGCTAAGTTCTCCAAGTCAGCTGCCGAAGCTATCGAAGCTGCTGGTGGTAAGACTGAGGTGATTTAATGCTCTCAAGCTTAAAAAACGCGTTTAAGATTAAAGATATTCGTAAAAAGATTCTCTTTACTCTTCTGGTTTTGATTGTCTTTCGGTTGGGTACCTATATTACTGTCCCCGGCATTAACGCGAAGGCACTTCAAAGCGTTGCGTCTTCTGGGTTAGTTAGTATTTTAGATACCTTCAGTGGTGGTGGGTTGACCAACTATTCCATCTTCGCGATGGGGGTTTCACCTTACATCACTGCACAAATCGTTATTCAATTGCTACAAATGGACATCGTTCCGCGCTTCGTTGAATGGAGTAAGCAAGGGGACGTTGGACGGCGGAAGTTAAACCAAGCGACGCGTTACTTAGCGATTGCTTTGGCTTTCGTTCAGTCGATTGGGATCACCGCTGGTTTCAGTGCGTTAAGCTCAATGAAACTGGTGCAAAATCCGAGTGTTGCCACGTATCTGTCGATTGGGTTAATCCTGACCGGTGGGACCATGTTGACCACTTGGATGGGTGATATGATCACCGATCGTGGTTTAGGTAACGGGATTTCAATGATTATCTTCGCGGGTATCATTGCCCGGACGCCAACTGCCGTCTACAAACTCTACAAAGATTACTTCGTTGACATTGCGACGGGGGACATGTGGAAGAGCGTACTCTTCGTATTAGGCTTGGTCGTCTTGGTTCTGGTGATCATCACGTTTACGACGTGGGTTCAACAGGCCGAACGGCGGGTACCAATGCAGTATACGCGGCGGGTATCTGGTTCGCCAGATAGCAGCTACCTCCCATTAAAGGTTAACGTTGCCGGTGTTATTCCAGTTATCTTCGCAAGTTCGTTTATTGCCACGCCCCAGACGATTCTGATGGCGTTCCAAAACACGCATTCGCAGGATGCCTGGTATCAGACCATGACGAACCTGTTTAACATGCAAACCTTCGATGGTGCCATTCTGTACACCGTTCTGATCATTGTGTTCACGTTCTTCTATGCGTTCGTTCAAGTCAACCCAGAAAAGTTGTCTGAGAACCTGCAAAAGCAGGGGAGCTACATTCCTGGTGTTTGGCCTGGTCACGAAACGCAGTCATACGTTTCCAGTTTGTTGATGCGACTCAGCACTGTTGGGTCACTCTTCCTTGGATTCATTTCCTTAATTCCGTTGTTAGCCCAAAATCTTTGGGACTTAGATGAGTCTATTGGTTTAGGTGGTACCAGCCTCTTAATCGTCGTTGGTGTGGCTATCGAAACCATGCGTCAGGTTGACGGATTGATGATGAAGCGCGAATACGTCGGCTTTATTCAAGGATCACCAAATGATCCGCAAGGTCCAGAACCAGCTTAATGAGTTTCCAGCGGGTGTGTTGATCTAATTGGCACACCTGCTTGTGTATTTCAGGCTAATAATTTTGAAATAAGGAGAACGAACATGACAGCAATGAATTTAATCCTCATGGGCCTACCAGGTGCCGGTAAAGGGACCCAAGCCCAAAAGATTATCGATGAGTTCCACTTGCCGCATATTTCTACGGGAGACATCTTCCGTGAAGCGATGAAGAACGAAACCGAAATGGGTTTGGCCGCTAAGAAGTTCATCGACAAAGGTGAACTGGTACCGGATGAAGTCACGAATGGCATCGTTCGGGATCGCTTAGCTCAAGATGATACCAAGGTTGGTTTCATGTTGGATGGGTTCCCCCGTTCCTTAGTTCAAGCCGAAGCCTTAGATAGCTTTGGCCCAGAACTGGATCGGACCATCAACGCCGTGATTAACATTCACGTTGAACCCGATGTCTTGGTTGAACGCCTTTCCGGTCGGTACATCTGCCGGACTTGTGGCGCAACGTATCACAAGCTTTACCACAATCCTAAGGTTGAGGGCACTTGTGATGTCTGTGGCGGCCATGATTTCTATCAACGTGAAGACGACAAGCCGGAAACGGTGAAGAATCGTCTGGCGGTTAACCTTAAGGCGAACACGCCACTCGTTGATTACTACACCAAGAAGGGCTTGCTCTTCACGGTAGATGGTGACCGGGCTATCGATGATGTCTACGTCGACATTGAAAAGATCTTGAAGAATCTGTAGGTTTTACTAAGTTCTTGCTAAGTTGTGGGAATTATGGTAGACTTATTCAGGTTTAGCCTGTAAATGGCGCGCTGTCGCAATTCACAGGTGCTAGGTGGGAGCAACATCCTTGCTCCTGCTGCTTTTACGTGTATTTTACACGCAATTAAAAGGGAGGTACTTTCGTGGCGAAAAGCGATGTCATCGAAGTCGAAGGTAAAGTTACCGAAACATTACCTAACGCAATGTTTCGGGTCGAATTAGAAAACGGTCATGAGATTCTCGCTCACGTCTCCGGTAAGATTCGGATGCATTACATCCGGATTCTGCCTGGTGATCGAGTAACTGTTGAAATGTCACCGTATGACTTGTCTAAAGGCCGGATTACTTATCGTTTCAAGTAACCGCCTGGACAGATGTAGGAGGGATATTCATGAAAGTAAGACCATCAGTTAAGCCAATGTGCGAACACTGCAAGGTTATCAAGCGTAAGGGTCGAGTAATGGTTATTTGCTCAGCCAACCCTAAGCACAAACAACGCCAGGGTAAGTAATTCAATTTATAGGAGGTGCACATTTAATGCCACGTATTGCTGGAGTGGATTTACCACGTGATAAGAAAATCGCTTATGGTTTGACTTACATTTTTGGTATTGGTATCAACACCGCACACAAGATTGTTGCGGATGCTGGTGTCGCAGAAGACGTTCGGGTTCGCGATTTGACACCTGATCAAGAAGACAAGGTTCGTGCCGAAGTTGACAAGTACAAGGTCGAAGGTGACTTACGTCGTGAAGTTAGCCTGAACATCAAGAACTTGCAAGAAATCGGTTCTTACCGTGGGATGCGTCACCGTCGCGGTTTGCCTGTTCGCGGCCAACACACCAAAAACAACGCCCGCACTCGGAAGGGTAAAGCCGTTTCGATTGCCGGTAAGAAGAAGTAAAGGAGGGTCAACACTTTATGGCTACTAGAAAAACTAGTCGCAAGCGTCGGGTCAAAAAGAACATTGAATCCGGTGTTGCACACATTCATGCTACGTTTAACAACACATTGGTCATGATCACGGACGTTCAAGGGAACGCCATTGCCTGGTCATCTGCTGGTGCTTTAGGGTTCAAGGGTAGTCGGAAATCAACACCATTTGCTGCACAAATGGCTGCTGAAGCCGCTGCCAAGGCATCACAAGAACACGGTGTTAAGTCCGTTGAAGTTGCTGTCAAGGGTCCTGGTTCAGGACGTGAAGCTGCTATCCGGGCCATCCAAGCTGCTGGTATCGAAGTTACGGCTATTCGTGACGTTACGCCAGTGCCTCATAATGGGACTCGTCCTCCAAAGCGCCGTCGGGTTTAACGTGAGCGTTTCATTAATGAGGGCAACCTTCATGATGGGATTGACTTATAGGAGCTCAACGCGGTTTGAAAGGGGTAAACGATAAGAATGATTGAATTTGAAAAGCCTAACATTCATAAAATTGATGAGAGTAGCAACTACGGTAAGTTTGTTGTTGAGCCGTTGGAACGTGGTTACGGGACAACGCTTGGGAACTCCTTACGGCGGATCTTGCTTTCATCATTACCTGGTGCAGCTGTTACCAGCATTCAAATCGACGGGGTTTTACATGAATTTTCTACGGTTGAAGGGGTCGTTGAAGACGTCACGCAGATTATCTTAAATGTTAAGAAGATCGCGCTGAAGCTGAACGGTTCCGACGATCAGGAAGAATCCATGGAGATCAATGTTAAGGGACCAGCGCAAATCACTGCCGGTGATATTGTGGCGGGTGCCGACGTTGATGTCTTGAACCCAGATCTGTACATTGCTACGGTTGCCGATGGGGCAACGTTCCATATGCGGATGACTGCGGATAAGGGCCGTGGCTATGTTTCTGCTGACGAGCACAAAGCTCAGAACACGGAAATGCCAATTGGCGTTTTAGCTGTTGATTCCATTTACACCCCAATCGAACGGGTTAACTACCAAGTAGAGAATGCACGGGTTGGCCAACGGGCTGACTACGATAAATTGACCCTGGATGTTTGGACAAACGGTTCAATTAATCCAAGCGAAGCCATTTCATTGGCTGCCAAGATCTTGACCGAACATCTGGCTATGTTTGTCGACCTGACTGACGAAGCTAAGAATGCGGAAATCATGGTTGAAAAAGAAGAAACGCATAAGGAAAAGATGCTTGAGATGACCATCGAAGAGCTCGACTTATCCGTTCGTTCTTACAACTGCTTGAAGCGTGCTGGTATCAACACGGTTCAGGAACTGACTAACAAGACTGAAGCAGATATGATGAAGGTTCGTAACTTGGGTCGCAAGTCCCTTGAAGAAGTTAAGGCTAAGTTAGCTGACTTAGGTTTGTCACTTCGGAAGGAAGACTAATTTTAGACACTCAAAGGAGGGTTTCTGGTTATGAGTTACCGTAAATTACAACGGACTAGTTCTCAACGTCGTGCCTTGTTACGCGATTTGACTACCAGTTTAATTTTAAACGGCCGCATCGAAACGACTGAAGCACGCGCTAAAGAAGTTCGGAAGACGGCTGACCAAATGATTACCTTGGGTAAGCAAGGCGACTTGCACGCCCGGCGTCAGGCTGCTGCGTTCATCCGTAACGTGGTTGCTGATGTTAAGGAAGACGGCGATGATGTTGTCGTTACCAGCGCATTGCAAAAGGTATTCAGCGAATTAGCACCTAAGTACGCCGACCGTAACGGTGGTTACACGCGTATCTTAAAGACGATGCCTCGTCGCGGTGATGGTGCCGCTATGGCAGTTCTGGAATTCGTTGACTAATTATTTAGTTCGCGGTTCACGGTGTCCTCTCGACCGTAAACGGGAGACCAATATGTTTTAAATTAATCACTAGAACCATGTGGTATAGAGCGCTACGATGATGGGGAAATCTTTCCGAGTCTAGCTTGAATGGGGGCTAACGCCTCAGCGCCGCTGGTTTGTTAGTGATTTTTTTATACCCTTTTTTACGGTGATGCCGGACAATCACCAAATTTCCGTAAATCAACGGACAACACTTCGGTCACGACCGTTTTTTTGGTATAATTAGCGGTGACTTTTTCAAAGGAGAGTAGCGCGCGGATGGCAAATATTATTGAAGTTAAACATTTGAGCTATCGTTACCAGGAAGACGATGCGCGACCAGCCCTAGATGACGTGAGCTTTAACGTCCACGCCGGTGAATGGCTGGCGATTGTCGGCCACAACGGGAGTGGCAAATCCACCCTCGCCAAGTCGTTGGATGGCCTGTTGCCGTTTACGACCGGTGACGTGACCGTGGGTGGCATACAGCTGACGCCGGCGACCGTCTGGCAGGTGCGCGAGAAGATCGGAATGATTTTCCAGAATCCCGATAACCAATTCGTCGGGGCCACCGTCGCCGATGACGTGGCGTTTGGACTGGAGAACCGGCAGATTCCGCGCGCCGAGATGGTGCCGCGGGTGGCGACGGCCATTGAGCAGGTCGGGATGACGGCCTTTGCCCACCGCGAGCCCAGCTCCTTATCTGGCGGGCAGAAGCAGCGGGTAGCGTTGGCTGGTATCGTGGCGATTGCACCGGACGTTCTGATCCTAGACGAGGCTACCAGCATGCTCGATCCCCAGGGGCGCCGCGAGATGTTGTCGTTGGTCCGGCAGTTACGAGCCGACCGGCATTTGACGGTGATCTCGATTACCCATGATATTGACGAGGCGGCCGGGGCCGATCGCATCCTGGTGATTGACGATGGTCGTTTGGTCGATGAGGCCGATCCGGCTACTATCTTTGCGCAAGGCGAACAGCTGGTGAAGTTGGGTTTGGATCTGCCCTTCACCGCGAAGTTAAAGGCCGCACTAAAACGCCGGGGCATCGAGCCTCCGGCGGCGTACCAGACCGCGGCGGAAATGGAGGAATGGCTGTGGCAATCACTTTCGAACACGTAAGCTATACCTACCAGGCGGGCACGCCCATGGCGACTTCTGCCGTTGACGACGTGTCCTTCCACGTGCCGGACCATAGCTACCTGGCGATTGTCGGGCACACCGGTAGTGGGAAGTCCACGCTGATTCAGCAGATCAATGCCCTGTTGAAACCCACGAGCGGCCAGATCACGGTGGATGACTTCACGATTACGCCGAAGACCACCAACGCCGACCTCAAGCCACTCCGGCAACACGTCGGCATGGTCTTTCAGTTCCCCGAGAGCCAGCTCTTTGAGGAAACAATTCGGCAGGATATCGCCTTTGGCCCGCGTAACTTCGGGATGGGTGCGGCCGACGCGAATAAATTAGCCGATGCCATGCTGCAGACGGTCGGCCTCGACAGTAGTTATGCCGAGCGTTCACCGTTTGAACTGTCCGGGGGGCAGATGCGCCGGGTGGCCATCGCCGGCGTCTTGGCGATGCGGCCGCAGGTGTTGGTCCTGGATGAGCCCACGGCCGGTTTGGACCCGCAAGGCCGTCAGGAGATGATGAACCTCTTCGCTCGCTTGCACCGGGAGCAGGGGCTGAGCATCGTGCTGGTGACTCACCAGATGGAAGACGTGGCCCAATACGCCGAACAGGTCGCCGTGATGCGTGCGGGGAAGCTGGTTAAATTCGGCACGCCCCAAGACGTCTTCAGTGATGCTGCGTGGCTACAGGCCAACCAGCTGGACATGCCGCGAGCGGCGCAGTTCGCCCAGCGATTGGCCGACCGGGGGGTATCCTTTGATCGCCTGCCGTTGACCGCCGAGCAATTGGCCGATGACTTGGCGGCACGTTGGCCGGGAGAGGGGGACGCCCATGTCTAAGTTTATCTTTGGGCGCTATCTGCCCCTGGACTCGGTGGTTCACCACCTGGACCCGCGAAATAAACTCATGTTGAGCTTCTGCTATATCGTGTTGGTCTTCATGGCCAATAACCCGGTGAGTTACCTGCTGATCATCGCCTTTACGGTGGGCGCTATTCTGGCGTCGAAGATCAGTCTGGGCTTCTTTCTGCGGGGGATACGGCCGTTGCTGTGGCTGATTATCTTCACCGTGGTCCTGCAGCTGCTGTTCAGTCCGGTCGGGGGCCACGTGTACTTCCACTGGGCGTTTATCAATATCACCCAGTTTGGCCTGATTAACTCCGGCTACATCTTCATTCGTTTCCTGTTAATCATCATGATGTCGACGCTACTGACGTTGTCGACGCAGCCACTGGATATCGCCACTGGGTTGGCGTCGCTGATGAAGCCCTTGCGGTGGGTTCGCGTGCCGGTGGATACGCTGGCGATGATGCTGTCGATTGCCTTGCGGTTCGTACCGACGCTGATGGATGAGGCCACTAAGATTATGAATGCCCAGCGTGCTCGGGGCGTGGACTTTGGCGAAGGTGGCTTGTTAAAGCAGGCTAAATCGCTGATTCCCTTGATGGTGCCGCTATTCATGAGCGCCTTCAACCGAGCCGAGGAGCTGTCGACGGCGATGGAAGCACGCGGCTATCAAGACAGCGAGCACCGTAGCCAGTATCGAATCTTAACTTGGCAACGGCGAGATACGGTGACTTGGCTGATTTTCGTGGCGGTATTGGCCGCCATATTAGCAACTCGTCGGTGGTAGGAGGAAAGATGCAACGTTATAAAGTAACTTTTATGTATGATGGTACCAACTTTGCCGGCTTTCAGCGGCAACCCCATAAGCGGACCGTGGAGAGCGTGCTGACTCAGGTCGTCAATAAGATGGCGAAGAATCCCGAACCAGCCATCGTGATCTACGGGTCGGGGCGGACCGATGCGGGCGTCCATGCGTTGGCGCAAGTGGCCCACTTCGACTTTCCCTTCATCATTCCTGCGGAGAGTATGCGTAAGGGCTTAAACAGCATGCTACCGATGGATATGGAGGTCTTGAAGGTCGAGGAGGTCGCCAGCACCTTCCACGCCCGGTACGATGTTTCCGGCAAGCGCTACCTGTATCGGATGGATCTGGGTGAATTTCGGAATCCCTTTAAACGCAATTATACGGGGCACTGGAAGTTTCCGGTGGATTTAGGTAAGATTAATCAGGCACTGGGCGATCTGGTCGGAGAACACGATTTTACCAGTTTCGTGGCCTCTGGGGCTCAGACCAGGACCTTTGTGCGGACGATTTACGAGGCCACGTGCCATATCGACCAGACCAACAACGAATTGGTCTTCGAATTTTACGGTAATGGCTTCATGTACAATCAGGTCCGGATCATGGTCGGCGTACTCGTCGAGATTGGCGCGGGGACGCGGCCGGTGCATGATATTTTACGGCTATATGAAGTGAAAGACCGCCGGCAGGCCAGACGAACGGTTCCAGCCGCGGGATTATACTTGAAACATGTCTATTATCAAGGCGAGGACCCGGCGCATCCGACAAAATTGCCGCAACACCAGCGGTAATTTTGGTTAAGGGGCAAACAATCATTGACTTTATGGTGAAAACTTTGTATTATGGTTGTTGGTATTGTTTGCCCCACGATAAGCCCCGGAAAGTTTACTTGGTGTCAGACAAACACAGATTTATGGAGGAATTTAACGTGCGTACAACTTATATGGCAAAACCCAACGATGTTGACCGCAAATGGTACATCGTCGACGCAACTGATGTTAGCTTAGGTCGTCTTGCTTCAGTCGTTGCTTCTGTATTACGTGGTAAGAACAAGCCAACGTTCACCCCTAACGTGGACACTGGTGATAACGTAATCGTCATCAACGCTGAAAAAGTCGCTTTAACTGGCCGTAAGGCAGCCGACAAGATTTACTACCACCACACTGGTTTCGCTGGTGGCTTGAAGTCACGGACTGCTGGTAACTTCCGGGATCAAAACCCAGAAAAATTGATCGAAACTTCTGTTCAAGGTATGCTCCCTAAGAACTCCTTAGGTCACCACATGGCATTGAAGCTTCACGTGTACGCTGGTGCAGACCACAAGCACGAAGCACAAAAGCCAGAAGTATTAGACATTACTAACCTAATCTAAGGAGGAAACCAAATTGGCACAAGTTCAATATCGCGGCACTGGCCGTCGTAAAAACTCCTCTGCACGTGTACGTTTAGTACCCGGCTCAGGTAAGATTGTTATGAACAACAAGGCAATCGAAGACTACATTCCATTCGCAAGTATTCGTGAAGTTGTTTTACAACCATTCAACGTTACGGAAACGCTCGGTAACTACGATGCATTAGTTACTGTTCGTGGTGGCGGTTTCTCCGGCCAAGCCGGCGCAACTCGTCATGGGATCGCTCGGGCATTGCTCGAAGTTGACCCAGATTTCCGTGGCCCATTGAAGCGTGCGGGTCTCTTGACTCGTGACGCCCGGATGAAAGAACGGAAGAAGCCAGGTCTCAAGAAGGCACGTAAGGCTTCACAATTCTCCAAGCGTTAATATTTCGATATTATCTATTGGGAAATCCTCACCATTGCGGTGGGGATTTTTTGTTTGGAGAGGATTTTGCCAACTACTTGGCATTGTTCATCGTGGACAAATCTGCTTAAATTGTCATTTCCGTCAGTCAGTTTATGAATGTTGTGCTAGAATAATCTTGTGCTTGTTAGTAAATTCACTTTATAAATATGATGGATTGACTAGCTTATTTGTGACTAAATAAGGATTTGTGGAGGTAATCGAATGGCAGATTTATCAGGTAAGACAGCATTAGTGACCGGTGGCACAAGTGGGATTGGAACGGCAATCGTCGAAAACTTCATTAACAATGGGGCTAAGGTTGTCTTCACCGGCCGGAACGTGGAAGCCGGTCAAAAGATCCAAGACCAATTAGGTGAGAATGCTTACTTCATTAAACAAGATGTGTCTGACGCTGAGGCCTGGCCAAAGGTGGTTAGTGAAGGTGAACAGCATTTTTCCACATCGTTTGACATCTTGGTCAATAACGCTGGGATTGCGATCCAAAGTTCAATTGAAGACGTTTCGGTTGCCGATTACGACAAGGTCGTCAAGATTAACCAATACGGTGTCTTCTA
This sequence comes from Levilactobacillus brevis, assembly GCA_021383565.1. Lineage (NCBI taxonomy): Bacteria > Bacillati > Bacillota > Bacilli > Lactobacillales > Lactobacillaceae > Levilactobacillus > Levilactobacillus brevis. The sequence continues at coordinate 1,290,840 of CP079699.1, read as the reverse complement.
CGGAATGAAGTACACGTTACCTTCACTTAAGAAAAATGGTAACGGCTCAATTATCAACATTTCCTCAGTTGCTGGGATGGCCGGCTTCGCTGACTTGAGTGGCTACGTTTCCAGCAAGTGGGCTGTTCGGGGAATGAGCAAGGGCGCTGCACTCGAATTTACTAAGTATGGCGTGCGGGTTAACTCGGTTCACCCTGGCGTGATTAAGACGCCGATTCTGGATACGACGAGTGAAGAATCCTTAAAGGCTACCGAATCGGCTATTCCAATGGGTCGAGTGGGTCGGCCAGCCGAATTAGCCAACATGGTCAGCTTCTTGGCCTCCGACGAAGCTAGTTACGCAACCGGACAAGAGTTTGTCGTTGATGGCGGCTTAACCACGCCATAGACTTAGAAGTGTGATAACCGATTAAATCGTAAGATGAAACTCATAGCGGGCGTCTCGGTCAGAATCTTTTCCGACTAGGCTGGTCCGCTATGAGTTTTTCAATTTTCCCCGGGATTAGGTGTTGTTTTCCCCCAGAGGTTGTCTTAGACTGGGGGAATGGATACTGATACGAGGCAAGGGACAATCATGGATAAAATTCGACATTCAAAGTTTTATGATTTATTTTTAAATACACTCTCTAAAAAAATGGTTATGGGCTTCATTTTGATTATTGCGGTCGGGACGTTGCTGTTAAGCTTGCCGGTGGCCACTTATCGCGATGCGCCCGTTTCCTTTATTAATGCCTTGTTTACGGCGACCTCGGCAACCTGCATTACTGGGCTGACCGTGGTCAACACCGCGGAGACCTGGACGCCGTTCGGCCAGGTGGCCATCATGATCATGACCGAGATTGGGGCGCTGGGATACATGACGTTTGCGGTACTGCTGTTTAACGTGATGCGGCGGCACCTGAACCTGTCCACGCAGCTGATGGTCAAGGAATCGCTGAATCTGGAGCATCTGCACGATACCAAGAGTGTCATGCGTTACGTCATTGTCCTGTCGGCGCTGTTTCAGGTGGCGGGGATGATTCTGTTTTCCTTTGATTTTATCCCGCGTTACGGGTGGTCGCAGGGCATCTATGTGTCGCTGTTCCACTCCGTCATGTCGTTTTGTAACGCGGGCTTCGATGTCTTCGGCAATAGCCTCATGGGCTTCCGCGATGACTCCTACATGCTGCTGGTGACGACGCTACTGATTGTGGCCGGGGGGCTAGGCTTCCTGGTCTGGCGCGATCTGCTACTTTTTCATGAGCGTAAACGCCTGACGCTAAACTCCAAGCTCACGCTGGTGACTACACTGTCGCTGTTCGTGATTGGCTTTGTCATCCTGCTGGTGACGGAACGCGACTTGAGCCTACTCCCTAAGGGGACATCCTGGTTCAACCGGACGATCAACACGTTATTCCTGAGTGTGACGCCGCGGACGGCGGGGCTGGTCTCGCTACCGACCAGTGAGTTACATCCCGGCAGTATTTTTCTGATTATGATTCTGATGTTCATCGGTGGGACGCCGGGGTCGACCGCCGGGGGGATTAAGACCACGACGTTTGGCGTGCTGATGATTCAGAGCATCGCGCAGTTGCGGGGGAAGAAGGACGCCGAGTTTGCGCACCGCCGCTTCAGTCAGGCTAATGTGAGTCGGGCGCTGCTACTCATCTTCATGGCGAGTGTCGTGATTGCCTTGGCCACGCTGGTGCTGACCCAGACGGAAAAGATTCCGCAAAACTTCGGTCTGGAATACATCGTGTTCGAAGTGCTGTCGGCCTTTGGCACCGTGGGGTTAAGCCTGGGGTTAACGCCGCATCTGACGGTGATTGGCAAGATTGTTATTATGCTATTAATGTTCATCGGCCGGGTCGGCATCTTCACCACGCTCTACACGCTGTCGCGGCGCCAAGTGAAGAAAAACCTGATTCGTTATCCGGAAGAAAATATCTTAATTGGTTAAGGAGTCTGAAAGATGAAAAAAAGTTTTGCAGTGTTGGGCCTCGGCCGATTTGGACAGAGTGTGGTGGAAACGATCGCTGAGACCCACCAAGACGTGCTTGCCGTGGATGTTCAGGAGGCGCCCGTCAATGAAATGACGGAGATCGCCACCCAGACATTGGTGGCCGATACGCGCGACGAAGAGGTTCTGCGGGAATTAAACATCGATACCTTTGACTACGTGATTGTGGGAATTGGGAACAACATGGAGGCCAGCATTCTGACGACCATGTTGGCTAAGGAACTGGGCGCCGAAAAGGTGATCGCTAAGGCCGAAACCAGTGACCACGGCCGCGTGCTTAAGCGCGTGGGTGCCGATCAGGTGATCTTCCCCGAACGTGATATGGGGCATAGTATTGTCCGCAAGCTCCTCTCCAACCATATTTTGAATTTTATTGACTTGAGTGATAAATACACACTGGCCGAGGTGGTCATCACCGACCCGACCTTCGTCAACCAGAATTTGATTGACCTGAATCTGCGCAAACGCTTCGACCTAACGATCATCGCCATTCAGCACGGCCAGAAGATTAACATCTCGCCGCAGCCGACCGACATGGTCCAGCTACACGACGTCTTGACGGTGGTCGGGCCCATTGAGCACGTGGAGGCCTTGGACGAGGCGCTGAAGAAATAGGGCTTAGTTCACGACTATACCGAAATTTTTCGAGATTGCAATCAATAAAGCCTGCTAATTTTGAAACGCTGATCTGACGCCGTTTCTAAGCAGAAACAAGCCAAAAGTGAGCACCTGTCGAACAGATAGGTGCTCTATTTGTCTGCCCATTAAACCTCTCAGAGGGTGGGTACGATTGTGATTGAATTTCCGGAGTCGGCTTGGTATGGTTAGACCACTAGAAGTTAACTGACAAAAGGGGACGAGGAACTCGTGAAAGTTAAACGGATGGTCAATTGGTTACGGGTACAAAGCGAGGCGCAGATGGGGATGTACGGCGCCGAAGAGCTCACGCAATGGAAGGCGATGGCCTTACTCTATTACATTCAAGGCACGTATCTGGCGATGTACGGCGTGCCGGCTTTTAAGGACGCCATCGTGATTGAAAAGAACGGGCCGGTCGTGGCGGCAATCCAGCACAAATACCGCGATCGCATTCGGATTGTGGGTAAGATTGGCAAGAAGGCCTGGGCCGATGATATGTATATCGAAGACCATCAGCCCCAACTATTGGATGTGCTCCACGCGGTCTGGCTGGCCTACGGGGACATGTCGACGATTGAACTTCGCCAGCAGATGTTGCAGGAGAAACCGTGTCAGGAGACCAAGGTGGGGCAGGCAATTGATTTAGACCGACTAACGGCTTACTTTCAGACCGATATCGTAGAATTTCCCCAGGCAACCGTCGATGATCCCGTAGTGGATGCCGTTCACGTTGAACCGGTGTCATAGCAGCCTATTGAATGACCTACGCTACCTTGAAGCCTAGTCAATGAATCCATTTAGGTCCGAGTCGTTTAGTCCCCAGATAGCTCATAGGGTGCG